>DASUFW010000114.1:0-25291 GCA_036274335.1 Burkholderiales bacterium | reverse complement strand
TCCTGCATGCGGCTGCGCACCCCCTCGCGCACGCGCTCGAGCTCGCCCTCCGGCACCTCGAGCACCAGCTCGTCGTGGACCTGCATCACCAGCTTGGAAGCGAGCCGCGCCTCGTCCAGCCAGCCCTGCACCGCGATCATGGCGAGCTTGACGAGGTCGGCTGCCGTGCCCTGCATGGGGGCGTTGATCGCCGCGCGCTCGGCGCCCGCGCGCCGCTGCGGGTTGCCGGAGCGGATCTCGGGCAGCCAAAGCCGCCGGCCGAACACCGTCTCGACGAAGCCCTCGCGCCGGGCCTTCTCCCGGGTGTCGTCCATGTAGCGCTTGACCCCGGGATAGCGGGAAAAGTACGAGTCGATGTAGGCCTGCGCGGTGGCGCGCTCGATGCCCAGGTTCTGCGCGAGCCCGAACGCGCTCATGCCGTAGATCAGCCCGAAGTTGATCACCTTGGCGGTGCGGCGCTCGTCCGGCGTCACTTCGTCCAGCGCGCGCCCGAACACTTCGGCGGCCGTGGCGCGGTGCACGTCCTGGCCGTGCGCGAACGCGTGGCGCAGCCCCTCGTCGCCCGACAGGTGCGCCATGATGCGCAGCTCGATCTGCGAATAGTCGGCCGAGACGATGCGGCTGCCCGGCGGCGCGACGAACGCCGCGCGGATGCGCCGGCCCTGCGGCGTGCGGATGGGAATGTTCTGCAGGTTGGGGTCGTTGGACGCCAGCCGCCCGGTCACGGCGACCGCCTGCGAGTAGGTCGTGTGCACCCGGCCGGTCCCGGGATGGATCATCTTCGGCAGCTTGTCCGTGTAGGTGGACTTGAGCTTGGCGATGCCGCGGTACTCGAGCAGGAGCTTGGGCAGCGGGTAGTCGAGCGCGAGCTCGGCGAGCACGTCCTCGTCCGTGGAGGGCTGGCCCGAGGGCGTCTTCTTCTTCACCGGCAGCTTCTGGCGCTCGAAGAGGATCTCCTGGATCTGCTTCGGCGAGTTCAGGTTGAACGGCTGCCCGGCGGCGGCGTAAGCCTGCTGCTCGAGCGCCAGCATCTCCTTGCCGAGCTCGTGGCTCTGCGCCTCGAGCTGACCACGGTCGAGCAGCACGCCGTTCCTCTCCATGCGGAACAGCACCGGCATCACCGGCATCTCGATCGTTTCGTAGACGCGCCGCAGCGCTTCATCGGCGGCGATGCGCGGCAGCAGTACGTCGTGCACGGCGAGCGCGCAATCGGCGTCCTCGGCCGCGTACTCCGTGGCGCGCTCCACGCTGACCGCCGAGAACGGGATGCGCGCCGCGCCCTTGCCGGTGACCTCGTCGTAGGAGATCGTCTTCCACCCGAGGTGGCGCTGCGAGAGCGAATCGAGGTCGTGCCGCTCGTGCACCTCCAGCACGTAGGACTCGAGCAGCGTGTCGTGCGCGATGCCCGCGAGCTGCACGCCGTGGTTGGCGAGCACGTGCGCGTCGAACTTCAGGTTCTGGCCTACCTTCTTCGCGCCCGCGTCCTCGAGCCAGGGGCGCAGGAGCTCGAGCGCCCGCGCCACGCCCACCTGCTCGGGCGCGCCGGGATAGGCGTGCGCGAGCGGCAGGTACACGGCGCGCCCGTCGAAGGCGAAGGACATGCCGACCAGGCGCGCGTGCATCGGCTCGAGGGCGGTGGTCTCGGTGTCGAAGCCGACCAGCGGCGCCGCGCGCATCTCATTCAGCCACCGCGTGAGCGCCGCTTCGTCGGCGAGGCCGGTATAGGCGCGTCGCTGTCTCTCGCCGGTATCGGCCGTCGAGGGCGGGACCGAAGGAACGGCCGCGTCGGCGCTCGCACCGCCCACCTCGGCAAGCCAGGCCCGGAAGCCGAAACGTTCGTAGAGCGCGCGCTGCTTCGCCTCGTCGGGCGCGCCGCCGAGCTGATCGAGGCCCACGGGAAGCGCGACATCGCGCTTCACGGTGAGCAGGCGCCTGCCCGTGGGCAGCCAGTCGAGCGCCTTCTTCAGGTTCGCGCCGACGGCGCCGCCGATCTCGTCGGCGTGCGCCATCACCTCGTCGAGCGACCCGTACTGCTGGATCCACTTCGCCGCGGTCTTGGGTCCCACCTTGTCCACGCCGGGCACGTTGTCCACCGCATCGCCGGTGAGGGCGAGGAAGTCGACGATCCGGTCCGGCGCGACGCCGAACTTCGCGCGCACGCCCTCCGGATCGAGCACTTCGTTGCTCATGGTGTTGACCAGCGTCACGTGATCGTCGACGAGCTGCGCGAGGTCCTTGTCGCCGGTCGAGACGACGGTGCGCCAGCCGCGGCGCGTGGCCTCGGCGGCGAGCGTGGCGATGACGTCGTCCGCCTCCACGCCCTCCTCGGCGAGCACCGGCCAGCCGAGCGCCGCGGCCGCTTCCTTGAGCGGCTCGATCTGCACGGCGAGGTCCTCCGGCATCGACGGCCGGTTCGCCTTGTACTCGGCGTACTCCTTCTCTCGGAAGGTCGGGCCCTTGGCGTCGAACACGCAGGCACGCGCCTGCGCCTTGTGGTCCTCGGCGAGCCGCCGTAGCATGGCGAGCACGCCGCGGATCGCGCCGGTCGGCTCGCCGCGCGGGCTCTTCAGCTCGGGCAGTGCGTGAAATGCCCGGTAGAGGTACGACGACCCGTCGACGAGCAGCAGCGTCTTTTGCGGAGCATTCCCTGACACGATGAGCGACTTGTGAGCAACGACAAGCTGCCGAAGCCTGCGGTACGCGCGCCCGAGATCAGCGCGCGCGAGGCGTGGCGGGTGTTCGGCATTATGGCAGAGTTCGTCGAGGCGACCGAGCGCCTCGCCAACATCCGGCCTGCGGTGTCGCTCTTCGGCAGCGCGCGCGTCGCCAAGGATGCCCCGTACTACCGCCTCGCCGAGGAAGTGTCGCGACTGCTCTCCGATGCGGGCTTCGCGGTCATCTCGGGCGGCGGCCCGGGCGTGATGGAGGCCTCCAACCGCGGCGCCTTCGCGGGGCGGGCGCCGGCCATCGGCCTCAACATCGACCTGCCGCGCGAGCAGCACGCCAACGAGTTCCAGGACATCAGCCTGCGCTTCAAGCACTTCTTCGCGCGCAAGGTGATGTTCGTGAAGTTCGCCACCGCCTACATCGTCCTGCCCGGCGGCTACGGCACCCTGGACGAGCTGTTCGAGGCGCTCACGCTCGTGCAGACCGGCAAGACGCGCCGCATGCCGATCATCCTGATGCACGCGCCGTTCTGGCGCGGGCTGCGCGACTGGATCGCCGACCGGCTGGTCGGCGAGGGCATGATCGACCCGGGCGACGCCGACCTGCTGCAGGTGATCGACGAGCCGCAGGCGGTGGTGGATGCGATCTTCGCGTACTACGAGAAGCGCGGCTTCGAGCCCTCGCCGCAGGAGCGCGAGGTGCTGCTCAACCTCTAGTAAAATCCGCCGCATGCGCCGCCTTCCCGCCCCGGCGATCGTGCCGGCGACCGCACAGGCCGGGCCGCGGCGTCGCTGACTTGTCGGTCTACACGCCCGTCTCGCAGGCCGAGCTCGCGGCGTGGCTGCGCGGGTATTCGATCGGCGCGCTCGAGTCGCTCGAGCCGATCCAGGCCGGCATCGAGAACACCAACTACTTCGTCGCCACGACCCAGGGACGCTACGTCCTGACGCTGTTCGAGCGCCTGCCGGCGGCCGAGCTGCCCTTCTACCTCGACCTCATGGCGCACCTCGCGCGACACGGCATTCCGTGCCCGGCCCCGATCGCCAACCTGGCCGACGCCTACCTCGGCGAGCTGAACGGCAAGCCGGCGGCGCTCGTGACGCGGCTGCCGGGCGTCTCCGTCGAGCGCCCGGGCGCGCACGAATGCGCCGAGCTCGGGCAGCTGCTGGCGCGCATGCACCTCGCCGGGCGCTCCTACGGGGCGTATCTCGAGAATCCGCGCGGGCCGCGCTGGTGGCGCGCCGCGGCGCGCGACCTGCAGGCGCGCGTCAGCGAGGCCGAGCGCCGGCGCATCGAGGCCGAGCTCGCCTTCCAGGCCGGGCAGCGCTTTCCGGACCTGCCGCGCGGCCCGGTGCATGCGGACCTGTTCCGCGACAACGCGCTGTTCGAGAACGGCCGGCTGAGCGGCGTGATCGACTTCTACTTCGCCGGCGTGGACTGCCTGCTGTACGACGTCGCCGTGTGCGCGAACGACTGGTGCCTGGTCGATCCGGCCGGCGACCGGCGCCTCGAGCCCGCCCGCCTGCGCGCGTTCCTCGGCGCCTACGATGCGCTGCGGCCGTTCGCGCCGGTCGAGCGCGAGGCATGGCCGGCGATGCTGCGCGCCGCCGCGCTCCGCTTCTGGCTGTCGCGCCTGCACGACCTGCACCTGCCCCGGCCGGGCGAGCTGGTGCACGCGCACGATCCGGCGCACTTCGGCGAAATGCTCGCGCAGCGGGCGGCGCAGGCGCCGCCCTGGATGGAGGCGCCATGAACGCGCGCATCGTGGCGCCGGCGCGCGGCGTACGCTGGGTCCTGGAGGGCGCGCGCATGTTCGCCGGGGCGCCGCTGGGATGGATGCTGCTCGCGTTCGGCTACCTCATCCTGACCCTCCTGATGACGCGCGTGCCGCTGATCGGCACCGCGCTCGGCCTGCTCCTGTACCCCGGCTTCACGGTGGGCTTCATGATCGCGGGACGCGCGAGCGCGCTGCACCAGCGGCTGGAGATGCAGATGCTGTTTGCCGGATTCCAGGAGCGCGCGCAGGGGCAACTGGTGCTCGGCGCGGTCTACCTCGCCGGCGTCAGCCTGGCGATCCTCGGCTCGTCGCTCGTCGACGACGGCGTGCTGCTGCGCGCGTTCCTCGGCCAGGCGCCGTCCGCCGAGGACGGCGCGGAGGCTTCGCGCGCGGGCGTGCTCGCCGCGCTGGTGCTGACGCTGCCGACCGCGATGGCGGTGTTCTTCGCGCCGCTGCTGGTCGCCTGGCACGGCATGGCGCCGGTGAAGGCGGCGTTCTTCAGCTTCTTCGCGTGCCTGCTCAACTGGCGCGCGTTCGCGCTGTATCTCGCCTTCGGCGTCGTGCTGATGATCCTGATCTCCAACCTGGTGCTGGGCCTCGCGCTCGCGCTCGCCGGCCCGCAGGGCTCGGATCCGGCCGCGCTCCTGTCGGTGCTGTTCATGACGATGATGCTGGTCGCGCTGCCGGTGATGATGTCCAGCTTCTACGCGTGCTATCGCGACCTGTTCGGCACGCCCGGGAGCGCCTGACATGCAGTCCCGGCTGCGCGAGATCCCCTACAACTACACGTCCTTCTCCGACCGCGAGATCGTGCTGCGCCTGCTCGGCGCGGAAGGCTGGGCGCTGATCTCGGAGCTGCGCGCGGAGCGGCGCACCGGACGCTCGGCGCGCATGCTGTACGAGGTGCTGGGCGAGATCTGGGTGGTGCGCCGCAATCCCTACCTGGAGGACGGCCTGCTTGGGCGCCGCCGCGCGCGCCGGCAGCTGCTGGGCGGCATGCGCGCGAGGCTCGCGGACATCGAGGCGCGGCGCGGCGAGAGCGACAAGGTCGAGCGGCTGCTCGCGCTCGCCCACGAGGCGCTCGCGCGCTTCGAAGCCTGGTTCGACGAGACGCGCGCGCTGCGTGCGAAGGCGCTGCGGCGGCTGAAGCGCGTCACGCGTCGCGACAACATCGCCTTCGACGGCTTTGCCCGCGTGTCTCACGTCACGGACGCGACCGACTGGCGGGTCGAATATCCGTTCGTGGTGGTGAGCCCGGATCGCGAGGAGGAGGTGCTGCCGCTGGTGCGCGCACTCGCCGCGCTCGAGCTGACCATCGTCCCGCGCGGCGGCGGTACGGGCTACACCGGCGGCGCCGTGCCGCTCACCGCGCGCTCGGCGGTGCTCAACACCGAGAAGCTGGATGCGCTGGGGCCGATCGAGGTGCTCGAGCTGCCTGGCGTCGGGCGCAACAAGGTGCCGACCGTGCGCGCCGGCGCCGGCGTGGTCACGCGCCGGGCGATGGAGGCCGCGGAGTCCGCCGGGCTGGTGTTCGCGGTCGATCCCACCTCGGCGGACGCCTCCTGCATCGGCGGCAACGTGGCCATGAACGCCGGCGGCAAGAAGGCGGTGCTGTGGGGCACCGCCATCGACAACCTCGTCTGGTGGAAGATGGTCACCCCGCAGGGCGAGTGGCTGGAGGTCGAGCGCTACCGGCACAACCTGGGGAGGTTGCAGGACGCCGAGGTCGCCACGTTCCACCTGCGCCGCATCTCGCCCGACGGCGAGAAGCTGCTCGAGGAGCGCGCGATCGACATCCCGGGAAGCGCGTTCCGCAAGCATGGCCTGGGCAAGGACGTCACCGACAAGTTCCTGGGCGGCCTGCCCGGCGTGCAGAAGGAGGGCTGCGACGGGATCATCGTTGCGGCGCGCTTCATCCTGCACAAGATGCCGGCGCATACGCGCACGGTGTGCCTGGAGTTCTTCGGCACCGCCGCGCAGGCGGTGCCCGCGATCGTCGAAGTGAGGGACTACGTCGCGCGGCAGGCGGGCGTGCGGCTCGCGGGGCTGGAGCACCTCGACGAGCGCTACGTGAAGGCGGTGGGCTACGCCACGAAATCGCGCCGCGGCGAGCGCCCGCGCATGGTGCTGATCGGCGACCTGGTGGGCGAGAACGTCGACGAGGTGGCGAGCAGTGCCTCCGCCGTGGTGCGCATCGCCAACGCGCGCGGCGGGGAGGGGTTCGTCGCGGTGTCGGCCGAGGCGCGCAAGCGCTTCTGGCTCGACCGCGCCCGCACGGCGGCGATCGCGCGGCACACCAACGCCTTCAAGATCAACGAGGACGTGGTCATTCCGCTGGAGCAGCTCGCCGCCTATACGGACGGCGTCGAGCGCATCAACATCGAGTGCTCGATCGACAACAAGCTCGAGCTCCTCGACGCGCTGGAAGAGTACTTCCAGGGCGAGCTGCCGCTGGTGCAGGGCGAGGAGCGCCTGCCGCGTCCCGAGCTGCTCGGCGAGCGGCCGCAGCAGGCGCTCGAGCTCCTCGCCGCGGTGCGCGCGCGCTGGCTGCGGCTGCGGAACGGCATCGACGTCGAGTTCGAGAAGCTGCAGTCGCGCACCGAGCGGCTGTCCTGGAAGACCGAGGTGCGCGAGCCGCTGCGGGCGCTCTTTCCGGGGGCGGCCTACGCGCAGATCCTTGCGGGCGCGGAGGCCGTGCATCGCCGGATCCTGCGCGGGCGCGTGTTCGTTGCGCTCCACATGCACGCGGGCGACGGCAACGTCCACAGCAACATTCCCGTCAACTCGGACGACTACGCGATGCTGCAGCGCGCGACGCAGGTCGTGGCGCGCCTGATGCGGCTGGCCAAGTCGCTCGGCGGCGTGATCTCGGGCGAGCACGGCATCGGCATCACCAAGTTCGAGTTCCTCGAGCCCGCCGAGCGCGAGGCGTTCCGGGCCTACAAGTCGGCGGCGGACCCCGAGGGCCGCTTCAACGCCGGCAAGCTGCTCGAGGGCGGCGACCTCTCGAACGCGTACACGCCGAGCTTCTCGCTGATCGGCGCCGAGTCGCTGATCCTCGAGCAGACCGACCTCGGCACGGTCGCGCTGCAGATCAAGGACTGCCTGCGCTGCGGCAAGTGCAAGCCGGTCTGCGCCACCCACGTGCCCCGCGCGAACCTGCTCTACTCGCCACGCAACAAGATCCTCGCGGCGTCGCTCCTCATCGAGGCGATCCTCTACGAGGAGCAGACGCGGCGCGGCGTGACCCGCGCGCACTACGACGAGTTCGCCGACGTCGCCGACCATTGCACCGTGTGCCACCAGTGCGCGAGCCCCTGCCCGGTGGACATCGACTTCGGCGACGTCTCGATCGCCATGCGCAATCTCCTGCGCCGTGCCGGCCGGCGCCGCGCCAACCTGGGCACGCGTGCCTCGATGCTGTTCCTGAATGCGACCGACCCGCGCACGGTGCGCCTCGCGCGCGCCATCCTGATTCGCGCGGGCTACGCGCTGCAGCGTGTCGCGCACCGGCTGCTGCGCGGGCCGGGCCGCGCACAGGCGCTGCGGCCGCCGGCGACCACGGGACGCCCGGGCCTCGCCGCGCAGGTCGTGCATTTCGTCAATCGGCCCATGCCCGGCGGGCTGCCGAAGAAGACCGCCCGCGCGCTGCTCGACATCGAGGACCCGAAGATCGTGCCCGTGGTGCGCGATCCCGCCAAGGTGACCGAGGAGTCCGACGCCGTGTTCTACTTCCCGGGCTGCGGCTCCGAGCGCCTGTTCAGCCAGGTCGGCCTCGCCACCCAGGCGATGCTCTACGAGGTCGGCGCGCAGTGCGTGCTGCCGCCGGGCTACCTGTGCTGCGGGTACCCGCAGACCGCCGCAGGCGAGCAGGCGCGGGGCGAGCGCATCATCACCGCGAACCGCGTGCTGTTCCATCGCCTGGCGACCACGCTCAACTACCTCGACATCCGCACGGTGGTCGTCTCCTGCGGCACCTGCCTCGACCAGCTGGAGAAGTACGAGTTCGGTCGCATCTTCCCGGGGTCGCGCCTGCTCGACATCCACGAGTACCTGCTCGAGAAAGGCGTGAAGCTGGACGGCCTGCAGGGGGAGCGCTACCTGTACCACGATCCCTGTCACACGCCGATGAAGCTGCGCGCGCCGATCGAGACGGTGCGTGCGCTGACGGGCGGCACGGTGCAGCTCTCCGAGCGCTGCTGCGGCGAATCGGGCACGCTGGCGCTCACCCGACCGGACGTGTCTACCCAGGTGCGCTACCGCAAGGAGGAAGAGCTGAGGCGGGGCGCCGAGGCGCTCGGCGGCGATGCGCCCGTCAAGGTCCTGACTTCCTGTCCGTCCTGCCTGCAGGGCCTCGCGCGCTTCGACGGCGACACCGGCACGCAGGCCGACTACATCGTCGTCGAGATGGCGCGGCGCCTGCTCGGCGAGGACTGGCTGCCCGAGTTCGTGCGCAAGGCGAACGCGGGCGGAATCGAGCGCGTGCTCCTGTAGGGGTGGCGATGAGCGAGCCGCAGGCGCTGCTGCTGCCCACCGTCGATCCCTCGGCGCGCCCGGAATTCACCGACGGGCCGAGCTGCAAGGCGTGGCTGGAGCACGTGCCCCTCGCCAACGTCGGCGAGGCGCAGCGACAGCTCCTGCTCGCGATCTGGGCGTTCAACCGCTCCACCGTCGCCGCCGCGCCCCGTCTGGCCGCGCTCGAGGCGGCCCGCGAGGCCGTGCACTTCGTGCAGATCGAGCAGGCCAAGCGCTTCACGCACCGCGCCGCGCCCCTGCTGCGGCCGGAGGCGGAGGCCTTCGAGAACACGAGCGACCTCTGGGAGCAGATGCGGCTGGGCTACCTGCGCTGCCTCGAGCCCGGCGACCCGGCGCTGCGCGCGCAGCTCGCGCTGGTCTGCCAGCGCGCGCTCGCCTACTGCGGGCTGCGCATGTTCCACCACTACCGGGCGTACCGGCAGGTGCCGGCGCGCGACTGGCGCCAGCTGCACGCGGTGTACCACCGCGCCGAGGCGCTCGGGGTGACCGACGCGCTGGTCAAGGACTACCTGAACCGCGACGTGCACGACGCCTCGCCGCGCATCGCCTATCTGCGGGCGATCCTGACGGGCATGTGCAATCCGCACGAGCTGATGCCGCGCCAGCTCACGTTCGTCGCCTTCCTGCTGGAGCGCTGGGCCGAGAAGGTGGAAATCTCCGCCGTGCGCCCGGCTGAGGACGGCGCGCCGCCGCTCGCCGTCGACCTGGCGGGCTCGGACTGCGCAAACCGCGGGCCGGCGACCGGGCCCGAGCTGCGCTACCTGGACGCGCGGCGCCTCGCCAAGAGCATCCGCAACCGCATCGCGCTGCTGCGCAAGGGCGAGTCGCCGGCGCGCCTCGCGCTCGGCGAAGACTGCGTGCAGCCGTCGTGCGAGCAGCTGCTCTCCTTCCTCTATCGCCAGTGGTGCGAGGCGCGCCAGGTACGCGGCGCCGAGCGCCAGCGGGTCGCCGCCGCCGCGCAGGTCTGCGCCGAGCTCCCGGCGATCCACTACTTCGTGACCGGCCGGCCGTTCCAGGCGGAGGCCTCGCACCGGGAGCTGACGGCGCGCGAGCGCGACGAGATCGCCACCTTTGGGCGGGTCGCGCACCGCGAGGGGGTCGAGGAGGCGCGCGCCGCCGCGCGCGGCTACGCCTGCGAGGACTGGCAGCTGGCCGACGAGAGCGCGCTCGGCGCGAGGATGGTGCGCGCCGCCGGCGTGGCCGGCCGGCGGGTGATGCACGGACAGCTGGTGGCGCTGCGCGCCGACGGCGCGCGCGCCTTCCAGCTCGCGCAGGTGCGCTGGCTGATGACCACGGAGTCGGGCGAGCTGGTCTGCGGGCTGCGCTACCTGCCCGGCGTGCCGCAGGGCGTCTCGGTGCGCGGCACGGGCGTGCACGTGGCCGAGGAGCGGTTCGTGCCCGCCATCGCGCTGGGCGCGGTGCCGGCGCTGCAGGCGCCGCCCAGCCTCGTGCTGCCCTCGGGCTGGTTCAAACCGAAGCGCATCGTCGAGGTCGCGATGCGTACCACCACTCGCCTGCGGCTGCTCGAAGCAGTCGAGCGCGGCGCCGATTTCGAGCGCGTGACCTACGAGCCGCTGGCGGGCTAGGCGGCCGCCTGCGCCGGGTCGCCGGGGACCAGGCGCTCGGCCGGGAATACGGCGTGGAACGTCGAGCCTTCCCCGAGCCGGCTCTCGACCTCCAGGCTCGCCTGGTGGCGCGTCAGCACGTGCTTGACGATCGCCAGGCCGAGCCCGGTGCCGCCGGTCTCGCGCGATCGGCCGTGGTCGACGCGGTAGAAGCGCTCGGTGAGGCGCGGAATGTGCCGCGGCTCCACCCCGATGCCCGTGTCTTCCACGGAGAACACGCCGCGGCCGCCCTCCTCCCGCCACGCGAGCGTGACGCGTCCGCCCGCCGGGGTGTAGCGCACGGCGTTGGAGACCAGGTTGGAAAACGCGCTGTGCAGCTCGCGCCGGCTGCCCACCAGCCGCATCCCGGACTCGACGCGCGCCTCGATCGTGTGGCGTCCGGCGGACAGCGCTCGCGCCTCGTCGACGAGCTGCTCCAGGAGCGGCCGCGCCTCGATCGGCTGCTCGTCCGCGGGCGCCGGGCTGGATTCCAGCGCCGAGAGCGTCAGCAGGTCCTCGATCAGCTGCTGCATGCGCCGCGACTGCTCGGCCATGAGGCCGAGGTAGCGCTTGCGCTGCGCCGCGCCCAGCTCGATCTTGGGGTCGCTGAGCGTCTCGACGAAGCCTGCCAGCACCGTGATCGGCGTCTTCAGCTCGTGCGAGACGTTGGCCACGAAGTCGCGGCGCATGGTCTCGAGCCGTTCCTGTGCCGTGATGTCGCGCGAGTTGAGCAGCTTCTGGTCGTCGCCGAACTCGATCAGGCGCACGAGCAGCACCGTATCGCCGCGCGCGCCGCGCAGCGTGAGCGGCTCGCGGAAGTCGCCCGCCGCGAGCCACGCGACGAAGTCGGGCTGGCGCACGAAGTTGGCGACCGGCTGCCCGAGGTCGCGGCGCACGTCGATCGCGAAATGGCGCGCGGCCGTCGGATTGGCCCATTCGATGCGGTACTCCCGGTCGAGGATGACCACGCCGTCCGGCAGCGCGCGCCCGGCTTCGCGAAAGCGCGCGAAGGCGGCGCGCAGCCGGTCGCGCTCCTCGTCCCGCTCTTTCAGGTGCCGATGCAGCGCCGCGAAGGCCTCTTCCCAGATGCCACGGCCGGCGGGCAGTGCGTCGCGGCCCGGGCGGCGCAGCCAGCGCACGAACGCGGCGAGCTGCGCGCTGTGCAGGGCGAGCGCGACGCCGAGCAGCGCCGCCGCCGCCGCCCAGTGCCAGGCGAGCCCGAGGATCGCGGCCGCCACGCCGAGCGCGATCGTGCGGGCCCAGACCGGGTTCAAGCAGGGCTGGCCGTGAGCCGGTAGCCCGAGCCGCGCACGGTCTCGATGAGCCGGTCGTGGCCGCTCGGCTCCAGCGCCTTGCGTAGCCGCCGGATGTGAACGTCCACCGTGCGCTCCTCGACGAACACGTGGTCGCCCCACACCTGGTCGAGGAGCTGGGCGCGCGAATGCACGCGCTCGGCGTGCGTCATGAGGAAGTGCAGGAGGCGGAACTCGGTCGGGCCCAGATCCAGCGTGCGCTTGGCGCCGAACACGCGGTGCGTCTCCGGCTCGAGGCGCAGGCCGCCGAGCTCGACCGGGTCGTCGGTCATCTGCGGCGCGCGCCGCCGCAGCACCGCCTTGATGCGTGCGAGCAGCTCGCGCGGCGAGAAGGGCTTGGTCACGTAGTCGTCGGCGCCTGCCTCGAGGCCGGCGACCTTGTCGCTCTCGGCGCCGCGCGCGGTCAGCAGGATGATGGGGATGCCCTTGGTGCGCTCTTCCTGGCGCATCTGGCGGGCGAGCGCCACGCCCGACATGCCGGGCAGCATCCAGTCGATGAGCAGCAGGTCGGGGAGCGCGTTGCGCACGATCCCGAGCGCCCCTTCGGCGTCCTTGGTACGGATCACGTGGTGGCCGGCGTGCTCCAGGTTCACGGCGATCAGCTCCTGGATCGCCGGCTCGTCCTCCACCAGCAGGATATTGGCGGGCATGTTGACGATACTAAGAACCTTTTGTGACGGAATTGTTGCATGTGGCGGCGGTATGATCGGACGGCCATGCCGACGCCTACCGAGATCCGCCTGCACCAGAAGAGCCGCGTGCTCGAGATCGCCTACGACGACGGCCGGACCTTCCGCCTGCCGTACGAATACCTGCGGGTGTACTCCCCCTCGGCCGAAGTCCGGGGCCACGGGCCGGGGCAGGAGGTGCTGCAGACGGGCAAGCGCGACGTCGAGATCCGGAGCGTCGAGCCGGTCGGGTCCTACGCGATCCAGCCGACGTTCTCGGACGGGCACGCCACCGGGATCTATTCCTGGGATTACCTGTATGAGCTCGGGACCGAGCAGGACGCGCGCTGGGCGACGTACCTCAAGCAATTGGAGGCCGCCAAGGCTTCCAGATAGTGTAAGCGGGCACTTACACATGTCGGATACCGATTTCGGTTTCGAGCGCGTCCCGGAGGACGCGAAGCGCGGGCGCGTACGCCAGGTATTCGACCAGGTCGCGCCGAAGTACGACCTGATGAACGACCTGATGTCGCTGGGCGTGCATCGCCTCTGGAAGGCCTTCGCCGTCACGCTGGCGCGCGTACGACCGGGCGAGCGGGTGCTCGACGTCGCCTCCGGCAGCGGGGACCTGGCGAAGGCGCTGGCGCAACGCGCCGGCCCGTCCGGGGAAGTATGGATGACCGACATCAACTTCCGCATGCTCGAACGCGGGCGCGACCGGCTGCTCGATGCCGGCTGGCGTCTGCCGGTTGCGCAGTGCGACGCAGAGCGGCTGCCGTTCCCGGACGCGCGCTTCGACTGCGTGACCGTCGCGTTCGGCCTGCGCAACATGACGCGGAAGGACGCCGCGCTGGCGGAGATGACGCGCGTGCTGCGTCCAGGCGGCCGCCTGCTGGTGCTCGAGTTCTCGCACGTGTGGGCCCCGCTGGAAAAGCCGTACGACTGGTACTCCTTCAAGGTGCTGCCCTGGCTCGGCGAGCGTGTCGCCGGGGAGGGACAGTCGTACCGGTATCTCGCCGAATCGATCCGCCGCCACCCCGCGCAGGCGGAGCTCGCGGCGATGATGGCGCGCGCGGGTCTCGCGCAGGTCGAGTTCTTCAACCTGAGCGCGGGCGTCGCAGCTGTTCATCGCGGCGTCAAACTCGGGTAGCATCTCAGGACGTTCGGACAAACCTCGGGAGCGCAAGTGACGGGCAGGGCGTGGCTGAAGATCGCGGCGGCGGCGCTGGGGCTGCTCGTGGCGTTCGCCGGCATGCTCGGCGCGTTTCTCGCGAGCAAGCCGCTGGTGGGTACGCTGTTCAGCGTGGTGCTCGTCGGCGTGCTGGTATTCGGCGGCGTCGCGGCGTTTCGTCAGCAACGGCCGGCGCGCGCCGCGCCGCCTGCTGCGTGGCTGGATGCGATGCTGGGCAGCGAGACGGTCGCCGCGCCCCCGCCGTCGCAATTGGCCGGGCTCGAGCCGCGCGCCGAATCGCCGGTGGCGCCGCGCGCCCCCCTGCCCGCGGGATTCGACGTCGCCGGCTTCCTGCGCGCGGCGAAGGAGAATTTCATCCGCGTGCAGATGGCGAGGCTGCGCGGGCGCCTCGACGAGCTGCGCGACGTGATCACCACCGACATGTACGAGACCCTGCGTTCGGACGCCGCCGCCGCGGGCCGCAGCGACGTGGTCACGCTGAACGTCAACCTGCTCGAGGTGGCGACCGAAGCCGGGCGCCATCGCGCGAGCGTGCGCTTCTTCGGCCTGGTGCGCACCAACCCCGGCGCCGAGGCCGCGAGCTTCGAGCAAGTATGGAACCTCGTGAAGCCCGTGGACAGCTCGAACGGCTGGCTGCTGTCGGGCATCCAGCAGATGCACTGATCCGCTCTATACTCCCGGAAGGGCCACCCTAGGGTGGCCCTTCTTGTTTCCATGGTCACCCTCGAATCGCCGCTGGCGGCCGCGCTCAATCGCCTCCTCGAGGCCGAGGGCTGGGCGCGCGAGCGGCTGGCGCCCTTCGCGGGCGAATCGGTCGAACTGCGCGCAGCGCCGTTCCCGGCGCTGCGCTTCACCATCGAACAGGGCGGGCGCATCGCGCCGGGCGGCGAGCCCGGGCTCACGATCTCCCTCAGGCCGGAGTCGCTGCCCGCGCTCGCACGGGGCGAAGACCAGTTCATGCGCACCGTCGACATCGACGGCAATGCGCGGTTCGCGCAGGAGGTGCTGTACCTGGTGCGGCACCTGCGCTGGGACATCGAAGAGGAGCTGTCCCGCGTCGTGGGCGACGCGGCGGCGCACCGGCTGGTCGGCACGGTGCGCGATCTCGCCGCCTGGCAGTTCGACGCGGCGCGACGATTCGCCGCGGCCTTCATGGAATACGCGCAGGAAGAAGCGCGGCTGATCGCGCCCCGGGCCGGCCAGGCCGAGCTCGCCGCCGGCGTGGCTCGCCTGCGCGACGCTCTGGAGCGGCTCGAGAAGCGCATCGAGCGCCTGGAATGATCCGGCTCGCGCGCATCCTGTGGGTGGCGCTGCGTTTTCGCCTGTACCGGCTGCTGCCGCGCTTTGCGCGCGACCCGGACCCGGACCGGGGCGAGCGCCTGCGCCGCGCGCTCGAGACGCTCGGGCCGATCTTCGTGAAGTTCGGGCAGGTGCTGTCGACGCGGCGCGACCTGCTGCCGGCCGACATCGCCGACGAGCTCGCGCGCCTGCAGGATCGCGTGGCGCCGTTCGACGCGGATCTCGCCCGCGCGGAGGTCGAGCGCGGCATCGGCCGGCCGGTGGAGGAGGTCTTCGCCGAGTTCTCGCGTGAGCCGGTGGCGAGCGCCTCGATCGCCCAGGTGCACCTCGCCCGGCTGCGGGACGGCACCGAGGCCGCGGTCAAGGTGCTGCGCCCGGGCGTCGAGCGCGCCATCGCGCACGACGTGGCGCTGCTCGAGACGGCGGCCTGGTTGATGGAGCGGCTGTGGGCGGAGGGCCGGCGGCTGAAGCCCCGCGAGGTGGTGGCGGAGTTCTCGCGCCATCTCGACGAGGAGCTGGACCTCCTGCGCGAGGCGGCCAACGCGAGCCAGCTGCGGCGCAACTTCGAGAACTCGCCGCTGCTCGTGGTGCCGCAGGTGTACTGGGACGGGTGCAGCGAGCGGGTGATGGTGATGGAGCGCATGCACGGCACGCCGGTGTCGCAGGTGGCGCGGCTGCGCGAGCAGGGCGTCGACATCCCGCGCCTGGCGCGCGCCGGGGTGGAGATCTTCTTCACCCAGGTGTTCCGCGACGGATTCTTTCACGCCGACATGCACCCGGGGAACATCCTGGTCGCCGCCGACGGCCGCTACGTGGCGCTCGACTTCGGCATCATGGGCACGCTCACCGACGCCGACAAGAACTACCTGGCGCAGAACTTCCTCGCTTTCTTCAACCGGGACTACCGGCGGGTGGCGCAGGCGCACCTCGACGCAGGCTGGGTGCCCGCCGGGACGCGGGTCGACGATTTCGAGGGCGCCATCCGCGCGGTCTGCGAGCCGATCTTCGCGCGGCCCCTGAAGGAAATCTCGTTCGGCCGGCTGCTGCTCAGGCTGTTCCAGACTTCGCGCCGCTTCAACGTCGAGGTGCAGCCGCAGCTCGTCATGCTGCAGAAGACGCTGCTCAACATCGAGGGCCTGGGCCGCGAGCTCGATCCGGACCTGGACCTCTGGCAGACGGCGAAGCCCTTCCTCGAGCGCTGGATGGGCGAGCAGGTGGGCTGGCGGGCCTTCGCGCGCGCGGTGGCGCGCGAGGCGCCGGGCTGGGCGGCGACGCTGCCGCAGCTGCCGCGGCTCGCGCACCGCCTGCTCGCCGAGGACCGCCTCGGCGCCGTGCACGCGGAGCTCGAGCGCCTCGCGGAGCTCGGCGCGCGCCGCAACCGGCTGCTGGCGGCGCTGGTCGCGGCGCTGGTCGCCGCGGTGCTGGTGCAGTGGTTGCTTCACTTCCGATAACTGAGACAATCCGCGCCATGCTGGTCGCCTTCGTGCTCCTGTACCTCGCGGTCACCGTCGGCATCGGCCTGTGGGCTGCCAGGCGCGTGCACAACGCCAAGGATTACGTGGTCGCGGGCCGCAGCCTGCCGCTCGCGATGACCACCGCCACCGTGTTCGCCACTTGGTTCGGCGCCGAGACGGTGCTGTCGGTCTCGGCCACCTTCGCCAAGGACGGGCTGGGCGGCATCATCGCGGACCCGTTCGGCGCGAGCTTCTGCCTGGTCTTTGTCGCGCTGTTCTTCGCGCGCGCCTTCTACCGGATGGACCTGCTCACGATTGGCGACTTCTATCGCAAGCGCTACAGCAAGCCGGTCGAGCTGATCACCAGCGTGGCGATCACCGTCTCGTATCTCGGCTGGACCTCGGCGCAGCTCACCGCCCTGGGGCTGGTGTTCTCGGTCCTCTCCGGGGGCGCGATCAGCCTGAACACCGGCATCGTGATCGGCGGCGTGATCGTCCTCGGCTACACGATCTGGGGCGGCATGTGGTCGGTGGCGATGACCGACATGTTCCAGTCGGTGGTGATCCTGGTGGGCCTGTGCGCGATCGCCTGGCTGGTGAGCGACATGGCGGGGGGCACGGGCAAGGTCATCGCGGCGGCGGCCGAGGCGGGCAAGTTCGAGTTCTGGCCGAAGGGCGGCGCGAAAGAGTGGTTCGCCTTCGTCGCGGCGTGGATGACGCTCGCCGTCGGGTCGATCCCGCAGCAGGACGTCTTCCAGCGCGTGACCTCGGCGAAGAACGAGAAGACCGCGGTGCGCGCCACGCTGCTCGGCGGCGCGATCTACTTCTGCTTCGCGTTCGTGCCGATCTTCATCGCCTACTCGGCGCTGGTCATCGACCCCTCGATGAGCCAGCTGTTCCAGGCCGAGGACGGCCGCGAGATCCAGCGCATCCTGCCGAACCTCATCCTCGAGCGCACGCCGATGTGGTCGCAGGTGCTGTTCTTCGGCGCGCTGCTCTCGGCCATCCTGTCGACCGCGTCGGGCGCGCTGATCGCGCCCACCGCCCTCGCCACGGAGAACATCGTCAAGCCCTTCTTCCCGCACATGGGCGACCGGCAGTTCCTGCTGCTGTTGCGCGTCGTGCTGGTCACGTTCACGCTGGCGGCGCTGATCTTCGCGCTCAACTCGACCAGCACCATGTACGAGATGGTGCAGAACGCCTACAAGGTGACCCTGGTCTCGTGCCTGGTGCCGCTCGCGGCGGGCGTGTTCTGGAAGCGCGCCAACGTGGCGGGCGCCACGCTGTCCGTGGTGCTGGGCCTGGGGGCGTGGGCGGTGGCGGAATTCACCGCCGCCGATGCGACGATTCCGCCGCAGCTCGTCGGCCTCGCGGCGTCCCTGTTCGGCATGGCCATGGGCACCTACGCAGGGCGCGTGCCGGCGGCGCACGCGCATCACGGGTAGCGCGTGCGCGGTTCGCCGCTTGCGCGCCTCGCCCTCGCCGTCTACATCCTGCTGGTCGTCTACGCGTCGCTCTATCCGCTGCAGGGCTGGCGCAGCCTCGGGCTGTCCCCGTTCGAGTTCCTGTCGACGCCCTGGCCGCGCTACGTGGCGGCGTTCGACGTCGTCGCCGACGTGCTCGGCTACAGCGTATTCGGCGCCCTGGCGGTGCTGGCCTCCAATCCCCGGCTGCGCCCGACGCCCGCGGTGCTCGGCGCGACGCTCGCCGGGCTCGCGCTTTCGATCGCCATGGAGGCCGCGCAGTCCTACCTGCCGACCCGCATCCCGTCGATCGTCGACGTGCTGTCCAACGGCGCCGGGGCGCTGATCGGCGCGCTGCTGGGGCTCGCCGTGGTGCCGTGGACGCGCTCGCTGCACGGCGGGCGCGCGCAGTTCTTTCTGCCGGGGACGCTGCCCGACCTGGGGCTCGCCCTGATCGCCCTGTGGATCTTCATGCAGCTCAACCCGGCCACGCCGCTCTTCGGCGGCGGCGACCTGCGCCACCTCCTGACCAGCGCCCCCGGGCCGGCGCGCGCCCCCGAGTTCTTCGTCGCCATCGAGACCCTCACCACCGCCGGCTACCTGGCCGCGGTCGGCCTGCTCGTCTCGGCGATCAGCGTGCCGCGGGCGCCCGTGCGCGCCATGGCCGCGGTGCTCGTCGCCGCCGCGCTGGCGGTCAAGACGCTCGCCTTCGCCATCATCCTGCGGGCCGAGCACGTGCTCGCCTGGCTCACGCCGGGGGCGGTGCAGGGGCTCGCCGCGGGCGCGGTCATCCTGTTGCTCGCGGTGTCGCTGCCCCGGGTGGCGCGGCTCGCGCTCGCCGCCGTGCTCCTGATGGCGGCCACGGTGCTCGTCAACCTCGCCCCGCCCAATCCGTACGTGGCGGCGACCCTCGCCGTATGGCGCCAGGGCCACTTCCTCAACTTCAACGGCCTGACGCGCGTCGTGTCCTCGCTCTGGCCGTTCGCCACGATCGGCTACCTGATCGTGCTCTCGGCCCGCTGGCGGGACGACGCCCTGCTGTAGAATTCGCGCCCCATGTCCTACTATCAGCGACACGTCTTCTTCTGCTGCAACGAGCGCGATCCGTCCGATCCGCGCGGCTGCTGCCAGGGGAAAGGCGCCTCGGCGATGCGCGACTACGCCAAGCAGCGCGTGAAGGAGCTCAAGCTGGCGGGCGCCGGCAAGGTGCGCATCAACCAGGCGGGCTGCCTCGACCGCTGCGAGGAAGGCCCCTGCGCGGTCGTGTACCCGGACGGCGTCTGGTACACCTACGTGGACCGCGCCGACATCGACGAGATCATCGAGGAGCACCTGAGGCACGGCCGCATCGTCGAGCGCCTCAGGATCTGATGCGCGCGGCGACGCGGCGCGAGACGGTCCGCGGGCCCGCCGGGCGCATCGAGTGCGCCGTCGACGAGCCGGCCGGCGAGCCGCGCGGCGTGGCGCTGATCGCGCACCCGCATCCGCTGTACGGCGGCACGCTGGACAACAAGGTAGTGCAGACGCTGGCGCGCGCCTTCGTGGAGCTCGGCTACACGGCGTGGCGGCCGAACTTCCGCGGCGTGGGGGACAGCGAAGGCACCCACGACGCCGGGCGCGGCGAGGTCGAGGACCTGGCCGCCGTGCTCGCGCACACGGGCGCCCGGCGCCCGGCGCTCGCCGGCTTCTCGTTCGGGGCGGCGATCCAGGCGATGCTCGCCACGCGCGTCGCGGCGGAGCGGCTGGCGCTGGTGGGGACCGCCGTCACGAACCTGAGCGTCCCGCCCGTGCCCGCCGGATCCCTCGTGATCCACGGCGAGCTGGACGAAACGGTGCCGCTCGCCGCGGTCCTCGATTGGGCGCGAGCGCAGGAGCTGCCGGTCGTCGTGCTGCCGGGCGCCGACCATTTCTTTCACCGCAAGCTGCCCGCCCTCAAGCAGGTGGTGACCGCCAACTGGAAGTGAGGCTCGCATGCTCTGGGTCAAGGCGCTGCACATCATCTTCATGGTGACGTGGTTCGCGGGGCTGTTCTACCTGCCGCGGCTGTTCGTCTATCACGCGATGGCGGAGGACGCGCCGTCGCGGGAGCGGTTCAAGGTCATGGAGCGCAAGTTGTTCCTGGGCATCATGACGCCGGGCGGCGTGCTGACCGTCGTGTTCGGCACCTGGCTGTGGGTGGGCTGGGGATTCACCGGGGCCTGGCTGATCGCGAAGCTGGTGCTCGTCCTCGCGCTGGGCGTCTACCACGCCTGGTGCGGGCTGCTGCTGCTCGAGTTCCACCAGGACCGCAACCGCAAGTCGCACGTCTGGTACCGCTGGTTCAACGAGGTGCCCACCGTGCTGCTGTTCCTGATCGTCTTCCTTGTCGTCCTCAAGCCGAGCTGAGCGCTTCTTCGCGCCCTGCCCGCGCGGGCTGGAGGCGCTGCTGGCCGCCGAGCTGAGCTCGCTCGGCGCGGCGTCGCCGCGCGCCACCGCGGGCGGGGTGAGCTTCGCCGGGAGCTGGGAGGTCTGCTACCGCGCCAACCTGTGGTCGCGCCTCGCTTCGCGCGTCCTGTGGCGCGTCGCCGAGTTCGAATACGCGAGCGAGGACGACATCTATGCCGCCGCGCGCGGCGTGAACTGGTTCGACCTCTTCGACGTGAACCGCACATTGCGCGTCTACGTCACGGCGCAGAAGAGCCCGGTGAAGAGCCTGGAGTTCGTCACCCTCAGGGTCAAGGATGCGGTGTGCGACCGCTTTCGCGATGACGTGGGGCGCAGGCCGGACGTGGACCGCGCCGATCCCGAGGTGCGCGTGCACGTGTTTCTCGAGGAGAAGCGGGGCGTGCTCTACCTCGACACCTCGGGCGAGGGCCTGTTCAAGCGGGGCTGGCGCATGCAGACGGTGGAAGCGCCGCTGCGCGAGAACCTCGCCGCCGGCCTCGTCATGCTGACCGGCTGGACCTTCGAGCAGCCGCTGCTCGACCCGATGTGCGGCGGGGCGACGATCCTGGTCGAGGCGGCGGCCATGGCGCGCGGCCGCGCGCCGGGCATGAAGCGATCCTTCGGCTTCGAGAAGCTGGATGCCTTCAACGGCGCGCTGTGGAAATCGCTGCGCGAGGAAGCCGCGCAGCCGGCCAGGCAGGCGCCGAAGCTCGCGCTGTTCGGCAGCGACGCCGACGCGAAGAGCCTGACCGCGGCGCGGCGCAATCTCGCCGCGGCCGGCGTGGAGCGCTGGGTGAGCCTCGAGGCCGTGGACGTGCTCGAGCGCCGGGCGCCGGCCCCCGGGGGCGTCATGATCGCCAACCCGCCCTACGGCGAGCGCATCGGGGAGGCCGAAGCGCTGGCGCGCTTCTACCCGAAGCTCGGCGACGCCCTGAAGCGGAATTTCGCCGGCTGGAACTGCTATTTCTTCACCGCGGACCGGCGCATGGAGAAGCTCATCCGGCTGCAGACCTCACGCCGCACCGTGCTCTACAACGGCGCGCTCGAGTGTCGCCTGTTCGAGTTCAGGATCGTGGCGGGCAGCCACCGGGGCTGAGCGCTCAGCGGCGGCGGGGACCGCGCACCGTCGGGTCGAGGCGCTCGAGGTCCGCGCGCACCTGCGCCTGGCTGCGCTCATAGACGATCTCGCGCCCCAGGGCGCTGCCCGCGTACGCGAGGCCGTTGCGCGTCGGCGTCAGCGAGCAGCGCATGCTGTGCACGCCCTCGCCCAGGACGACGGTGATCACTTCGGCCCGCTTGCTGAACACCACCACGTCCAGGGTCTGGCCGGTGGCGGTGACGCGGACCTTGATCTTCTCGTCGTGCACGGCGCCACTCTATCCCAGCTTCTCGCGGAACCGGAGGTAATCCTGCGCGCAGCGCTCCGGCGCCTCGATCATCGGCAGATGCCCCACGCCCGGCATCATGACCACCTCGGACTGGATGAGCAGCATCTGCAGGATGCCGGCGCTGCCCGGGTGCAGCACGCGGTCCTGCTGGCCCCAGACGACGAGCGCGGGGAGGGCGAGCCCGCGGATGCGCGCTTCCACGGAATCGGCCGCGAGCTGCCGGGCGATGCGCTCCTCGAGCTCGAAGTTGCGGATGCGCTCCTGGGCCAGTACGTCGAGAAACGGGCGCGGGATGCCGAGCGGCGTTGCCGTGACCCACGGCACGAGCGCCGCAAATTCGTCTTCGTTCTTCACGATGAGCGGGTTGTGCCCGGACTCCTGGGCCTTGCGGCGCAGCTCGCTCGGCGGCGCGCTCCAGACGCCGGCGGCGCTCAGCAGCCACAGGCTCTCGACCTCTTCGCGGTGCGCGGCGGCGTAGGTCAGCGCGATGTGCCCGCCCATCGAGTTGCCGCCCAGGTGGAACTTCGCCACGCCGATCCGGCGCAGGAACGAGCGCAGCCGCTCGGCCTGCGCGGGCGGCGAGTAGTCGGCCTTGGGCGGGTGCGAGGACTCCCCGAAGCCGGGCAGGTCGGGAATGATGAGCCGGTAGCGCGGCGTCAGGTACCGGGCGACGCGGGTGAAGTTGTCCTTGTTGGCGCCGAAGCCGTGCAGCAGCACGAGGGGCGCGCCGCGTCCGCCCTCGAGGTAGACGACGCGCGTGCCGTCGGGCAGCGTCGCCTCGCGCCGCTCCAGGCCCGCGAGGCCGCGCTCGTAGGCGAGCGCGGCGCGCACCGCGCGCTCGGGGGCGGACGCCGTGAAGTAGACGCCGAGCGCCACCACCGCCGCCCCGAGCAGCGCCAGGGCGGCCAGCAGCCCCTTCAGGGTGCGCATCAGCTGGAGTAGCCGACGCCGCGCGCCATGAGCGCGGCGCAGAGCAGGATCAGCACGATCCCCGCGAGCTCGAGGTGCATGAACATGCGCAGACGGCGGCGCCGCTCCGGATGGAGCGACGGCGCGTGCCCCTGGCGCAGCAGCGGCCGCCAGGAGAGGAACTCCATGGTCGGCGGAATCGACAGCAGGCCGACGGCCAGGAACAGGAGCAGCTTGGCGAGGAACGGCCAGCTGTGAAAGTAGTAGCTCGCGCCCTTCTCGAAGTAGAACACGCGCAGTACCCCGACCAGCAGCAGCACGCCGGACGAGAGCCCGAACAGCATGTCGACGCGCTGCATGCGCCGCGCCCCTTCCAGGCCGAGCTCGCCGCGGATCAGGACGAACTCGATCGCGAGGCACGCGACGAGCGTGAACGCGGCGAGGTGGTGCAGGAACGCGAACAGCGCGCTCATCGCCGCGCTACTTCTTCCGGCCGCCGGCGAGCAGCAGCAGCGCGCCGGCCGCGATCGCGCCGGCGCCGGCCCACACCGGGACGTTGACCCGCTCCTCTTCCTTCACCGAGAACTGGATCGGGCCGAGCTTCACGTCGTGCCGGTCGCGCGTGTAGCTGAAGCCGCCGTAGACGAGCGCGAGCGTGCCGGCCACGATGAGAACGATGCCGAGGGCCTTCATGGAACCCGATTATTCCATTCCCGGGCGCGGGCGGCGCGGCACGTAGCGCGGCCAGGCGCGCAGCCACAGCCGCTCGAGCACGGACAGGGCGGCGGCGGCCGCCATTGCAGCGGCGAACGCCGCCAGCAACAGCACCTGGCTCTGGCTGAAATAGGACCAGACGGCCAGCACGAGCGCCACCCCCGCGCCGCCCAGCACCAGTGCGCGCTCGGCCGGATGCACATGGACGGTCAGCCCGGCGTCGCAATGCGGGCAGTCGACGTCCATGCGCGCGACGATCGAGTAGGCCAGCTTTCGCCGGCCGAGGTCCCGGCGGCAGGCGGGGCAGCAGTTGTCCATGTCGTGCCTAGGCGTCGCCGCTGGTCAGGTCGGCGCCCGTGTACCGGCGTCCGCATCCGGCGCACCGGTAGCGCCGGCGCGCGAGCAGCGCCTCGCCCTGCTCGCGGGCGCGGGGCCGCAGCCGGAACCACAGCGCCAGCACGGCGAGGGCAAGGATGCCGAAGATCTCGTTCTCGCCGGCCGGCGCCCACCGCCAGGCGAGGAACAGCGCGAGGCAGGCCCAGGGCAGCAGCTGGACCCCCACGAAGCGCAGCGCATCGAAGGAGGCGTCGGGCGGATCCTCGTAGCGCAGCAGGAAGCCGCACGCCGGGCATGGCTTGGCGCCCCGCATGGCGGGACGCTACGCCCGGGCGCTAGACGATGTCCAGGTGCTCGATGCCGCGCGACAGGTCGCGATCCTTGGCTTCCTTGCCGTGCAGCTTGATCGCGAGGCGCACTTCGTTGGTGGAATCGGCGAAGCGCAGCGCGTCCTCGTAGCCGATGCGGCCTTGCTCGTACAGCTCGAACAGCGACTGGTCGAAGGTCTGCATGCCCAGCTCCCTCGACTTCTTCATGATCTCCTTGATGCCGTGCACCTCGCCCTTGAAGATCAGGTCCGAGATCAGGGGGGAGTTGAGCAGCACCTCGACCGCCGCGGCCCGGCCGCGCCCTTCCTTGACCGGGATCAGGCGCTGCGAGATCACGCCCTTCAGGTTCAGCGACAGGTCCATGAGGAGCTGCGGGCGCCGCTCCTCGGGGAAGAAGTTGATGATGCGGTCCATCGCCTGGTTGGAGTTGTTCGCGTGCAGCGTGCCGAGGCACAGGTGGCCGGTCTCGGCGAACGCCACCGCGTGCTCCATCACCTCGCGGTCGCGGATCTCGCCGATCAGAATCACGTCGGGCGCCTGGCGCAGGGTGTTCTTGAGCGCCGCTTCCCACGAGTCGGTGTCCACGCCGACCTCGCGCTGCGTGATCAGGCAGTTCTTGTGCGGGTGCACGTACTCGACCGGGTCCTCGATGGTGATGATGTGGCCGTGCGAGTTCTCGTTGCGGTAGCCGATCATCGCGGCGAGCGAGGTCGACTTGCCCGAGCCCGTGCCGCCGACGAAGATCACCAGGCCGCGCTTGGTCATCGCCACGTCCTTCAGCACCGGCGGCAGCTTGAGGTCGTCGAAATTCGGGATGGTGGTGGTGATCACGCGCAGCACCGCGCCGACCTGGCCCTGCTGCACGAAGCAGTTGACGCGGAAGCGGCCGATGCCGGCCGGGTTGATGGCGAAGTTGCACTCCTTCTTCGCCTCGAACTCGGCCGCCTGCTTGTCGTTCATGATCGCCCGCACCAGCATCGCGGTGTGCTGGCTGGTGAGCGCCTGCTGCGAAACCGGCGTCATCTTGCCGTCGATCTTCATCGCCGGCGGGAAGCCGGCGGTGATGAAGAGGTCCGATCCCTTCTTGGCGACCAGGGCCCGCAGCAAGTCGTAAATGAACTTGGTTGCCTGTTCTCTTTCCATGGCTCAGGTCCCTTTCTATCCCGCGAATTGGTCTTTGTTGGCCGCCTTGCCCCGGGCTTCCGCCGACGAAACGAT
>DASUFW010000113.1:0-3621 GCA_036274335.1 Burkholderiales bacterium | reverse complement strand
CTCCAGGTGCGCGGGCGAGGGCTCGGCGTAAAACGCGCGCCGCAGCGGCGCGGCGAGCTCGGGCGCATCGGCCCGCACCGCCGAGAGGCCCCGGAAGAACAGGGTGAAGTCGGTCTCCGCGTCGGCCATCAGCGCGAACAGATCCTGCGCAAGCGCGTCGTCCAGCGCGTCGAGCCCCAGCTTGGCGGCGAGCGCCGCGCGGAAAGACTCGGTGTAGGTCGCGCCATAGAGCTCGAGCCCCGCCTCGAGGTCCTCCTTCGGCACCAGCTCGAGCAGCGATTCGGCAAAGCGCGCAAGGTTCCACAGCGCGATCTGCGGCTGGTTGCCGTAGCAGTAGCGCCGCCCCTCCGCGTCGGTGGTATTCGGCGTCCACATCGGGTCGTAGCCCTCGAGCCAGCCGTAGGGGCCGTAGTCGATGGTGAGCCCGAGCGCCGACATGTTGTCGGTGTTCATCACGCCGTGCACGAATCCGAGGCGCATCCAGTCCGCCATCAGGCGCCCGGTGCGGCGGCACACCTCGTGGAACCAGTCGCGGTAGGAAAGCCCCGGGAAGTGGCGCGCGATGAGGTAGTCGGCGAGGCGCTTCAGCTCGTCGGGCTCGTTCGTCGCGGCGTGGATCTGGAAGTTGCCGAAGCGCAGGAACGTCGGCGCCACGCGGCAGACGATGGCGCCGGGCTCGGGCTCCGGGTGCCCGTCGTAGAACATGTCGCGGATCACCTCGTCGCCGGTCGCCACCAGCGACAGCGCGCGCGTGGTCGGCACACCCAGGCAAGCCATGGCCTCGCTGCACAGGTACTCGCGCAGCGACGAGCGCAGCACCGCGCGCCCGTCGGCGCCGCGCGAGTAGGGCGTGCGGCCCGCGCCCTTCAGCTGCAGCTCGCGCACCGTGCCGTCGGTCGCGACGAGCTCGCCCAGCGTGAGCGCGCGGCCATCGCCGAGCTGGCCCGCCCAGTGCCCGAACTGGTGGCCGCCGTAGCGCGCCGCGTACGGGTCCATGCCGGGAAAGACGCGGTTGCCGGCGAGCGCCTCGACCGCCTCGGGCGAGGGGCGCGCGAGGCCCAGCTCGGCGGCGAGCGCCTCGGACCACGCGAGCAGGCGCGGGGCTGCGACCGCGGTCGGCTGCACGCGCGTGAAGCTGGCTTTCGCGACGCGCCGCGGCATGTTCACGTCCACCGGGTCGGCCGGCAGCTCGCGCACGAAGCTGTTGTCGAAGCGCGCCTCGGACAGGTCGAGGAGCGGCGCGTCGGCGCGCCGGGCGAGGGCGGGAGTCATCGGGCGATGCTAGCGCAGTGCGCCCCCGAATTCGGCCATGCCCCGCGAAGGGTCAATGGCCTTGCTTGCGGGACTCGCGCACCTCGGCAGGCTTCATCGGCTTCTTCCGGGCCTCGGCGACGGCGGCCGCATCGACATCCTTGAACCCCGAAGGCCGCAGCGCGGCGTTGCCCCAGGCGCCGCGCACGAAGTTGACGATCGCGGCGATCTGCTCGTCGGACAGGTGGCCGAAGGGTGGCATCACGCCCTGGTACTTCGCGCCCTTCACGGCGATCTCGCCCTCGAGGCCGTTCAGGGCCACGTACACCGGGAACAGGCGCGCGAGGAACAGGTCGGGATTCTCCGCGAGCGGCGGGAAGTTGCCGGGCACGCCGCGCCCGTCGGGCTGGTGGCAGGCCGAGCATTGCTGCTGGTACTGCGCGCCGCCGTCCACGGCGGTTTTCGCCGGCGCCGCCGCGGCGGGCGCGGGCTTCGGCGCGTTGGGTCCCAGGTAGGTGGCGAGATACTTCGCGATGCGGTCGCGCTCGTCGTTCGGCACGCGCAGTCCGTAGCGGCCCATGTCCTCGACCACCGTCGCCCAGGCGTTCTGCGGGATGCCGGCCGAGTCGACGACGTACTGCAGGTCGTGGCAGGTACGGCAGCGCGCGTACACCAGCTCGCGCCCCGGCCCGTCCGGCAGCTCGAAATCCGCCGCCGCGGCCGCCGTCGCCGCGAAGGCGAGGAGGGCGGCGGCGCGCTTCGCCGCGCTTATGCGCTCACCACGACGCGGTCGAGCCCGTTCCACTCGTAGCCGCGCGGGTTCCAGCGCGCGAGGCCGTCGGTGGGCTGCGTGCGGCCGAGCGCGTCGGTCGCCGAGCACATCAGCGCGTTCTCTCCCTTGGCGAGCGTGACGCTCGCCGACCAGTGGGTCCAGGCCCAGGGGCTCGCTGCGGGCTTCAGGTCGGCCGCCTTCCAGCTGCGCCCGCCGTCGGCGGACACCTGCACGCTGGTGATGGAGGCCTGCCCGTCGTTCAGCGCGACGCCCGTGACCGTGACGACGCCGGCGCCCGGCTTGTCCTCGGGCAGCGGGCTGAAGATCACGCTCTTGATCTGCTGCCCGTAGGTCGGCCGGCTGTTGGCGTGGGTGTAGTCGTTCGCCTTGAACGTCTCCGGCGTGACCGGCGAGTTCGGGTACCGGTAGCCGACCGACTGGTAGGCGCTCGGCGACTGCTCGTTCATGAGCAGCAGCTTGGTCAGGAACTTGACGTTCATGTTGCCGTAGAAGCCCGGGATGATGAGCCGCAGCGGCCCGCCGTGCACCGCCGGGATCGGCTCGCCGTTCATCATGACGGCGAGGAGGGCGTTGTCGAGCGCGGTGTCGGCGAGCTCGTAGCTCTTCGAGAAGTCGGAGCCCTCGGGCGTGGGCGGCTGGTCCCAGCCCTCCGCGGTCAGCCAGCTCACCGAGGCGGCCGGCAGCACCTTCATCTCCGACAGGAAGTGCCGAAGCGGCACGCCCTCCCATTCCACGTTGCCCATGCCGCCATTCTTCCATTGGCCGCCCGCCACCTTCTGCCTGGCGGCGTAATACGAGCGCCCGTTGCCCGCGCACTGCATGACGGCGACGCGCTTGACGCGGTCCATGCGCAGGAGGTCGGCGAGCTTGACCTGGCGCGGCCGCTGCACGAGGCCGTCGATCTCCAGCGTCCAGTCGGGCCGGCCCGGCGCGTCGGTGGTGGCGTACCAGGCAGCCTCGCCCTGGTGCGGGAAGTGCAGGCGGTTGAACAGCACCGACTTCGGCGTGAGCGCGTGCGGCCGCAGCAGCGGCAGCGGCGTCTCCATCACGCCGAGCTGCGCGTTGTGGATGATCATGCCGGGGTTCTTGCCCTTGATGATCTGCGAGGCGTCCTCGGCGGCGAGCGCGAGGCGCGCGAAGCCGGGGAGCAGGTTGAGCGAGGCGCCCGCGGCGGAGGCGCCCGCGAGCTTGCCGAACTGCCGGCGCGACATCGGGAAATATCCGGATCTGCGATCCATGGGGCCTCCTCCTCGGGATGGTCGGGAAACTATATTCCGCGCCCCGGGGGACCTCAATCCGCTCGATCTGATGAGCCCATCGGGCGGGCTCATGCTGCGGCGCACACCGCGCCGCCTAGGGGACGCTACTGCTTCACGAGCGCCAGCAGCTGGTCCATCGTCTGGTCGGCCCAGAACTCCGGGTCCTTGTCGATTTCGGCCTCGCCTTTACGAACGAGCTCCTTGGCGACGTTGCGCCGCTCGCAGTACCCGCGCCAGAACTGCTTCACTTCCTCGGCAGACATGTGCATGGGCGGAATTCTGTCCTGCTAGACTGGCGGCTGGCAACCACGAAAGGAG
>DASUFW010000112.1:0-1667 GCA_036274335.1 Burkholderiales bacterium | reverse complement strand
CCGGGAATGACGCCGGCATAGACGTCGATCAGGCCCCAGGCCGGATGCTCGGTGAACAGGTGGCCGCCGCACTTCGTGCACCACTTGCGCAGGCTGCGCGGCGTCTTGCTGTACATCGCCACCTGCCCGGCCCCTTGCGTGATGCGCACGGCCTCGGGCTTCCACAGCGTGAAGGCGTTGACCGGAGAGGCCGACCAGACGCGGCACGACTCGCAATGGCAATAGCCCATCGCCGCCGGCTCGCCGCTCACGGAGATCCTGACGCTGCCGCAGAAGCAGCCGCCCTGAAATTGCTTCGCCTGCGTCCGGCCGGACGCGATGCTGCTCGATTCGACTTCCATGTTCGTGGTCCTTTCGTGTTTCATTTGCAAGAGTGGTTCCGCGCCGAATCCTTGTGGGCGCTCCATCGCGCTGCTACTGTGCGTGCGCCCACCCCCGGCCGTATTGGCCGCAACGCCGCCGTTGTTGATCGGGACTCCATGGATGCGCTGTCGGACGTATTGAAGTCTTTGCGGCTCGAAGGGGCCGTGTACCTGAACGCCGAGTTCACGGCCCCCTGGTGCATCAAGGCGGAGCACGGGCTCGACCACGTCAGGGACCGGCTCGCGGGCGCCGACCGGCTGCTGTTCTTCCATTTCTTCGTCGAGGGCGGCTGCAAGGTGCCGCTCGCCGGGGGCGGCGCGCTCGAAGTGCGCGCGGGCGACGTGCTGCTGTTCCCGCAGGGCGACCGGCAGGTGATGGGCAGCGACCTGCAGCTCGCGCCGGTGGAGGCGAGCACGCTCATGCGGCCCGAAGCCGAGGACGAGGCACACGTCGTCCACCTGCGCCACGGCGGGGGCGGTGCGATGACGCGCATCGTGTGCGGCTACCTCGCCGCCCGCCGCGGCGTGGCGCGCCCGCTCTTCGACGCCCTGCCGCGGGTGCTGCGCATCCCGATGCGCGATGCGCGCGAGGCGGGCGTCCTGCACGACCTCCTTTGCTTCGGCATGCGCGAGGCGCTCGCCGCCCGGCCGGGCTCGGCCTCGCTGCTGGCCAAGCTGGCCGAGCTGATCTTCATCGAGGCCCTGCGCCGCCATGTCGACGCACTGCCGCCCGAAGGCAGGGGCTGGCTGGCCGGCGTGCGCGATGCGCAGGTCGGGCGCGCGCTCGCCCTGCTGCACGGGGATCCCGCGCACGAATGGACGGTCGACGAGCTGGCGCGCCGCGTCGCGCTGTCGCGCTCGGCCCTCGCCGAGCGATTTGCCGTGCTGGTGGGCGAGCCGCCGATGCAGTACCTGACGCGCTGGCGGCTCGCGCTCGCCGCCCAGTCGCTGCGCGCCGAGCAGGGCGTCATCGCCCGCGTCGCGGAGCGCAGCGGCTACGAATCCAACGCCGCGTTCAGCCGCGCCTTCAAGCGGGAATTCGGCATGTCGCCCGCCGACTGGCGCCGGTCCGCGCCCGCGGGTTAGCCGCCGAGCCCCTTCACGCCCGCTGCGAGCAGCTGCGCCGACTGCTCGAGCAGCGCGGCGCGCCAGCCCGCGTCGGACGGGTAGAACGTCTCGCAGAACGCCTCGTGCACGCGGGCGGCCTGCGCGGGGTGCTTCGCCCCGTGGTACCTCAGCCAGCGCGCCGCCATGTTGGCGCGCTGGATCTCCTTGCGCGGCAGCGTCCCGAACTCCACCACCACG
>DASUFW010000111.1:0-6046 GCA_036274335.1 Burkholderiales bacterium | reverse complement strand
GCGGGGTGCGAGGCGCCCCGCGGCAGCATCATGCCCATCGCTTCCGCGATGGTGCTCATCGTGTTGGCGGTGAACATGGCGCCGCAGGTGCCGCTGCCCGGCATGATGCAGCGCTCGAGCGCCAGCACCTGCTCGTCGCTGACGCGCCCGGCGTCCCGGCCGGCGCGGGCCTCGGCGTAATCCATGAGCGTGAGGTTGTTGCCCTTGGCGGCCCAGGGACCGGACTCGACGCGCCCGGGTGAGCTGGTGCCGGGGTAGACGACCAGCCCGAAGGCATTGGTACGCGCGAGCGGCATCAGGGCCGCTGCACCGCTCTTGTCGCAGCCGGAGATGACCACCATCGCCTGTCCATGATGGGCCTGGTGGCCGGTTTCGATGCAGTCCGCCACCAGGTCGCGCGACACGAGGCTGTAGCCCGCATTCGCGGTGCCCTGGGTGAGCGCATCCGAGACCGCGGGCGCGCCGACCAGCAGGCCCTGGCCGCCGCGGCGCGCGATCGCCTCGAGCACGAGGTCGGCCAGCCGCCGCACGCGGTTGTTGCAGCGGTGCGCATTCGTGTAGGGGCTCGCGACTGTGATGACCGCGTTGAGCTTCTCCGCCGCCGCCGGGTCGAAGCCCGCGGCCCTCAGCTCCACGCTGCGCAGGCCCTCGCGCGCGCTGTTCCAGTAGCTCTTCCGGTCGTCGGCCATGGCGCGCTCAGAGCTCCGCCGCCCAGGAAAACAAGGCATTGAACACCGCCTCGCGCACTTCGCGCGGCGAGAGGACGAGGTCGTGGAAACCGCCGGGAAGCTGCAGCACGGTAGCGCGCGGCCCAAGCGTGCGTCCCCACTTCGCGATGTGCCGCCAGTTGAGGATGATATCGGACTCGTCCGAATGCATGGTCAGCACCGGGCAGCCGATGTCCAGGCCCGCATGCACTTTCGCGTGGCCCGCCAGCACCGCGCCGACCCAGCCGAAGTACACGGGGAAGCCCTCGAGCGGCTTCAGGCGGAGGTCGTAATCCCACTCGCCGCCGAATTCGCGATGCAGGCTGCGGCCGTAGGCGCGGCTCAGCCCCTTCGGATCGTTGAGGTATGGGAAGGCCTGCCCCATGAGCGCGGCGATCCCCAGCTGCGCGCGCTTGAACGGCGGCACGTTCCAGTCGAAGAACGGGCTGTTGAGCCACAAGGCGCGCACCTGGTCGCGCCGCGCCCCGCGCGCCGCATACAGCGCACAGGTCAGGCCGCCGGTCGAATGCCCCGCCAGCAGCACCGGTGCGCCGATGGCGTCGATCGCGGCGCCGATCTCGGCGTCGTATTCGTCGAGGCGCCTGCAGAAGTTGGGGTGCTGGTGCGCGAGCAGCGAGCGTCCGTACTTGCGCAGGTCGAGCGCGTGGAAGGCATAGCCTTCGGCCGCGAACCGCTCGGCCATGTGCCGCTGGAAGAAGTAATCCACGAAACCGTGCACGTAGAGGACGGCTCCGCGCGGCGCGTCGCCCGCCGGCAGCCGCACCAGAGTCGCAACCACCCGCCCCTCGTCGTCATCGGGGAGTTCGAGGACGCGCGCCTCGAACCCCGCCAGCAGCGCGTCCGGTTTCCAGTCAGGCATGCCGGGATAATGCCCATGAAACGTGCTCCCGCACCAGTGCCGAAGGATGGTCGGCGCGCGCGCGCAGGGCGGCGAGCACTTCGGGCGTCGTCGGCGCGTTGCCGAGCCCGACCGCGAGGTTCCGCAGCCAGCGCTCGTGGCCGATGCGCCGGATCGGCGAGCCGGCCATGCGCGCGAAGAACTCCGCCTCGCTCCAGCCGAAAAGGGACACCAGGGTCGCCCGGTCCAGGCCATGGCGGACCGCGAAATCCGGCTCCCCGGTCGGACGGGCGAACGAATTCCACGGGCACACCGCCTGGCAGTCGTCGCAGCCGTAGACGCGGTTGCCGATCGGCGCCCGCAGCGGCTCGGGGATGCTGCCCTTCAGCTCGATCGTGAGGTACGAAATGCAGCGGCGGGCGTCGAGCTGGTACGGCGCGCGGATCGCCCGCGTCGGGCAGACGTCGATGCACTGGCGGCAAGTGCCGCAGTGCTCGCTCGCCGGCGCGTCCGCGGGCAGCGGCAGGCTGGTATAGACCTCGCCGAGGAAGAACCACGAGCCCGCGTCGCGCGACAGCAGCAGCGTGTGCTTGCCGCGCCAGCCGATGCCCGCCTTGCGCGCGAGCTCGACCTCCATCACCGGCGCCGAGTCGGCGAACACGCGGTGCCCGAAGGGGCCGGCGTCGGCGGCGATGCGATCGCAAAGATCCTGCAGCCGCGCGCGCAGCACCTTGTGATAGTCGCGGCCCACCGCATAGCGTGCGATGGCGGCGCACAGCGGATCGTCCCCGGCGGGCGCACCCTCGGGCAGATAGTCCATGCGGCAGCTGATCACCCGGACCGTGCCCGGCACGAGCCCGGCCGGCTGCGCCCGGAGCGCCCCGTGGCGGGCCATATAATCCATCTCGCCGTGCCAGCCCCTGCCGAGCCACGCGCCGAGCCTGTTTTCCGCGTCGCTGAGCTCGGTGTCCGCGATGCCCACCGCCTGGAAGCCCAGTTCGCGACCCCACTGCTTGATGCGCGATGCCAGCGCGGCGTAATCCATGAGCGCCGAGTCTAGCGTTGGGCTCGCCGACGAGCCCGCCACGCAGCGGCTCGGCGCCGCGCTGGCCGCGGGGATCGCGCCGGGACGGGTTTTGCACCTGTCGGGCGAGCTCGGGGCCGGCAAGACGACGCTGGTCCGCGGCCTGCTGCGTGAATTAGGTCACGCCGGCCGGGTCAAGAGCCCCACCTATCCTCTGGTTGAACTTTATGTGGTTTCGCGATTAAACTTGTATCACTTTGATTTTTATCGCTTCAAAGATCTGGGTGAATGGCGCGAGTCGGGCTTTCGCGAGTACTTCAACCCGCAGTCGGCCTGCCTGGTCGAGTGGCCGGAGCGCGCGGGGCCCGAACTGCCCCGGCCCGACCTCGCGGTCCGGCTCTCGATCGAGGGCGAGGGACGGCGCGCGTGGCTGAACGCGGGAACGCCCGAAGGGCGGGACTGGCTGCAGCGCTCGCTGCAGCGCTTCTCCTCGGCGAGCTAGGGCCGGCGCAGGCGCAGTTCATCGCCACCCGCATCTGGCCGGCGCACGACTACACGCGCGTCACGTTCGAGTCCCGTCAGGCCCTCGACTACAGCATGTTCGAGCTCAAGGGTCCCGACCGGCTGGTGATCGACCTGAACACCGACGATCCCGACGGCGTCCTCGCCTCGCTCCAGCAGAAGGTCTCCGAGAACGATCCCTACGTGGCGTCGCTGCGCGTGGCCGCCAACCGACCCGGCGTCACCCGCGTGGTGCTCGACCTGAAGGCGGAGGTGCGGCCGCAGCTCTTCGCGCTCAAGCCGGTCAAGGACTACGGCAACCGCCTCGTGCTCGACCTCTATCCCGTGGTGCCGCCCGACCCGCTCGCGGCGCTGCTCGAGCTGAACGGGCAGATCGGCGGCTCGGCCTCGGCCGGGCCCGCGAAGCCGGGCAAGCCCGCGGTCGCGCGCCTCGCGACGGTGGTCGTCGACGCCGGCCACGGCGGCGAGGACCCGGGCGCGCGCGGGCGCCGCGGCACGCGCGAGAAGGACGTCACGCTGCGCATCGCGCGGCGGCTGAAGGCGCACATCGACGCCGAGCCGGGGATGCGCGCAGTGCTGACGCGCGACGGCGACTACTACCTCGCGCTCGGCGAGCGCGTGCAGAAGGCGCGCAACCTGAAGGCCGACCTGTTCGTCTCGGTCCACGCGGACGCCTTCATCCGGCCGCACGCGCGCGGCTCCTCGGTCTTCACGCTCTCGCAGCGCCCGACCTCCGATGCCGCGCGCTGGCTGGCGAAGCAGGAAAACGACTCCGACCTGGTGGGCGGCGTCAATCTCGACACGCGCGACCCCTACCTCAAGCAGGTGCTGGTCGACCTGTCGCAGACGGCCACCAACGACCACAGCCAGAAGCTGGCGGGCGCCGTGCTCTCCGAGCTCGGGCAGATCAACACCCTGCACAAGTCGCACGTCGAGCGCGCCGGCTTCGCGGTGCTCAAGGCCCCCGACGTCCCGTCGATCCTGGTCGAGACGGCCTTCATCTCCAACCCGCAGGAGGAGCAGCGCCTGGCCGACGAGGATTATCAGGACCGCATCGCGCGCGCGATCCTCGCCGGCATCAAGCGCTACTTCGCCAAGAACCCGCCGCGCCCGCAGGGCCCGGTGGCGCTCAACTAGGGCCGGCGCGGCGCGCCCGCAGGCGCGCCTTGAGGAACTCCAGCGCGATCGGCAGCACCGAGATCGCGACGATGACCACGATCACCACGGCGAGGTTGTCCTTGACCGCCGGGATGTTGCCGAACCAGTAGCCGGCGAGGCTCAGCGCGCACACCCACAGCAGCGCGCCCCCCACGCTGTAGGCGAGGAAGCGCGCGTACGGCATGCGCCCGATGCCGGCGACGAACGGCACGTAGGTGCGCACGATCGGCACGAAGCGGGCGATCACGATCGCCTTGCCGCCGTGCCGCTCGTAGAAGGCATGCGTGCGGTCGAGGTGGCGACGGTCGAACCAGCGCGAGCCCTGCGCGCGGAACACCTTCGGCCCGGCCCAGCGGCCGATCCAGTAATTCGTGTTGTCGCCGCAGAGCGCCGCCAGGACAAGCAGCGCCATCACCGTGCCGATGTCCATGCCGCCCGCGGCGGCCAGCGCGCCGACGACGAACAGCAGCGAATCGCCCGGCAGGAACGGCGTCACCACCAGCCCGGTCTCGCAGAAGATGATCACGAACAGCAGCGCGTACACCCAGGCGCCGTGCTGCGCGATGAACGCCGCGAGATGCGCGTCGAGGTGCACCGCGAAATCCCACAGCGAAGCGACGAGCGCCATGGCGCGATTCTATATACTCGGCCCATGGGTGCCATCCGCGTGATGCCGGAGCTGCTGATCGGCCAGATCGCGGCCGGCGAGGTCGTGGAGCGGCCCGCTTCGGTCCTGAAGGAGCTGCTCGAGAACAGCCTCGACGCGGGCGCCTCGGGCATCGAAGTCTCGCTCGAGGCCGGCGGCACGAAGCGCGTGCAGGTGGACGACGACGGCGCGGGCATCCCGCGCGACGACCTCGGCCTCGCGCTCGCGCGGCACGCGACCAGCAAGATCGCCACGCTCGCGGACCTGGAATCGGTCGCGACGATGGGCTTTCGCGGCGAGGCGCTCGCCTCCATCGCCTCCGTGTCCCGGCTCGAGCTGGTGTCGCGCGCGAAGGACGCCGCGCACGCCTGGTCGGTCGCCGCCGAGGGAGGCGCGCCCGCCGAGGCCCGGCCCGCGGCGCGGGCCACGGGAACCACGGTGTGCGTCGCCGATCTCTACTTCAATACGCCCGCGCGCCGCAAGTTCCTGCGCAGCGAAGCCACCGAATTCGGGCATTGCGACGAGGCTTTCCGGCGCGTCGCGCTCGCGCGCCCCGACCTCGCCTTCACGCTGCGCCACAACGGCCGCGTGTCGGCGCACCTGGCGCCGCAAAGCGCCGAGGCGCGCGCCGCCGCGCTGCTCGGCAAGGAGTTCGCCGCGGCCTCGATCCCGCTCGATACGGGCGCAGGCCCGGTCCGGCTGCACGGCCTGGCCGGCACGCCGCAGGCCGCACGCGCGCGCGCCGATGCGCAGTACTTTTTCGTCAACGGCCGCTTCGTGCGCGACCGGCTGCTGGCGCACGCGGCGCGCGAGGCCTATCGCGACACGCTGCACGGCGAGCGCCAGCCGGCGTTCGTCCTGTTCCTCGACATCGATCCGCGGGTGGTCGACGTGAACGTGCATCCCGCCAAGACCGAGGTCCGCTTTCGCGATTCGCGCGGCGTGCACCAGTTCGTGTTCCACGCGCTGCAGCGCGCCCTCGCGCCCACGGCCGCCGAGGCGCCCGTGAGCTACGCGACGCTGCCGGCGCAGGGGCCGGCGATCCAGGCCGCCCTCGCGATGCAGGAGCCGGCCTGGGTGCCTCGGCCCGCGCCCGCGCCGCTGCCTGCCGCCGAGAAGGCGCCGCCGCT
>DASUFW010000110.1:0-6079 GCA_036274335.1 Burkholderiales bacterium | reverse complement strand
CGGGCTCGCCAAGGGGTATTCGCACGTGCTTGCGCCGGCCACCTCGACCGGCAAGGACGTGATGCCGCGCGCGGCCGCGCTCGCCGATGCGCAGCAGATCTCGGACATCGTGGCGGTCGAGTCGCCGGACACGTTCGTGCGGCCGATCTACGCGGGCAACGCGCTCGCCACCGTGAAGTCCTCGGACGCGATCAAGTTCATCACCGTGCGCACGACCGCCTTCGACGCGGTGGCGGCCACCGGCGGCAGCGCCGCCGTGGAGCAGGCTGCGGCGCCGGCCGACGCGGGCCTGTCGAGCTTCGTCGGGCGCGAGGTGGCCAAGTCCGAGCGCCCCGAGCTCACCTCGGCGCGCGTGGTGGTCTCCGGCGGCCGCGGCATGGGCTCGGGGGAGAACTTCAAGCTGCTCGAGCCTCTGGCCGACCAGCTGAACGCCGCCATGGGTGCGTCGCGCGCCGCTGTCGACGCCGGCTTCGTGCCGAACGACTGGCAGGTCGGGCAGACGGGCAAGATCGTCGCGCCTGAGCTCTACGTCGCGATCGGCATCTCCGGCGCCATCCAGCACCTCGCGGGCATGAAGGACAGCCGCGTGATCGTCGCCATCAACAAGGACGAGGAAGCCCCGATCTTCCAGGTCGCCGACTACGGCGTGGTGGGCGACCTGTTCCAGGTGGTCCCGCAGCTCATCGAGGAACTCAAGAAATAGGGAGCGCACCATGTCCGCCTACGTCGCGCCGCTGAAGGACATGCGGTTCGTGCTGAAGGAGCTTGCGGGGCTCGCCGAGGTGGCGAAACTGCCCGGCTACGGCGAGGCCGATCCGGACACCGTGGACGCGATCCTCGAGGAGGCCGGCAAGTTCGCGAGCGGGGTGCTCGATCCCCTGAACCGCACGGGCGACACCGAGGGGTCGCGCTGGAAGGACGGCGCCGTCACCACGCCCAAGGGCTTCAAGGAGGCCTACCGGGCCTACGTGGAAGGCGGGTGGGGTGCGCTGCCCTTCGACGCCGAGCACGGGGGCCAGGGCCTGCCCAAGCTCGTCGCCACCGCCGTCGAGGAGATGCTCACCTCGGCCAACATGTCCTTCTCGCTCTGCCCGCTGCTCACGCAGGGCGCGATCCACGCGCTCGAGCTCGCGGGCTCCGAGGCGCTGCAGAAGACCTTCCTCGGCAGGATGGTCGAGGGGCAGTGGACCGGAACCATGAACCTCACCGAGCCGCAGGCGGGCTCGGACCTCGCGCTGGTGCGCTCGCGGGCCGTGCGCGAGGGCGACCACTACCGGATCACCGGGCAGAAGATCTTCATCACCTACGGCGAGCACGACCTCGCCGAGAACATCGTCCATCTGGTGCTCGCGCGCACGCCGGACGCGCCCGAGGGCGTGAAGGGGATCTCGCTCTTCATCGTGCCGAAGTTCCTCGTCAAGCCCGACGGCAGCCTCGGCGAGCGCAACGGCGCGCGCTGCGCCTCGATCGAGCACAAGCTCGGCATCCATGCCAGCCCCACGGCGGTGATGGTGTACGAGAACGCGGTGGGCTACCTGGTCGGGGAGGAGAACAAGGGCCTGTCCTACATGTTCATCATGATGAACGCGGCGCGCTTCAGCGTCGGGCTGGAGGGGGTGGCAATCGCCGAGCGTGCGTTCCAGCGCGCGCTGGCCTACGCGAAGGAGCGGCTGCAGGGCAGGGACCTCGCCGGCGGCGGCACCGTGCCGATCATCCGCCACCCGGACGTGCGGCGCATGCTGATGCTCATGAAATCGCAGACCGAAGCGGCGCGCGCGCTGGCCTACGTGGTGGCGGCGGCGCTCGACGTCGCGGCGCGGCATCCGGACGCGCGGGTGCGCGAGCAGAACCAGGCGTTCGTCGACCTCATGATCCCGGTGGTGAAGGGCTGGAGCACCGAGACGGGCATCGAGGTGGCCTCGCTCGGCGTGCAGGTGCACGGCGGCATGGGCTTCATCGAGGAGACCGGCGCCGCCCAGCACCTGCGCGATGCGCGCATCACGACGATCTACGAGGGCACCACCGGCATCCAGGCCAACGACCTGATCGGCCGCAAGATCGCCCGCGAAGGCGGTGCGACGGCCAAGGGCTGGCTTGCGCACCTCAAGGCCTTCGACGGCGAGCTCGGCAAGTCCGGCGATGCGGACGTGAAGGCGATCCGGACTTCGCTCGCCGCGGGCGCGTCAGCGGTCGCCGACTGCGTCGACTACATCGTCGCCAACGCCGGCAAGGACGTGCACGCGACCTTTGCCGGCGCAGTGCCGTTCCTCAGACTGATGGGCGTGGTCGCCGGCGGCTGGCAGATGGCTCGCGCGGCGCTCGCCGCCGAGAGGGGCAAGTCCGGCGCCGATCGAGCATTCTGCGAGGCCAAGCTCGCGACGGCGCGCTTCTACGCCGACCAGGTGCTCGTGCAGGCGCCCGCATTGCGCGATACCGTGGTCAAAGGCGGCGGGGCGGTCATGGCCGTGCCCGAGGAGTCGATGCTGGCGGCGTGAGGGCCGGCAGGCGCCGAAGCCTGCCTTACCGCGGGGCTGGGTTTTCGAATCGATCTCGTGATTTCTGGCCGGGTGATTCTTTCGGCCAGAAATCACGAGACCATAGGGAAACCGACGCAGGCACGGGCGTCTTCGCGACGCCGTCCTCTCACTTCAACCCGAAGAACTTCTGGATCCGCTCCAGGAGCGCCGGCTCGGCCGCCTCAGCCGGCAGCTCGGGCGCCTGCGCCGCCTCGGCGCGCGCGGTCTCCAGCTCGGGCGTGCGCGACGCCACCACCTTGCTGACCTCCTGGGCCAGCTCCGGGCGCGCGAGCAGCAGCGCCTGGAACGAGGCGCGGTCGAGCCGGTAGCATTCGACGTCGGTCTTGGCGATGACGGTGGCATTGCGCGAGTCGCCGGCCAGCAGGCCCATCTCACCGAAGAACTGGCCGGCGCGCACGGTGCCGAGGACGCGCGGCGCGCGCCCCGGCTGCTCGTAGCGCACCTCGGCCTCGCCGAAGGCGATGATGTAGAGCCAGTGCGCGAGCGAGCCCTGCTTGGTGATGATGTCGCCGCGCGCGAAGGGCGCGTACTGCAGGCGCTCGGCGACGAAGTTCTTCTCGTCGTCGGACAGCGGGGCGAGCAGGTCGACCTGGCGCAGCATCACCAGGCGGCGCTGCAGCTCGCGCTGGCGCACCGACTCGGCGTGCGCCACGTCCTTGGCGACCGCGTGCACCATCGTCTGCGGCTCCGCCACCCGGATGCCGGCCCGCTGCAGCGAGGCGAAGAGGTGGATGCGCACCGCGGAGTCGGTGGGCTCGTCCTCGAGCAGGTCGGTGAGGTAGTAGCGCAGCTCGTAGCGCAGGTTGCCCTGGATGAAGTCGAGCAGCACGCAGGCCGGCGCCGGCGCGCGCGCCACGTTGGCGATCATGATCTCGCGCATCTCCTCGTCGACCATCGAGAGGACGCGCGCCGGCGGCACGGCCGGGTCGACCATGAACGGGATGCCCCGCCGCCACTGCAGCGGCGCGCCCTCGCGGCGGCCGAGGATGTTGAAGCGGTTCTTCATCAGCTGGCTGTTGGGCACCACGACCGTGACCCAGTCGCGCGTCTCGAGCGCCGTGGAGCGCCAGCGGATGTCGACCACGCGCCCGCTCGGGCCGTTCTCGAGCTGAACCCAGTCGCCGACGCGAACCGAGTTGTCGAGCTGGATCGCGAGGCCGCCGATGATGTTGCCCAGGGTGTCCTGCATCGCGAACGCGAGGACCGCGGTGATGATGGCCGAGGTGGCCAGGATGCCGGTGAGGTCGACGCCGAAGTGGCGCAGCTGCGACAGGCCGTAGGCCACGTACACGGCGACCAGCGCGAGGTCCTCGATGATGCGCGGCAGCCCCCGCCCGAGCCGCGGCAGGACGTACCGGAACAGCACGAAGCCGGCCATGCGGATGAGCGCGATGGTCCAGACGACGCGGAACAGCAGCTCCAGGACGCGCGCCGCAGACTCGATGCCGAACTTGGCGGCGGCAAAGCCCGCCGCCTGGCCCGCGACCCCGAGCACGAAGAGCCAGAGCGTGTTGAGGGTGCTCGCGCGGTCCCCAGGCCGTGTGCGCAAGAGCAGCGCGGTCAGGACGAGTGCGACAACGACGACGTACGGGAGCTCGGAGCTCCACAGGCGGGTCGGCACGGGGTTCGGCCTAGAACTTGATCTTGCCGGTGAGGATGTCTTTCCACATCACCCAGTCCCCCATGAAGCTGTAGAAGGGGTAGGTGAAGGTGGCCGGCCGGTTCTTCTCGAAGAAGTAGTGACCGACCCAGGCGAAGGCGTAGCCCTGCACGAGGCCGGCCAGCAGCCACCAGGGATTGAGCGTCGCGAGGGCGGTCACCAGGCATACGAGCCCGAGGCTCGTGCCCGTGAAGTGCAGCCGGCGCGAGGCGCGGTTGGCGTGCTCGGACAGGTAGAACGGATAGAACTCGGTGAACGTCGCGTAGCGCGCCATGGCTGGCCTCACATGCTGGAGTAGTTCGGGCCGCCGCCGCCCTCGGGCACGACCCAGACGATGTTCTGCGTGGGGTCCTTGATGTCGCAGGTCTTGCAGTGCACGCAGTTCTGCGCGTTGATCTGCAGGCGCGGTCCGCTGCTCTCCTGGACGATCTCGTAGACGCCGGCCGGGCAGTAGCGCTGCTCGGGCGCGTCATAGCGCTCGAGGTTGATCTTCACCGGCACGCCCGGATCCTTGAGCGTGAGGTGGACCGGCTGGTCCTCGGCGTGGTTGGTGTTGGAGAACGAGACCGAGGTCAGGCGATCGAAGCTGATCTTGCCGTCGGGTTTAGGGTAGGCGATGGGCTTCGCCTCGGCCTTCGGCACGAGTGTCTCGTTGTCGGCGTGGGCATGGTGCAGCGTCCAGGGCGCCTTGCCGCCAAACACGATCTGGTCGATGCCGAACATCACGCTACCCGTGTACAGCCCCTTGGCCATCCACGGCTTGAAGTTGCGTGCGCGATAGAGCTCGTCGAAGAGCCAGGACTGCCGGAAGGCGTCGGGGAAAGCCGAGAGCTCGTCGGCGGCCCGGCCCGCCCGGATCGCCGCGTGGGCTGCTTCCGCGGCCATCATGCCGGACTTGATCGCGGCGTGACTGCCCTTGATGCGCGAGGCGTTGAGGAATCCGGCGTCGTCGCCGATCAGGCAGCCGCCGGGGAAGACGAGCCTGGGCAGCGACTGCAGCCCGCCGGCCGCGATGGCGCGCGCCCCGTAGGCGATGCGCTTGCCGCCCTCGAACGTGCCGCGGATCGCGGGATGGGTCTTGTAGCGCTGGAACTCCTCGAAGGGCGACAGGTAAGGGTTCGTGTAGGCCAGGCCGACGACAAAGCCCACCGCCACCAGGTTGCTCTCGAAGTGATAGAGGAAGGAGCCGCCATAGGTGTCGGACTCGAGCGGCCAGCCGGCGGTGTGCACGACCAGGCCGGGGTGGTGCCGGTCCGGCGCCACTTCCCACAGTTCCTTCAGGCCGATGCCGTAGACCTGGGGGTCGACGCCTTCGCGGAGTCCGAACTTCTTCTCCAGCTGCAGCCCGAGATGTCCGCGGCACCCTTCGGCAAAGAACGTGTACTTGCCCAGCAGTTCGACGCCGGGCTGGTAGGCGTCGGTCTTCTCGCCCTTGCGGTTGACGCCCATGTCCCCGGTCGCGACGCCGCGCACCGCGCCCTTCTCGTCGTACAGCACTTCGGCGCCGGCGAAGCCGGGGAAGATCTCCACGCCCAGCGCCTCGGCCTGCTGGCCGAGCCAGCGGCACAGGTTTCCCAGGCTGATCACGAAGTTGCCGTGATTGCGGAAGCATCCGGGCAGCATCCAGTTGGGGGTGCGTCTTGCGCCCGACTCGGTGAGAAACAGGAAGCGGTCCTCGCTCACCGGAACCCCGAGCGGCGCGCCCTGTTTCCCCGCCTCGGGAAGGAGCTCGTCGAGGGCTCGCGGGTCCATCACGGCGCCCGAGAGGATGTGCGCGCCGATCTCCGAGCCCTTCTCGATGAGGCAGACCGAGGTCTGGGCGGACAGCTGCTTGAGCCGGATCGCCGCCGCGAGGCCGGCGGGACCTCCACCGACCACGACG
>DASUFW010000109.1:0-14244 GCA_036274335.1 Burkholderiales bacterium | reverse complement strand
GGCATAGATCGAGACGCCGTTGTTGGTCAGCGAGATCTCGCCGGACAGGAACGCCTTGTTGTTGAAGGAGTCGTTCCAGGCCGCGGTGCCCGGCACGAAATGCTTGGACAGCTCCTTGGCGTACTCGAGCGCCTTTGCGGTTTCCGGCGAATTGAGGATCACCTTGTCCTTGGCGTCGACCAGGTTGCCGCCGAAGGCCCACAGGCACCAGTGCACCCAGGCGTTGCCGTCCCCGGAGGCGCGGCCCAGCGCGAAGCCGCCCGCCTGGCTCTTCTCCTTGAGGGCCTTCATCAGCTCCATGAAGCCCGCGGTGTCCTTCGGGATCTCCTTGAAGCCCGCCTTCTCGATCATGCTCTGGCGGTAGTTGATGACGTTGCCGTTGTAGCCGACCGGGATGTCGATCCACTTGGCGCCCGACTTGCCGTAGGTCACCGCGCTCGCGACCCAGCCGCCGTACGCCTTGCCGAGGTGGTTGGCGACGTCGGTCATGTCGACGCATTTCGACGGGAATAGATGCGGCAGCGAGTACAGGCCCCAGAAGATGTCGGGGCCCTGGCCGGTGTTGGCCGCCACCGAGGCTTTGGGCTGCACGTCGTCCAGCGACTCGTTCAGCACCGTGACCTGCACGCCGGTGGCCTTCGTAAAGGCGGCCACCAGGGCCATGAAGCCGTCCTCTTCGGACTGCACGAAGCGCTTCCAGCGCAGCAGCTGGAGCTTGGCGCCCTTCTCGGGCTTCCACTGCGACGTCGCCGCCCAGGCCTGTGCGAAGCCGAGCAGACGGGACGACTCGAGCGCGGCAGCCCCCGCCAGGGCGGCGCCGCCCTTCAGCACGGAGCGGCGGGTGAACTTTGAATTGCTCATCATGGATCTCCTCTTGGGTCCTGCGTTGTCAAGAAAATGCCCGTCGACGTCAGATGCGCTTGCCCGTCGCGGCGTCAAAAACGTGGGCCGCCTCGGCGCGCGGCCGCAGGCGGATCTTCTGTCCGGGCGCGAAGGCGTGGCGCTCGCGGAACACCGCGACCACCTCCTGCCCGCCGACCCGGGCGAAGAGCTGCGTTTCGGAACCCGTGGGCTCGATCACCACGACTTCCGCGTCGAAACCGTCGTCGGCCAGGTCGAGATGCTCGGGACGCGCGCCGTAGGTGACGCGACGCCCGTCCTCGGCGGCGCAGTCGGCGGGCAGCGGCAGGGCGGCGCCCGTGGCGGTCTCGACGCGCGCCGTCCCCGAGCGCCGCACGGTGCCGTCCAGGAAGTTCATGGCCGGCGAGCCGATGAAGCCGGCGACGAAGACGTTCCCCGGACGGTCGTAGAGCTCGAGCGGCGTGCCGATCTGCTCGACGAGGCCGTCGTGCATCACCACGATGCGGTCGGCCATGGTCATCGCCTCGATCTGGTCGTGGGTCACGTACACGGTCGTCGTCTTCAGCCGCTGGTGCAGCTCCTTGATCTCGGTGCGCATGGCGACGCGCAGCTTGGCGTCGAGGTTGGACAGCGGCTCGTCGAACAGGAACACCTGCGGCTGGCGGACGATCGCGCGACCCATGGCGACGCGCTGGCGCTGGCCGCCGGACAGCTGGCGCGGAAAGCGCTCGAGGTAAGGGACCAGTCCCAGGATCTCGGCCGCGGCGCGCACCCGCTCGGCGATGAGCGCCTTCGCCGTGCCGCGCAGCGCGAGCGAGAAGCCCATGTTGTCGGCGACCGTCATGTGCGGATAGAGCGCGTAGTTCTGGAACACCATGGCGATGTCGCGCTCCTTGGGGTGCACGCGATTCACCACGCGGCCGCCAATGGAGATCTCGCCCGCGGTGATGTTCTCGAGGCCGGCGAGCATGCGCAGCAGCGTCGACTTGCCGCAGCCGGACGGGCCGACCAGCACGCAGAACTCGCCATCGGCGATCGAGACGTCGACGCCGTGGAGCACTTCCGTCGTGCCGAAGGACTTGCGGACACCCGAAAGCGTGACGGCGGCCATGAGGGGGGCGGACGATCCTAGGAGAGACTCTTCCGCGGCGCGGGGAGTTGCTGCATGGGGGGCTGCGAGGGGATGTCCGGCGCGGGAGAGCGCGCAGCGTAGCGATGCCGTGCCCGCTTGGTCAAGAGGGCGATTCGCTCTGCCGATGCTGCGGCGCGCCACCGGAGGCGGGCACATGCGCGCTCGGACCCTCGGCTATAATCCGCTCCCCGCGCAACGCACCCCTCGCTCCGGAAAATTCCAGGCATGGCAGGCAGGCTCGCTGGCAAGACCGCATTCATCACCGCCGCCGGTCAGGGTATCGGCCGCGGCGCGGCGCTCGCCTTCGCCCGCGAGGGCGCTCAGGTCTGGGCGACCGACATCAATCCGAAGACGCTCGCGGAGCTGGACGGCAAGGACGGCATCCGCACCCGGGTGCTGGACGTGCTGGACGAGGCGGCGGTCGGCAAGTTGGCCGCGGAGGTGGGCGCAATCGACGTGCTGTTCAACTGCGCGGGGTTCGTGCACCACGGTACGATCCTCGACTGCACGCCCAGGGACTGGGACTTCAGCTTCAACCTGAACGTGAAGTCCATGTACCTGGTGACGCGGGCGCTCCTGCCGGGGATGCTCAAGAAGGGCAGGGGCTCGATCATCAACATGTCCTCGATCGCCTCGAGCGTGAAGGGGCTGCCCAACCGCTTCGTCTACGGCGCCACCAAGGCGGCGGTCGTGGGGCTCACCAAGGCGATCGCCGCCGACTACGTCAAGCAGGGCATCCGCTGCAACTGCATCGGCCCGGGGACGGTCGACACGCCTTCGCTCGGCGACCGCATCAACGCCTTCGCCGATCCGGTGCAGGCGAGGAAGGACTTCATCGCGAGGCAGCCCATGGGGAGGCTCGGCTCGGTCGAGGACATCACGGGAATTCTCGTGTTCCTCGCCTCGGACGAGTCGCTGTTCGCGACGGGCAACATGTATTCCATCGACGGGGGAATGACGATATGAAGCTGTGCCGCTACGGCAAGGACGGGTTCGAGAAGCCCGGCATGATCGACGCGGAGGGGAAGCTGCGCGACCTGTCCAAGGTGGTGCAGAACATCGGGCCGAACGAGATCTCGCCGCGCGGGCTGAAGATGCTCTCCAAGGTGAAGCCGGAGTCGCTGCCGGTCGTGTCCAACAACCCGCGCCTGGGTGTGCCGTACGTCGGCATCAGCAAGTTCGTCGCCATCGGGCTGAACTACAGCGACCACGCCAAGGAGACCGGCTCGCCGATTCCGGCGGAGCCGATCGTGTTTTCGAAGGCCACCAGCTGCATCAGCGGCCCGAACGACGACGTCATCCAACCCAAGGGTTCCACCAAGCTCGACTGGGAGCTGGAGCTCGGGGTGGTCATCGGCACCAAGGCCCAGTACGTGTCCGTCGCCGAGGCGCTCGAATATGTGGCCGGCTATTGCATCGTGAACGACGTGTCGGAGCGCGCGTTCCAGTTCGCCACCGGCCAGTGGGACAAGGGCAAGAGCTTCGACACCGCGGGCCCGATCGGGCCGTGGCTCGTCACCACCGACGAGATCACCGACCCGCAGAACCTGGACATGTGGCTCGACGTGAACGGCAAGCGCATGCAGTCGGGCAACACGCGCACCATGATCTTCAACTGCGCGCAGATCGTCTCGCACGTGAGCCAGTACATGACGCTGCTGCCGGGAGACATCATCACCACCGGCACGCCGCCCGGCGTGGGCCTGGGCATCAAGCCGAACCCGGTGTTCCTCAAGGTCGGCGACGTCATGACCATGGGCATCCGCGGCCTGGGCGAGCAGAAGCAGAAAGTCGTCGCCTGGCCGGGCTGAGCGCCCGCTAGAACATCGAGCTGGAGAAGCCTCCGTCCACCGGCAGCGCCGTGCCGGTGACGAAGTCGCTCGCCCGGCTCGAGAAATAGACTGCGGCGCCGGCGAGATCCTCGGGCCGGCCCCAGCGCCGCGCGGGCGTACGGCCCTCGACGCGCTCGTGCATGCCGGGGATCACTTCCCGCGCCTTCTTCGTGAGCGCCGTGTCGATGAAGCCCGGCAGGATGCTGTTCACCTGGATGTTGTCCTTCGCCCAGGCAGCGCCGAGGCTCTTGGTGAGCTGCACCACGCCGCCCTTGGTGGCCGCGTAGACCGGGCCGACGTCGAAGCCGAAGAGGCTGGTCATCGAGCCGATGGTGACGATCTTGCCGCCGCCGCGGCGCTTCATCTCGGGATACGCGGCCAGGCAGCATTCGAAGACGCTCGTCAGGTTCGAGTCCACGATGCGGTGCCACTCCTCCATGCTGTAGTCCTGCGGCGGCTTGCGGATGTTGATGCCCGCATTGGCGACCAGGATGTCCAGGCCCCCGAAGTGCTTGACGGTGTCCGCCACCATGCGCCTCACCTGTGCGCCGTCGTTGACGTCCGCCACCAGCGCGAGGGCCTTGCCGGCCAGCGTCTTGACGGCGGCAGCGTTCTTCTCGCTATTGCGGCCGACGATGGCCACCTGCGCCCCTGCCTGGACGAAGCCCTGCGCGATGCCCAGGCCGATGCCCCCGTTGCCCCCGGTCACAAGGGCAATTTTTCCTGTGAGATCAAATGGATTCATGGCAAAAGTGTAATCGGGTAAGCTAGCTCGCGGCAATCGGATGAGTGAACTGCGCATCAACGCCGACCGACTCTGGGCCTCCCTGATGGAGCTGGCCCGCATCGGCGCGACCCCCAAGGGCGGGGTGAAGCGGCTGACGCTCACGGAGGAGGACCGCGGGGCACGCGACCTGTTCTCCCGCTGGGCGCGCGAGTCGGGGCTCTCGGTGTCGGTGGACGCGATCGGAAACATCTTCGCGCGGCGCGAGGGCATGGATCCGTCCGCCGCACCCGTGGCGATGGGCAGCCATCTCGATTCCCAGCCCTCGGGCGGGAAGTACGACGGTGCCTACGGCGTGATGGCCGGGCTGGAGGTCCTGCGCACGCTGAACGACGCCGGCGTGCGCACGCGCGCGCCGGTCGAGGTCGTTTCCTGGACCAACGAGGAAGGCTCGAGGTACACGCCTGTGATGATGGGCTCGGGCGTCTTCGCGAACGTCTTCACGCTCGAGCACGCACGCGCGCAGAAGGACCTCGACGGCATCAGCGTGGGCGATGCGCTCGCGCGCATCGGCTATGCGGGCAGCGCGGCGCCGCACCGGCTGGGCGCCTACTTCGAGGCGCACATCGAGCAGGGCCCGATCCTGGAGGCCGAAGGCAAGACGATCGGCGTCGTGCAAGGCGCGCTCGGCCAGCGCTGGTACGACGTGACCGTGACGGGTCAGGACGCCCATGCCGGGCCGACACCCATGGCGCTGCGCCACGACGCGCTGCTGGGGGCAAGCCGCCTGGTGCAGGAGGTGAACCGCATCGCGCGGGAGTTTCCCGACGACGCGCGCGGCACGGTGGGCTTCATGCAGGTGAAGCCGAACTCGCGCAACGTGATTCCCGGCGAGGTGCGCACCACGGTGGACTTTCGCAATGCCAAGGCGCCCACGCTCGACGCCATGTGCGACGCCTTGAAGCGGGCGGTGCAGGCGATCGAGGCGGAGTGCCGCGTGGAGATCGAGCTGCGGGAGGCCACCTATTTCAAGCCCTGCCAGTTCGATCCCGCCCTGGTGGCCGGCGTGCGCCGGGCGGCGCAGCGCCTGGGGCTCAGCCACCGTGACATCGTGAGCGGCGCCGGGCATGATGCCGTCTACGTGGCCCGGGTCGCCCCCACGGCGATGATCTTCATCCCGTGCGAGGGGGGTATCAGCCACAACGAGATCGAGAGCGCCACGCCCGCGGACCTGGCCGCGGGCTGCAACGTGCTGCTGCGCGCGGCGCTCGACACCGCGGGCGTCGCGGGCGCAAGCCGCGCCGCCGCCTAGGAGAGCCACCATGAACGACATCGTCGCCCCGCCGGCCAAGATCGAGGATTCGCCCTTCTTCATGCCCTTCAGCATGAACCGGCGCTTCAAGAAGGCGCCGCGCATGATGGCGCGCGCCGAGGGGGTCCACTACTTCACCCCGGAGGGCAAGAAGCTCATCGACGGCACCTCGGGCCTGTGGTGCGTGAATGCGGGGCACTGCCGCAAGCCGATCGTCGAGGCGGTGCAGAAGCAGGTCGCCGAGCTCGACTTCGCGCCCACCTTCCAGATGGGCCATCCGCTCGCTTTCGAGTTCGCCGAGCGGCTCGCCGAGATGGCGCCGGGGGACCTGAAGCGCATCTTCTTCACCAATTCGGGCTCCGAGTCGGTCGATACGGCGCTCAAGCTCGCGCTCGCCTACCACCGCGCGCGCGGCGAGGGGCATCGCGTGCGGCTCATCGGTCGCGAGCGGGGCTACCACGGCGTCAACTTCGGCGGCACCGCGGTCGGCGGCATCGTCGGCAATCGCAAGATCTTCGGCGCGCTCGTGGCCGGCGTGGACCACCTGCGCCACACGCACGATCCGGAGAAGAACGCCTTCTCGCGCGGCCAGCCGAAGCACGGCGCCGAGCTCGCCGACGACCTCGAGCGGCTGTGCGCCCTGCATGACGCGTCCACGATCGCCGCGGTAATCGTCGAGCCCGTCGCCTGCTCGGGCGGCGTGCTGGTGCCGCCGGTCGGCTACCTCGAGCGGCTGCGCGAAATCTGCGACCGCCACGGCATCCTGCTCATCTTCGACGAGGTGATTACCGCCTGGGGACGTCTCGGCAAGCCCTTCGCCAGCCAGCATTTCGGCGTGATGCCCGACCTGATGACCACGGCCAAGGGGATTACCAACGGCACGGTGCCGATGGGCGCCGTGTTCATGCGCGAATCGATCTACCAGGCGTTCATGAAGGGGCCGGAGAACGCCATCGAGCTGCCGCACGGCTACACCTACTCCTCGCACCCGCTCGCCTGCGCCGCGGGCCTCGCGACGCTGCGGGTCTACGAGGAGGAGGGGCTGCTCACCCGCGCCGCCGAGCTGTGGCCGTACTGGGAAGAGCAGGCGCATGCGCTGAAGGGGCTGCCCCACGTCGTCGACATCCGCAACATCGGGCTCATCGCGGCCATCGAGCTCGCGCCGCGCGCCGGGGCGCCCGGCGCGCGGGGCCTGGACACGCACGTTGCGGCCTTCGAGCGGGGCGCCTACATCCGGGTCGCCGGCGACACCATCGCCCTCGCTCCCCCGCTGATCATCGGCAAGGCGGACATCGACCGCCTGTTCGACATCGTTCGCGCCGTGCTGCAGTCGACCGACTAGCCGGCGCCTTCAAGGAGGCAACATGAAACATCACATACGCCTTGCAATCCTCGCGCTGCTCGCGGCCTTGCCGGCCATGGGCGCGGCCGCGGCGGACGCCTCGGCTTCGTCGCAGGCATCGTCGCTGCGGCAAGTCGGCCCGGCCGTGGTCACGCCGCGCTTCAACGACGTCATGACCGCGGTCATCTACTCCGACCAGGTCACGGTCGCCCAGTTGCTCGGCCTCGGGCGCTGGGTGGACAAGCCGGACTCGAACGGCCTCACACCGCTGATGGTCGCCGTGCACCTGCGCGACGAAGGCATGGTGAAGCTGCTCCTCGAGCACGGCGCCAATCCGAACGCGCAGGCGCCCGGGGGCGAAGACGCCCTGCAGATGGCCCAGGCGAACGGCGAGGGCGGGATCGAAAGGATGCTGCGGAACGCCGGCGCGCGCTAGGCTAGGCGGAGCTACTTCACCGCAGCGCGTACCACGCCCAGGCGGCGGCCGCGCGTCTGCTGCTTCAGGCGCGGCGGGGTAACGAGGTCGCGCACGTAGTTGGGCAGCGCGAACACGCCCTCGTGCGTCTCGCCGTTGTAGTAGCGCAGCTCCGTCATCTTGCGCTGCTCGATGCGCCGGTCGATCTCGTCGGCCGTGTAGGCCTTGGGATCGAGCTTGTCCGAGCACACCGCCATCGCCCAGAGCGACCCGTACAGGGGGATGTACATCGTGTAGGGGCGCACGATGCGGAAGACGCCGTTCAGGCGCTGGGCGAGCTCCTCCACCCGCGCGGGCTGCGCAACGGGCGACCCGATGTGCAGCACCAGCGCCCCGCCCGGGGCGAGGGCGTGCCGGCACTGCTGGAAGAACTCGACCGAATAGAGCGCCTCGGCGGGCCCCATGGGGTCGTTGAGATCGAGCGCGATCAGGTCGAAGCGCTCCTGCGTCTCGCGCACGAACTTCATGCCGTCGCCGACCAGCACCCGCAGCTTCGGGTTGTCGAAGACGCCGTTGTGCACCGCGTGGAAATGCTCCTTCGCGACCTGGATCACGTCGGGGTCGATCTCGCACATCGTGACCTGCTCGATCGAGGGGTGCTTCAGCGCCTCCTCCGAGGAGCCGCCGTCGCCGCCGCCGATGATGAGCACCCGCTTGGGCGCCGGGTGCGCCGTGAGCGCCGGGTGGATCAGGTTCTCGTGATAGACGAACTCCTCCTTCTCGGAGGTCATGTTGAACCCGTCGAGCCGGAAGATCTTGCCGTAGTGCGGCGTCTCGTAGATCTGCAGGCGCTGGAAGCGCGTCTGCCAGTCGCCGACCTGCCGGGCGGCCTTGATGTAGAAGCCGGTGGAGTCGTTCAGCGGCTCCATGAGCAGGTGGCCGCCGCGCTCGACCTCGTGGCGCGCGCATTCCGTGGGCTGGAAGTAGCCCACGATGCTGTCGAACAGCCGGCGTGCCTTCGCGCTGTTGTCGTCGCTGTAGTTGCAGACGTAGACGTCGAGCGTCAGCCCCTGCTTCTCGGGCCAGGTGTGGATGGCGAGGTGCGACTCGGCGAGCACGACGGTTCCGGTGAAGCCGGAGCCCTCGAACTGGTGGAAGCTCGCGTCCATGGTCGTCAGGCCGGCGTCGCGCACGAGCTCGAGGCACCTGTCCTTGAACCCGGCGCCATCGAGCAGCAGCCGCGGATCGCAGCGGCAGCCGCCCAGATCACCGATGAGATGCAGACCGTTCATGTCCGTTCTCCCCAAAAAACGAGAAGGCGCAGCCCTGCACCAAAAATTCCAGGCTGCGCCCCCGCGTGTCCGCCTTGCGGCGGAATACCGAGTCGATCAATGTCGTTCAATTCGTGCAACACCCCGCTTGGGCCGCTCCGCACTTACGCATGCGGAGCTAAGCGCCGGTTCATATTTGGCGCCGGATTTCCTCGGAAACTGAGTCGATCAGGCGCCGCGCGATCGAGATTTTGCTTGGAAGTTTAGGCAATTGCAATACATCGAACCAGTCCGCGGCCTCGATTTCTCCTTCCGCCGGCCGGATCTCGCCGCCCGCCCAGTCGCACACGAAGGCGATCATCAGGCTGTGGGGAAAAGGCCACGGCTGACTCGTGAAGTACGACAAGTTCGTGACGGTCACGCCGACCTCCTCGGCGACTTCGCGCGCGACGCACTGCTCGAGCGTCTCGCCGGGCTCCACGAATCCGGCCAGCGCGCTGTACATGCCCGCGGGAAAGTGCGGGCTGCGGCCGAGCAGGAGCTCGCGTCCGCGCCGGACGAGCGCCATCACGGCGGGCGCGACGCGCGGGTACGCCGAGAGCTTGCACGCCGGGCAGACGCGCACGCGCTCCTCTGCGCGCGGCTCGGTGGGCGTGCCGCAGCGCCCGCAGAACTGGTGGTCGCGGTCCCATTGCAGCAGCTGCAGCGCGCGGCCGGCGAGGGCGAAGTGCGGGTCCTCCAGGACCGTGAACAGGGCCCGCAGGCCCACCCAGCCGTGCCCGCCCGGCGCCTCGCCCGAGGGCACCTCGGCCGCCCAGCAGGCGAGGTCCCCGAGCTCCCCCAGATATAGCGTCCGGACAGGCTCCGACCACAACCGGTTGTTGTTTTTTAGCAACGGCAGGCGCGCCCAGCTGGGCCGCTCGCGCACCCGGGGATCGTCGCTCGGCCGCGGGTCCGGCGGGCCGAGCTCGACCAGCAGCCGGTCGCCGTGAAAGACGAACCAGACGCCGGCGGCGTCTTCGGCGCCGCGGACCCGATGCAGGTAGTCGGCGGGGCTGGAGAAGGGAAGCGGCTGCATGGCGCCGAGTATAATTCCGCGCTCCGATGAATTCCCCAGCGTCCGACCGCGAGCTCGCCGACGCGCTTCGCGCGCTCGCCATGGATGCGGTCGAGGCGGCGAAGTCGGGCCACCCCGGCATGCCGATGGGCATGGCCGAGATCGCCGTGGCCCTCTGGCACCGGCACCTCGAGCACAACCCCGCCAATCCGGCCTGGCCCGACCGCGATCGCTTCGTGCTATCGAACGGCCACGGATCGATGCTGCTCTATGCGCTGCTGCATCTCACCGGCTACGACCTGCCGATGGACGAGCTGCGCCGCTTCCGCCAGCTCGGCTCGAAGACGCCCGGGCATCCGGAGCTCGGCTGCGCGCCCGGCGTGGAGACCACCACCGGGCCGCTCGGGCAGGGCATCAGCAACGCCGTGGGCATGGCGATCGCCGAGCGTTCGCTCGCGGCGCAGTACAACCGGCCGGGCTTCGAGATCGTCGACCACTACACGTACGTCTTTCTGGGCGACGGTTGCCTGATGGAGGGCGTCTCGCACGAGTCCTGCTCTCTGGCGGGCACGCTCGGCCTGGGCAAGCTGATCGCGGTGTACGACGACAACGGCATCTCCATCGACTCCGACAAGGGCCAGATCCGCCAGTGGTACACCGACGACGTGCCCAAGCGCTTCGCCGCCTACGGCTGGCAGGTCATCGCGGGCGTCGACGGCCACGACGTCGAAGCGATGGACCGCGCCCTGAGGAAGGCCAAGCGCGAGAAGTCGCGCCCCACGCTGATCTGCGCAAAGACCGTGATCGCCAAGGGAGCGCCGACCAAGGCGGGCACGGGCGCCGCCCACGGCGCCGCACTCGGCGAGAAGGAGGTCGCGGCCACGCGCGAGGCGATCGGCTGGCCCTATCCGCCCTTCGAGATTCCGGAGCACATCCGCCAGACCTGGGATGCGCGCGAGGCCGGCAAGCGCGCCGAGCGCCGCTGGAAACGGCTCTTCGCCGGGTACGAGAAGCAATTTCCCGCCGAGGCGGCGGAGCTCCAGCGGCGCCTGCGCGGCGAGCTGCCCACGGATTTCGGCTCGCGCGCCGCGGCGCTGGCGGCCGACCTGCAGGCCAAGGCCGAGACGGTGGCCACCCGCAAGGCGTCGCAGAACGTCCTCGAGGCGCTGGTGCCGATGCTCCCCGAGCTGATCGGCGGGTCGGCGGACCTGACCGGGTCCAACCTCACCATGGTGAAGGCGTCGCAGCCGATCGGCGCAGAAGGGGGCGGCAACTACCTCTTCTACGGCGTTCGCGAGTTCGGCATGGCCGCGATCATGAACGGCCTCGCGCTGCACGGCGGGTGGATCCCCTACGGCGGGACCTTCCTCGTGTTCTCCGATTACGCGAGGAATGCCCTGCGGCTGGCGGCGCTCATGCGCCAGCGCGTCGTCTACGTGTTCACACACGACTCGATCGGCCTGGGCGAGGACGGCCCCACCCACCAGCCTGTGGAACATGCGGCCAGCCTGCGACTCATACCCCAGATGGACGTCTGGCGGCCCTGCGATGCAGCCGAGACCGCGGTGGCCTGGACGGCGGCGCTCGAGCGCCGCGACGGCCCCTGCGCGCTGCTGTTGTCGCGCCAGAGCCTGCCCGCGGCGCCCCGGGCGCCCGAGGTGCTTGCCCTGGCGCGGCGCGGCGGGTATGTCCTGTCGGATGCGCCCTGGGCGAAGGCCGTGCTGATCGCCACGGGCTCGGAAGTCCAGCTCGCGCTGGAGGCGCAGAGGCGCCTGGCGGGCGCGGACATCCCGGTGCGCGTCGTTTCGATGCCGTCGACGACGGTGTTCGACCGCCAGGAAGCCTCGTACCGCGAGGCGGTGCTCACGCCGGGCCTGCCGCGTGTGGCGGTCGAGGCGGGGGTGACCGACTTCTGGCGCAAGTACGTGGGCCTGCAAGGCGCGGTCGTGGGCCTGGACCGGTTCGGCGAATCGGCGCCGGCCGGCGAGCTGTTCAGGCATTTCGGCTTCACGGCCGAGAACGTGGAAAAAGCGGTGAGGAGCGTGCTGTCATGACCATCAAGGTAGCCATCAACGGATTCGGACGGATCGGCAGGAACATCCTGCGCGCGCACTACGAGGACGGGAAGAAGCACGGCCTGCAGTTCGTGGCCGTCAACGACCTCGGCGACCCGGCCACCAACGCACACCTGCTGAAGTACGACACGGTGCATGGCCGCTTCGCCGGCACGGTCGCGGTGGAGGGCGACGCGATCTCGGTGAACGGCGACAAGCTCAAGGTGCTCGCCGAGCGCGACCCCGCCAGGCTGCCCTGGAAGGCGATGGGCGTCGACGTGGTGCTGGAGTGCACGGGCCTGTTCACCGGCAAGGCCAAGGGCGGCGCGAGCCACCTCGCCGCAGGGGCGAAGAAGGTGGTGATCTCCGCGCCCGGCGACAAGGATGTGGACCGCACCATCGTGATGGGCGTGAACGACGGCACGCTGAAGGCCTCGGACCAGGTGATCTCGAACGCTTCGTGCACGACCAACTGCCTGGCGCCGCTGGTCAAGGCGATCGACGACCGCATCGGCGTGGTCTCCGGATTGATGACGACGATCCACTCGTTTACCAACGACCAGGTGCTGACCGACGTGTTCCACAAGGACCTGCGCCGGGCGCGCTCGGCGACGCACAACATGATCCCCACCAAGACCGGCGCGGCGGCGGCCGTCGGGCTGGTGCTGCCGCACCTGAACGGCAAGCTGGACGGCTTCTCGATCCGGGTGCCGACGATCAACGTGTCGATCGTCGACCTGTCGTTCGTGGCGAAGAAGCCCACCACCGTCAAGGAAGTCAACCAGGCGGTGAAGCAGGCCTCGGAGGGCGACCTGAAAGGCATCCTCGCCTACAGCACCGAGCCGCTCGTGTCCTCGGACTTCAATCACAACCCGGCGAGCTCCATCTTCGAGGAGTCGCTCACCCGCGTCGCCGAAGGGACGCTGGTCAAGGTGTCGAGCTGGTACGACAACGAGTGGGGCTTCTCGAACCGCATGCTCGACGTGACCGTGGCGCTGATGAACGCGAAGTAGGGCCATGCGCTTCAAGCGCATGGAGCTGCTCGAGCTGCGCGGCAAGCGCGTGTTCATCCGCGCGGACCTCAACGTGCCGCTGGACGACGCCGGCGGCGTCGCCGACGACACCCGCATCCGCGCTTCCGTGCCCGGCATCCGGCTCGCGCTCGGCAAGGGCGCCGCGGTGATGGTGACCTCGCACCTCGGCCGGCCCAAGGAAGGCGAGCTGCGCCCGGAGGATTCGCTCGCGCCGGTGGCCAAGCGCCTCGGCGAGCTGCTCGGACGCGAGGTACCGCTCAAGCGAGACTGGCTGGCGGGCGTGGAGGTGGAGCCGGGCGAGGTGGTGCTGCTCGAGAACTGCCGGGTCAACAAGGGCGAGAAGAAGGACGACGAAGCGCTCGCCCGCCGGATCGCCTCGCTCTGCGACGTCTACGTGAACGACGCCTTCGGCACGGCGCACCGCGCCGAAGCCACCACGCACGGCGTCGCCCGCTTCGCCAGGGAGGCCTGCGCGGGGCCGCTCATGGCCGCCGAGCTGGATGCGCTGGGCAAGGCCCTCGCGGACCCGAAGCGGCCGCTCATCGCCATCGTGGCGGGCTCCAAGGTGTCCACCAAGCTCACGATCCTCGGGGCGCTGGCGAGGAAGGTGGACCAGCTCATCGTGGGCGGGGGCATCGCCAACACTTTCATGCTCGCAGCGGGGCTGCCGGTCGGAAGATCCCTCGTGGAGCGGGACCTCGTGGCGGAGGCGAAGCGCCTCATGCAGGAAGTGAAGGTGCCGCTGCCCGTCGACGTCGTGGTGGGCCGCGGCCTGGATGATGCGCGCGGCGTCACCAAGCCCGCGACGGAGGTCGCCGCCGACGAGATGATTCTGGATATCGGACCGAAAAGTGCGCAGCGGCTTGCCGACGCGCTGGGCGCCGCCGGGACCATTGTCTGGAACGGCCCGGTGGGGGTGTTCGAGAACGACGCGTTTGCCAGGGGCACCGAGGTGCTGGCGCGCGCCATCGCGGCCTCGAAGGCGTATTCCATCGCCGGCGGGGGCGATACCGTCGCGGCCATCAACAAGTTCGGCATCGCCGACCGCGTGGGCTACATCTCCACCGCGGGTGGCGCATTCCTCGAGTTCCTGGAGGGCAGGACGCTGCCGGCCGTAGCGGCGCTCGAGGCGCGCGCCTGAGCGCCGGTTGCGCGATGCTACACTGCGCGTGATGCTCCGCAGCACGAAGATCGTGGCCACGCTCGGTCC
>DASUFW010000108.1:0-1617 GCA_036274335.1 Burkholderiales bacterium | reverse complement strand
GGTCGCCGCCCAGCGAACGACCGCCCACGCAACCGCGGCGGCGCCGGCAAGGCTTCCGAGCAGGGTCACGAGCGGGTGGCCGCTGCGAGGGCGAAGGTCGGGCACCTGATCCACGTGGTCTAGGATACCGGAAACCTTGGGCTTGCGGGTTGTGCTTGACTGTTGACGGATTGTGCGAAACCCTAGGCTCACCGGAGAGGCCACACCTTTCGGCGCCCGCCCTGACACACCGTCAGCGGCGGGCGTTTCTTTTTCTGGGATGTTCTCAACCTCGGCCGTTGACGGAAGAGGGGACGTTACCGTATTTTGATCGCGTGGCCCCTTTGGTAAGCCGCGTTGCTGGATCGTCAGCCCCCCAGTTCGGGAAAGGGGCGGCGACGCCCTCAATGGCCAAAGCCCTTCGCGCGGGATCGCGCGGCCGCGCGCCTCGGACGGGCGCCGATAATCCCAGGCTCAGCGATCGCACGCGCGCCTACCTGCTGCCCGCGGGGGGGAACTTGGGAGCTTGACGGGGAGCCGTCGGCAGTCGTGACACCCGGATCAGGCCAACGCGTCAGAGGGGCCGGTGAGTGCCGTCGTCGTGAGCATCGCTCGCGGCATCAGCACCCCCCGGCGCTAGCAGCGCGCGCCCCGGAACCAGCAGAAGTAGCACCGAACCGCTGACCCCGCACAGGTCCAGGACTCGGAGCCGTCCCCCGCCCCCAGAGGGTGAGAGCACGGGGGTCCGAGGCGTGGATCGAGAGGATGACACATGGCGAAACGAGGCGTTCGACTCTGGAAAATGTTCGAGCAGGAGGCCGACGAGGCCCGCGAGGCCGCGGCGATCAACCACGCGCGCGGACCCGAGTACGAGCCGTGGGCGAAGTTCTGGCGCGACCGGGCCGAGCGGTACGAGAAGTGGGCGCGCGGCCGCGCCGGCACCGAACTGGTCACGGTGCGGGAGAACGAGCGCCTTCACCGGCGCGCGCTGGTCGCAACGAAGCGCCCGGACTAGGCGCCCCGCGCAACGCCCGGCCCGGGGACGTGGCTGCAACCGAGCCAGAGGGCTACGAGGCCAGGAAGCCGTGACCGGGCCGCAAATCGCAGCTTATGCGGCCGGTGGCTACGGCGCGTCACGGCGGGCGGCCTTGCCGGCGCCGGGGGTGGGCGGGCGGCCGCTCTTGAACAGGCCGGCGCCGGCGCCCTTGGCGAGAATCAGGCGGCACTTGCGGGCGGCGTCCCAGCCGTAGCCGTGCCAGGCGGCCGCTTCGAGCTCGAGACAGAGGGCTTCGAGGGCAGCGATGCGGCGCTGAAGCGAGCCGCGGCCTGTTGCGGCGAGGACGGGGCGCACGTCGGGGAGCTCGTCGGCGGGCGCGTAGGTCGCGGGGTCGCAGACGTCGCAAGGCACGGCGTGCCCGAACTCGGGGCACGCGCGCAGGGTGCGCTTGGCGATGTCGTTCAGCTTCATGGCGTCTTCAGGGCGCGGATTCGGGCGGCGGCGTCCTGGTGGCAGACCTTCGGGTGACAGCGTTCGTCGGCTACCCGGGCCGCCTCTTCGAGGGCGAGGTTGCGGGCGGCGGTGAGGGCGACTTCGATTTGGCGCAGGAACTCGACGCGCGCGTCGTTACCCTGGTCCCA
>DASUFW010000107.1:0-5046 GCA_036274335.1 Burkholderiales bacterium | reverse complement strand
GGGCGCCGAGGGCGCGACGGGGCTGATGACGCTCGGCAGCGTGTTCTACGAGCCCTTGTGGTGCTTCTACCGTGGCGCCGCGATCCCGCTGGGCACCGGGCTGCGCGGCCGGCGCATCGCCGTCGGTGTTCCGGGGAGCGGGACGCGCGAGGTCGCGCTGCGCCTGCTGCGCGAGATCGGCATGGCCGGTCCGCCCACGCGCCTCGTCGACATCGGGGGTCTGGAGGCGGCGCAGGCGCTCGAGGGGGGCGAAGTGGACGCCGCTTTCTATGTCTCGTCCGCCGACGCGGCCGCCGTTCAGCGGCTGCTGCGCGCCCCCGGGGTGAACCTGCTGCCGGCGCAGCGCGCCGAGGCGGTGACCCGCCGGCTGACCTTCCTGCACAAGCTCACGCTGCCCGAGGGCGCCGTGGACCTGGCGCGCGACATCCCGCGCCGCGACGTGCCCATGCTCGCGGTCACTGCGAGCCTGGTCGCCTCCGAGGACCTGCACCCGGTGATCGTCGACCTGCTGCTCGAGGCAGCCCGGAGCGTGCACGGCGGGCCCGGGCTGTTCCACGGCATCGGAGAGTTTCCGGCGCCGCGTGACCTGGAGTTCCCGCTGTCGCCGGACGCCGAGCGCTTCTACCGGGGAAACCCGCCGCTGCTGCGCCGCTACCTGCCGTTCTGGGCGGTGGTGTGGATCAACCGCTTCATCGTGGTCGGGATACCGCTGCTCCTGCTGGCGCTGCCGTTCCTGCGATTCCTGCCGTCGGTGTACCAATGGCGCATGCGCCGGCGGATCTACCGCTGGTACGGCGAGCTGCGCTTCATCGAGAGCGACGTGCGCCTGGGCACGGTCGACCCGGCACAGTTGCGGGTGCGGCTGGATCGCCTCGAGCGGCAGGTGGAGGGGCTGCGCGTGCCGCACGCCTACTCGTCGATGCACTACCTGCTGAAGTCGCACATCCAGCTGGTGCGCGATCTCATTGCCGGGCGGACCGCGTGAGAGCGGCGCTGCTCGCGGGGGCCCTGGTGGCGCTCGCGGGATGCGTGACCGTCGACGTCAAGACCCCGGGCACGCCGCTCGACCCGGCGCTGCTGCGCACGCGCGTGGAGACGCGGCAGTTCACCGCCGACTTCACCGAGCGCGTGGCGCTGGCGGCCGACCTGATCGCCGCACGCTCGCCGCAGGCACGCCTCGACACGCTGCGCTGGAAGATCGGCGCGGCTTCCGCCAGCCGCCGTGCCGGCTATCGCAGCGAGCCGCAGCTCGCGCTGGTGGACAGCTGGGCGCTCGCCGTGCAGATGGCGCAGTTCTTCGAGTCGGGGGCGGGCCGCCGGCTGTTCGGCGACGAGCATCCTGCGGCGCTGGAGGCGGCGCGCACGCTGGCGCGGGACGCCGACACGCTCGCCGGACGCCTGTTGCGCCCGAACGCCCTGACGGCCTACCGCGAGGTCGTCACCGCCTACGCGGCGGCCGATCCCCTGAGCGATCTTGCGTTCGAGCGCGCGCCGATCGCGGCGCGCTGGCGCGAGGCAGCCGGGCAGTACGGCACGCTGATGCAGACCTCGGGCACCGCGGCTGAGGTGGCCGCGGACGCCGCGCAGCGCATGGAGCAGCTGCGCGTGCCCGACGAGGTGCGCTGGCGGACCGAGCTGGCGATCGCGGAGTCGGGGCTGCAGGCCGCCGACGTACGGGACACGCTGCGCCGCTTCGAGGAAGAGTTCGCGAGACTGGGCGAGCTCGCGCGCACGCAGCCGGCGCTCGCCATGGCGCGACTCGAGGCGATGCAGGCCGAGCTGACCCGGGTCGCGGCGCAGTTCGACCGGCGCTGGGCGCAGACGCTCGAGGCGTTCGCCGTCGAGCGGGCCGCCGTGATGCGCGACCTCGAGGCCCTGCGCGCGGCGCTCGATGCGAGCCTGGTGCGCGAGCGCAAGGCGATTGTCGCGGATGCCGGCCAGCTGTCGAAGGAGCTGCTGCCGCTCGCCATGCAGGAGGTGCGCCGCGCCGTCGGCGAGGCGCTCGCGCTGCTCATCGTCCTCGCGCTCGTCCTGCTGCTGCTGCCGTTTGCGGCCGGCTACCTCGTGGGCCGCGCCCGCCGACCGACCGCCGAAAAATAGGGACAGACCCTATTTATCGCGATGCGAAAAATAGGGTCTGTCCCTAATTTTCGCCCCACACCTCGCGCGCGACCTCGACCACGCGCTCGAGCTTGCGCCACTGGTCGGCCTCGCTGAGCGCGTTGCCATGGTGGGTGCTGGAGAAGCCGCACTGCGGCGACAGGCACAGGTTCTCGAGCGGCACCACCTTCGCCGCCTCGTCGATGCGGCGCCGGAGCGCCGCCTTGTCCTCGAGCTCGCCGACCTTGGTGGTGACCAGGCCGAGCACCACCTTCCTGCCTTTCGGCAGCGCCCGCAGCGGCTCGAAGCCGCCGGCGCGCGCCGAGTCGAACTCCATGAAGAAGCCGTCCACGCTTGCGGAGAACATCGCCTCGGCCACCGGGTCGTAGCCGCCCTCGGCCACCCAGGCGCTCTTGAAGTTGCCGCGGCAGGTGTGCATCGTGACCGTCATGCCGGGCGGGCGATCCCGCAGCGCGGCGTTGATCGTGTCCGCGTAGCGCCGGGGGAGGAGGTCCGGATCGTCGCCGTTGCGCCGGCAGCCCTCGCGCACCTTCGGGTCGCACAGGTAGGCGAAGGACACGTCGTCGAGCTGCAGGTAGGTGCAGCCGGCCCCGGCGAGGTGCGCGATCGCCTTGCGGTAGGCGGCGGCCACGTCGTCCCAGAAGGCGTCGAGGTCCGGGTAGGCGCCCTTCGAGATCGCCGCGCGCCCGCCGCGCAGGTGCAGCATCGAGGGCGAGGGGATGGTGAGCTTGGGCGTCGCCTTCGCCACCGACTTCAGGTACGCGAAGTGGCCCGCGAAGATCGGCTGCGGGCAGGCGATGCGCCCGGTCACCGTCGCGATCGGCGGCTGCTCCTCGGTGCCGCCGAACTTCACGCCCGGGTTCTCCCTGAGCGTCACGCCCTCGAGCTGCGAGAGGAAGTCGAGGTGCCACCAGTCGCGGCGGAACTCGCCGTCGGTGACCGCTTGCAGGCCGATCGACTCCTGCCGGCGCACTGCCTCGAGGATGGCGCGGTCCTCGATCTCCTTGAGGCGCGCGGCGTCGAGCGCGCCGCGCTTCCAGGCGCGGCGCGCTTCGGCGAGCGCGGCCGGCCGCAGCAGGCTCCCGACCTGGTCGGCGCGGTACGGCGGCGTCACTTCGCCGCGGGCTTGGGCCGGATCGCGTCCGCGGTGCCCTGGATGAAGGCCTTGATCTTCTCGACGTCCGCCGCGGTGAGCTTGCCGGTGAAGTCCGGCATGCCCTGGCTGGTCATCGGGCCGTCGAACACGAAGCGGTCGAGGTTCTTGATCACCTCGGCTGGCGCGTAGCCGAGGTTCTTGACGTTGCCGCCGCGGTCCACGCCCGGCACGCCGTGGCAGAAGACGCAGTTGTTCACGTAGATCAGCGTGCCTTCCTTCACGTGGTTCGGGTCGTAGGGCACGCCCTGCAGCAGGGCGCCGAGCTTGTACTCGACGAACTCGGGCGCCTTCGCCGTGCCACCGAGCGCGAAGGTGTACACGGTACCCGGGCCTTCGCGGTTGGTCGCGCGCTGGGCGATGCCGTAGACGCCGCCCCAGCCGACCGCGACCGAGACGTACTGCTTGCCGTCGACCTCGAAGGTCGCGGGGCCGGCGACCACGCCGGTACCGGTGGCCGTTTCCCAGAGCTTGGCGCCGGTCTTCGCGTCATAGGCGACGAAGCGCCCGTCGGCCGTGCCCTGGAAGACCAGGTTGCCGGCGGTCGTCAGCGTGCCGCCGTTCCAGGGCGAGACGTGCTCGACGCGCCAGGCCTCCCGCTGCTTCACCGGATCCCAGGCGATCAGCCGCCCGAAGGGCTTCGCCTGCGGCGGGACTGCATTGATGTAGTTCGCCGTGTTCCATCCCAGGCCGGCCATCGGCTGCCCCGGGTTGTTGCTGTTGAAGGTCCAGTTCTTGTCGTCCGTGAGGTTGAGCGGGACGTTCTGCGCCGGCAGGTAGGCGAGCCCGGTCTGCGGGTTGAACGACATCGGGTGCCAGTTGTGCGCGCCGAAGGGTCCCGGCACCGCGTCGCGCGGATTACCCGCGCGTGCCTCCGGCACCTCGATCGGCCGGCCGTCCTTGCCGTAGCCGGTCGCCCAGTTCACGTCGACGAAGTTCTGCGCCGAGATCAGCTTGCCGTTGGTGCGGTCGATGACGAAGAAGAAGCCGTTCTTCGGTGCATGCAGGATCACCTTGCGCGGCTTGCCGCTGATCTTCAGGTCGGCGAGGATCATCGGCTGCGTGGCCGTGTAGTCCCAGTTGTCGCCCGGCGTCTCCTGGTAGTGCCACACGTACTTGCCGGTGTCGGGGTTGAGCGCGACGATCGAAGAGAGGTACAGGTTGTCGCCGCCCTTGGGGCTCCTCTTGCTGCGCGCCCAGGGCGAGCCGTTGCCGGTGCCGACGTAGAGCAGGTTGAGCTTCGGGTCGTAGACGAAGGAGTCCCAGGCCGTGCCGCCGCCGCCCGCCTCCCAGTACTTGCCGCTCGGGTCCCAGGTCTTCGCGGCCTTCTTCATCGACGCGTCCTCGAAGGGCTTGGACGGGTCGCCGGGTACGATGAACCAGCGCCAGGCGAGCTTGCCGGTCTTGGCGTCGTAGGCGCTCACGTAGCCACGCACGCCGAATTCGGCGCCGCCGTTGCCGATCACGACCTTGCCCTTCACCACGCGCGGCGCCCCCGTGATCGTGTAGGCGTGCTTGTGGTCGATGACGGTATCGGCCTCCCAGACCCTGGCGCCGGTCGTGGCGTCGAGCGCGATCAGCCGTCCGTCGTAGGCGCCGACGAACACCTTGCCCTGGTAGAGCGCGACGCCGCGGTTGACGACGTCGCAGCAGCCCTTGTAGCCCATGGTGCGCGGCACGCCGGGGTCGAAGCTCCACAGGCGCTTGCCCGTGCGCGCGTCGACCGCGTGCACCACGCTCCACGAGGCGGTCACGTACATCACGCCGTCGAC
>DASUFW010000106.1:0-19774 GCA_036274335.1 Burkholderiales bacterium | reverse complement strand
TTGCCTACAGCTCGTCCCAGCGGCCGTACGGCCGCGTGATGATCTCGAGGAAGTGGCCGCCCGGATCCTCGAAGTAGACGCCGCGCCCGCCGAAGTGCGTGTTGATCTCGCCCTTCTGCCGCTTCGCGGGGTCGGCCCAGTAGTCGAGCCCGCGCGCCTTCACGCGGCCGAAGATGGCGTCGAACTCGGCCTCCGAAACCAGGAACGCGTAGTGCTGCGGGTCGAACTTCTCGTCGGTGCCGAGGATGGCGAGCGTGACGCCGTTGGCGGTTTCCAGGTCGAGGAACGGGCCGAAGGGCACGGCCGGCGGCAAGCCGAAGACCTGCGCGTAGAACTCGGCCGAGGCGCGCGCGTCGCGCGCGTGCACGATCGTGTGGTTGAGCGCCACCGACATGGGCCGACTATAGCGCGCCCGCATTCGCGAAACAGCGCCCCCGCATGCGCGCCCGGCATGGAAAAATCCGCGCTACAGTCCGCCCCCGATGACGAACCGCCGCGCCATGATCCTGCTGCTGATCCTCAGCGGCTCGATCATCTCCATCTGCATGGGCCTCAGGCAGAGCCTGGGCCTGTTCATGCGCCCGATGGCGCTCGACGCGGGCATCTCGGCGGCGAGCTTCGGCTTCGCCATCGCGCTGCAGAACATCGTGTGGGGCCTGTCGCAGCCGTTCGTCGGCGCGCTCGCCGACCGCCACGGCCCGCGCCCCGTGCTGGTGTGCACCGCGATCCTCTACGCGCTCGGCATGGTGCTGATGGTGTACGCGCGCGGCGAGCTGGGCCTGGATTTCGCCGGCTTCCTGCTCGGCATCGGCACGGCGGGCACGGCCTTCGGCGTGCTGACGGGCGTGGTGACGCGCGCGACGCCGCCCGAGAAGCGCAGCCAGACGGTGGGCATCGTCGCCGCCTCGGGATCGCTCGGCACCATGCTGCTGGCGCCGATCGGGCAGTCGCTCATCAACGCCTACGGCTGGCAGGTCGCGATGTTCGCCTATGCGGGCATCGCGAGCTCCATGCTGCTGCTCTCGCTGCCGATCAAGGGGCTCGCGATCCAGCTGAACGCCGCGCCGGTCCCGGGCGGCCCGAAGCCGCAGCCGCTCGGCGAGGCGCTGCGGCAGGCGATCGGGCACCGAGGGTACCTGTTCATGACGCTCGCCTTCTTCGCCTGCGGCTTCCAGCTCGTGTTCCTCACCACGCACCTGCCCGCGTACCTGCAGCTGTGCGGCGTGGCGCCCGGCGTGAGCGCCACCGCGCTCGGCCTGATCGGGCTGTTCAACGCGATCGGCACCTACGGGTTCGGGCTGCTCGGCGCGCGCTACAGCCAGAAGCACCTGCTGGCGATGATCTACCTGCTGAGGACGCTGTTCATCATCGCCTTCCTCTCGGTGCCGATCAGCGCGACGACGACGCTGGTGTTCGCCGCGGCGATGGGCGCGCTGTGGCTGGGCGTCTCGCCGCTCGTCACCGGCATCCTCAGCCGCGTCTTCGGCCTGCAGCACTTCGGCACGCTCTACGGCGTGGTGTTCCTCAGCCACCAGGTGGGCTCGTTCTTCGGCGCCTGGATGGGCGGCCTGGTGTTCGCGCGCTTCGGCAACTACAACTTCGCCTGGGGCGCGCTGATCGTCATCGGCTTCACGGCCTTCACGCTGCAGTGGCTGATGGACGAGCGCCCGCCGGCGGAACCGTCGGGCGCGCCGGTGCCCGCGCCCGCCTAGACCGCCTGCTCGAGCGTCGGCGCGGAATCCTGCAGGGTGACGCGCCGCACGTCGCGCGGGTATTTCATGTCGTCGTACGGCCGGCCGCGGTGCATGGTGCAGCGGTTGTCCCACACCACCAGGTCGTGCACCGACCATTCATGCCGGTAGACGAACTCGCGCTGCGTGGCGTGCTCGATCAGGTCGGCGACCAGCATCATCGCCTCGGGCACCTCCCAGCCTTCGATCCGGCCGATGTGCGAGGACAGGTACAGGCCCAGGCGCTTCGAGCCGGCGTGCCGGCGCACCAGGCGCTGCGGCACGGGCGCGAACTGCTTCTTCTCCTCGTCGGTGAAGCCGTGGAAGCCGAGCCGCGCGCGGCTGTAGAGCAGCGAATGCCAGCACACGAGGTCCTTCACGCGGGCGCGCATCTGCTCGGGCAGCGCGTCCCAGGCCGCGCGCATGTCGGCGAACTCGGTCTCGCCGCCCGCGGGCGGGATCGAGCGCGCGTGCAGCATCGAGTACTTGGCCGGCGTCGCCTTGAAGCTCGAGTCGGAGTGCCAGAGGCGGTTGCCGAGGTTGAACATGCGCTTGCGGTCGTCGGCCTTGAGGATCGTGCCGTCGACGTCGAGGTTCGAGATGTCGTTCATCTCCGGGACGGACAGCCGGTGGCGGTGCGCGTCCACCGTGGCGCGCGTCGGCTCCACCGGGCCGAAGTTCAGGCCGAAGGCCATCTGCTGCGCATCGGTCAGGTCCTGCCCGGGGAACACCAGGACGGCGTGGCGATCCATCGCCGCCTCGATCTCCGCCGCGAGGCCGGCCCCCAGCGGCTTGCGCAGGTCCACGCCCTCGGCTCGAGCGCCGACGTGCGGGTGCAGGGGCGTGACGCGCAGGGCCATGGCGCGTGCATGCTGCTACCCACGCGCCCGCGGTGTCAATCCAGGGCGCGGAATAGCCGCGTCCGGCCGGTTGTTTGCGCTGCAGGCCGCCACCCCGGCGCCATCTTCAGGAGGAATCGATGAAAGCAGCAATGGTAGTCGCGGCCGCCGCGCTCGCCGCCTCGGCGGCGTTCCCCGCACTCGCCGAGGAAAAGAGCAACATGACCTTCTTCGTGACCAGCGTGGGCTCCGGCAAGGGTGCGGATCTGGGCGGCCTGGAAGGGGCGGACGCGCACTGCCAGGCGCTCGCCGAGGCGGCCGGCTCGAAGGGCCGCACGTGGAAGGCGTACCTGAGCACGACGATGCCGGGCGGCGACGCCGGCGTGAACGCGCGCGACCGCATCGGCAAGGGCCCCTGGCGCAACGCGAAGGGTCAGGTGGTGGCGAAGAACGTCGCCGACCTGCACTCCTCGAAGAGCAAGCTCAACAAGCAGAACTCGCTCACCGAGAAGGGCGAAGTGGTGAACGGGGCGGGCGACAGGCCGAACGAGCACGACATGCTCACCGGCTCGGACCCGCAGGGCCTGTACTCCACCGCGGGCGGCGACACCACGTGCAGGAACTGGACTTCGGGCGGCGAAGGCTCGGCGATCGTCGGCCACCACGACCTGAGGGGCCTGAAGGACACGCGCCACATGAAGTCGTGGAACTCGGCGCACGGCTCGGCCGGGTGCAGCCAGGAGAGCCTGGTGAAGACCGGCGGCGCGGGCCGCTTCTACTGCTTCGCCGCCCGGTAGCGGCGGCCTCCCGGCCTCGGCCCCCGAACGGGGCCGGGGCGGTCGCGGCGCCCCGCTAGAGGAGGATGGCCTCCAGGTACTGCAGGACGATCCAGGCCGCCAGCAGCCCGACGCCGAGGACCAGCATGCGCCGGTGGCGGGCGAAGGCCTTCTGCCCCTCCGGGCTCAGGTACTGGCGCGCGAACTGCGGCATCTCCATCAGGTAGAGGAAGATCAGCAGCGCTCCCACCGTGGTGAAGAACATGCCGACAAGATTCAGGATCGAGATTGTCATGCGTCCTCGCGTTTCCGGTCAGCCATTCTACGCAACGCGCCGGCCGGCCGCCGGTATATGCTCGTCAGGAACACGCACCCCATCACGCAGTGAGGCGCAGCTTGACAGTTTTTTTCAAAGTCCGCACGCGGCAGGCCCCCGCATGAGCGTCGCCGAACTCGCCGTGCTGGTGCTCGGTCTGGCGGGCGCCTGGCTGTGGTCGGACAGCCTCGGGGTGCGCGAGCGGGCCATCCAGGCCGGGCGCGACGCCTGCCGGCGCTACGGCGTGCAGCTGCTCGACGAGACGGTGGCCATCGCCCGCCTGTGGCCGGCGCGCAACGCCGAGGGACGGCTGCGCCTGCGCCGCACCTACACGTTCGAGTTCTCCGACACGGGCAACAACCGCCGCCACGGCGCCATCACGATGCTCGGCCGGCAGGTCGAGGACCTGCAGCTCGAGCCCTATCCGCTGCAATGAGCGCCGGCCGCTTCGAGCTCCTGGTGCGCGGCGGCACCGTGATCGACGGCACGCGCGCGCCGCGCTTCGCGGCGGACGTCGGCGTCTCGGGCGGCCGCATCGCGGCCGTCGGCCGGCTGGCGGGCGCGCGCGCCGACGAGGTGATCGACGCCGCGGGCCGCATCGTCGCGCCGGGCTTCATCGACGCGCACACGCACGACGACCGGCTGCTCCTCTCGGCGCCGGACATGGCGCCGAAGGCGAGCCAGGGCGTGACCACCGTGGTGGCCGGGAACTGCGGGATCTCGCTCGCGCCGATGCCGCCGGGCCGCACGCCGGTGCCGCCGCTCGACCTCCTCGACGCCACCGGCGGCTGGTACCGCTTCGCGCGCTTCGCCGACTACGTCGAGGCGCTGCGCGACGCGCCGCCCGCCACCAACTGCGCGCTGCTGGTCGGGCACTCGACGCTGCGCGTGCAGACGATGGACCGGCTCGACCGGCCGGCGAGCGCGGCGGAGACCGCGCGCATGCGCGCGCTCGCCGACGAGGCGCTCGCGGCGGGCGCCATCGGCGTCTCGACCGGCCTGTGGTACGAGCCCGCGAGCGCGGCCACCCCCGAGGAAGTGATCGAGGTGTGCCGGCCGCTCGCCGCGCGCAACGGCATCTACTGCACGCACATGCGCGACGAGGGCGACCGCGTGCTCGAGTCGCTGGAGGAGACCTTCGGGGTGGGTCGCGCGCTCGGCGTGCCGGTGGTGGTCTCGCACCACAAGGTGATGGGGCGCGCGAACCATGGGCGCTCGGCCGAGACGCTGCCGCTCATCGCCGCGCGCATGCGCGGGCAGGCGATCGGCCTGGACTGCTACCCGTACTGCGCGTCCTCGACCATCCTCACGGCGAGCCGCGTGGGCGCCGCGACCCGGGTGCTCGTCACCTGGTCGACGCCGCACCCGGAGCTCGCCGGCCTGGCGCTCGCGGAGATCGAGAAGCGCCTGGGCCTGCCGACCGAGGCCGCGATCGCGAAGCTCCTGCCGGCGGGCGCGATCTACTTCTCCATGGACGAGGCCGACGTGCAGCGCATCCTCGCCTTCGAGTCGACCATGATCGGCTCCGACGGCCTGCCGCACGACGCGGCGCCGCACCCGCGCCTGTGGGGAACCTTCCCGCGCGTGCTCGGCCACTACGCGCGCGGCCTCGGGCTCTTTCCCCTGGAAACCGCGGTCTACAAGATGACCGGGCTCACCGCGAAGACCTTCGGCCTGAAGGACCGCGGCGTGCTCGGGGAGGGCATGGCCGCCGACCTCACGGTTTTCGACGCCGGCACGGTGGACGAGGCGGCGACCTTCGCGCGGCCGATTGCGCCGGCGAAGGGCGTCGAGACGGTGATCGTCAACGGCGAGGTCGTCTGGCGCGACGGCGCGCCGAGCGGCGCCCGCCCGGGCCGGGTGCTGGCGAGAACGTAAGCCGCTTGCGCGAATCGGGGCCGCCCTGTATAAGGGTCCCCGCAGGATTCTCAAGCAGTGAAGTAGCTGGTCCGTCCTGGCGTTCGCGCCGAGCTCATCAGGTAGTTCCCTTCCTTGAAGACCCCGCAGGGCCGAGTGGCCTTATTTCAACCATCAAGGAAATACGCATGAGCACAGGTACCGTGAAATGGTTCAACGACGCCAAGGGTTTCGGCTTCATCACCCCCGATGACGGCGGCAAGGACCTCTTCGTCCACTTTTCGGCCATCCAGGGCAGCGGCTTCAAGACGCTGACCGAGGCCATGAAGGTGCAGTACGACGCGACCAGCGGCCCCAAGGGACCGCAGGCGACCAACGTCCGCCCGGCCTAAAGCGGCCGGCGTCACGAGCCAGAGGAGCCCGGGCGACCGGGCTTTTTCATGTCCGATTCCAGCAAGCAGCGCATCCCGCCCCCGCGCCTGAGCCGCGTCACGCACTGGACGCAGGAGCGGATCGAGTCGCTGAGCACGCCCGAGGTGCGCCAGCTGAAAGTCAACGCCGACCGGCTGGCCGAGCCCGAGGTCGCGGCGCTGTGCATCGCCATCCTCGCCGCGCGGCCGCGCGCGAAGCGGCCGAAGGCCTGAGGCCCTAGGCGGTCAGCGGCAGGTCGAGCGTCGTCACGCGCCGCAATTCGCGGCGGTGCACGGTGTCGTCGAAGGCGACGCCGCGGTGCATGGTGGCGAGGTTGTCCCAGATGACGAGGTCGCCCACGCGCCAGGCGTGCCGGTAGACGAAGCGCCGCTCGATCGCGTGGTCGGTGAGCTCGCGCAGCAGGAGGCGCCCCTCGGGCACCGGCCAGCCCTCGATGCGCGAGGCGTGCGACGCGAGGTAGAGCGAGCGCCGGCCCGTGCGCGGGTTGACGCGCACCAGCGGGTGCACCGCGCCCGGGAGCTTCTGATGCTCCTCGGCGGAGAAATCGAAGCCGAGCGTCATCCTCGAGTAGGCGATGGAGTGGTGCGCGCGCAGACCGTCGATCCGCGCCTTCATCGCGCCCTCGAGCGCGTCATAGGCCGCGCGCATGTCCGCGAACTCGGTGTCCGCCGCGACCGGCGGCACCACCTTGGCGTGCAGCATCGAGTAGCGGCCCGGCGGATCCTGGAAGGAGGCGTCCGTGTGCCACAGCCGGTTGCCGAGCGCGTACGCGCGCCGGCGGTCGCCAACCGAGAGCAGGCCACCCGCCTCGTCGACGTTGGAGATGTCGGTGAGCGCCTCGTTGCCGAAGCGGTTCTTGCCCAGCACCGCGGAGCCGGTCTTGGCGTGCAGCCGCCCGTCGAAGCGCTCGGCGAAGGCGAGCTGCTCCTCGCCCGAGAAGTCCTGGCCGCGGAACACGAGCACCGCGTAGCGGTCCATGCCGGCGCGGATCTCCTCCAGCGCGGCCTTGTCCGCGACCGAGCGCAGGTCGACCGGCGAGACCTCGGCGGCGAAGAGCGGGTGCAGCGGGCGGAACGACAGGGGCATGGCGGGATTCTACTGCGCCGGCGCCGCCGCGAGCCCGTGCACGCCCACGCCGAGCAGCCGCACGCTGCGCCGGCCCGCGTCGGTGCGCTCGAGCAGCAGCAGCGCGCGCTCCGCGATGCGCTCGGCGTCGCGCGTCGCCGGCGCCTCGGTGTGGCTGCGCGTCACCGTCTGGAAGTTCGCGTAGCGCACCTTGATCGTCACGGTGCGCGCGGTGAGGCGCTTCCTCTCGAGCGAGGCGGCGGTGCGCTTCGCGAGGCGCGCGATCTCGGCGCGCATCTCGCGCAGCTCGGTGAGATCCTCGGGGTAGGTGTCCTCGCAGGACACCGACTTCCAGGGCCGGTCGGCCTTCACTTCGCGCGTGTCTTCGCCGTGGGAGAGCCGCCGCAGCCGTTCCGCGAAGCTGCCGACCGCCTTCTCCAGGCGCGCTTCGTCGGCCGTGCGCACGTCGACCAGGCGCGCCACGCCGATCGCGCGCAGCTTCTTCGCCGTCACCGGGCCGACGCCCCACAGCGCCTCCACCGGCAGCTGCTGCAGGAACCACTCGACGCGCCTGGGCGAGATCACCGTGAGCCCGTCGGGCTTCTGCCAGCCCGAGGCGATCTTGGCGAGGAACTTGTTCGGCGCGACGCCGGCCGAGGCGGTGAGCTGCGTCTCCTCGCGGATCCGCGCCTTCAGGTACTTCGCCACCTCGGTGGCGAGCGGCTCGCCGAGCAGGTTGTCGGTTACGTCGACGTAGGCTTCGTCGAGCGACAGCGGCTCGACCAGCGGGCTGACCGAGCGCAGCAGGCCCATGACGGTCTGCGAGACCGCCTTGTACTTGGCGAAGTCCGGTCGCACGACCACCAGCTCGGGGCACAGCCGCACCGCGCGCGCCATGGGCATCGCCGAGTGCACGCCGAACTTGCGCGCTTCGTAGCTCGCCGCGGCGACCACGCCGCGACCCTGCGGCGAGCCGCCCACCGCCACCGGCTTGCTGCGGATCGACGGGTCGTCGCGCTGCTCGACCGACGCGTAGAAGGCGTCCATGTCGAGGTGGATGATCTTGCGGGTCACCTACGCATTCTGCGCCCGGCACTCGCGCGCCACGCCCTCGCGCAGGATCTCGGCGAAGCGCCGCGTGCCGGGGCCGGCCGCCTCGCGGTCGGCGAAGATGAGATACAGCGTGCCCGCCTTCACCGCGCCTTCGCGCAGCGGCAGGGGCTTCAGGGCGCCGCGCTCCAGCTCGCCGCGGATGCTCTCCTCGGGATACCAGGCGTAGCCCAGGCCGAGGCAGGCGGCGTGGATGGAAGTCGCCTTGCTGGTCACGGTCCAGCGCAGGGGGTTGAGCCACCCCGCCGAGCGCACGCGCGCCTCGCCCGAGTCGCGGATGACGAGGTGGCGGTGCGGCCGCAGGTCCTCCAGCGTGAGCTCGGGCCCGAGCGCATGCAGCGGATGCGACGGGGCGGCCACGCACAGCGCCCGGATCGGCATCAAGGGGTCGCCGGCGAAGCCGGGGGGCACGGTGCTGTCGATCGCGAGGTCGACACGACCCGCAGCGAGCGCCTCGCCCGTGCCGCCGAGCACGGTTTCGTAGAGCTCGAGGTGCGTCTCCGGCCGCTCGGCCGAATAGTCGGCCATGCACTGGAGCATCAGCCAGGTCGGGAACAGGATCTCGGCGGCGACGCGGATCTCGGGCTCCCAGCCCTTGCCCAGCTCGACCGCGGCGTGCTCCAAGCGCGCCGCTTCGTCGAGCAGGACTTTGCCGCGCCGGTACAGAAGCTCGCCGGTGCGGGTCAGCGCAGCCTTCCGGCCCTTGAGCTCGAAGACCTTGAGGCCGAGGTCCGACTCCAACTTCTTGATGAAGTAGGTGAGCGTTGACTGACTCTTGTGCAGGCGCTCCCCAGCTCTTGAATAACTGCCTGATTCAACAACTGAAACAAGGGCATTCCACTGGTCCAGGGAGATTCTCGGGTCGGCCATTATGTTCTAATAATTAGATAAGAATGGCGAATATTATCTGCTTTTAAATCTATTGTTTCAATACAAAAATAGGCCCACCTGATTCCCGGACAAGTGGAGAACGCCATGCAAACGATCCTGCACCTGAACACCAGCCTCTATGGCGGCGAGGGCCAGTCGAGCCGGCTGGCGGCCGAGTTCGTCGCCCGGTCCCCGTCCGCTCGCGTGATCACGCGCGACCTGGCGCGCGACCCGGTGCCGCACCTCGACGCCTTCCGCTTCGGGGCGTTCCTGGCGAAGCCCGAGGCGCGCACGGCCGGGCAAAGCGCCGTGGTGGCGTACTCCGATGCGCTCATCGACGAGCTGCGGCGGGCCGACACCCTCGTGCTCGGCCTGCCCATGTACAACTTCGGCATCCCGTCGCAGCTCAAGGCCTATTTCGACCACGTGGCGCGGGCGGGGGTGACCTTCCGGTACACCGAGAAAGGCGCGGTGGGCCTACTGACGGGCAAGCGCGCCTATGTGTTCGCGGCGCGCGGCGGCCTCTATGCCGGCAGCCCCCGGGACACGCAGACGGCCTATGTGCGGGACTTCCTCGCCTTCATCGGGGTGTCGGACGTCCAGTTTGTCTATGCGGAAGGGCTGGCCCTCGGCGCCGAGTCGATGGCGCGCTCGCTCGCCGGCGCGCGGCGCACTTTACAGTCCATGATCCTTTCGAGCGCGAGGGCGGCCTAAAATGACGCGCTTCGGCATGAGTACCCGTTCCCTCCTGCGCGTCATTCCCTCGATTCCGGCATCCGACGGCGCGGGGGTCAAGCTGCGCCGCTCGCTGGGCGCCTCGCAGCTCGCGCGCCACGACCCGTTCCTGATGCTGGACGAGTTCTACTCGGACGACCCGAAGGACTACCTGGCCGGCTTCCCCTCGCACCCGCACCGCGGCTTCGAGACGGTGACCTACATGCTGGATGGCCACATGCAGCACCGGGACAGCGGCGGCAACACCGGCGACCTCGGGCCCGGCGACGTGCAGTGGATGACCGCCGCGCGCGGCCTGGTGCATTCCGAGATGCCGCAGCAGACCGAGGGACGCATGCGCGGCTTCCAGCTCTGGCTGAACCTGCCGGCCGCCGAGAAGATGCAGCCGCCCGCGTATCGCGACATCCCGGCGGCGAGCGTGCCCGTGGTGCCGATCGAGCAGGGCTCGGTGAAGGTGATCGCCGGGCGCTTCGACGGCACGGTCGGCGCGGTCGAGGGCGGCAGTACCGACCCGCACTACTGGGACGTGCATCTCGAGCCGGGCGCCGTGTTCGAGGCGGGCGTGCCCGCCGAGTACAACGCCTTTCTCTACGCCTACGAAGGCGAGGCGAACGTCGGCCTGGAACGCCATGCGCTGCCGCACCGCGCCGCAGGCCTGCTCTCGGGGGGCGACGCCGTGCGCATCGAGGCCGGGCCGAACGGGGCGCGCGTGCTGCTGCTCGCCGGCAAGCCGATCGGCGAGCCGGTGGTGCAGTACGGGCCGTTCGTCATGAACACCCGCGAGGAGATCGAGCAGGCGATCGCCGACTTCCAGGCGGGCGAGATGACCCGCGCCCGGGTGCGGCGCATCCAGGCCGCCTAGCCGCCCGGGGGAATTTTCCCCGGGCCGGGCGTGTGGCTTGCGTCCGCGCGTGGAAGGTCTAAGGTTCGTCCCGCAACCGTGACCATCCAACGGAGGGAGGAGCCATGAAGCCGGAACTGATGCTGCTCGGCTGGAGCGTGATCCTGGCGATCGTGCAGATGCTGATCGCCGTGCAGGGCGCCATGATGCAGGTCGGCCTGACCACCCTGGTCGGCAACCGCGAGGGGTTCCCGGAGATCAAGGGCTGGGCCGGGCGCGCGGCGCGCGCGCACCGCAACATGATCGAGAACCTGGTGCTGTTCGCGGCGCTGGTGCTGGCGCTCGCGGCGGCCGGCAAGTCGAACGACGCGACCGTGCTCGGGGCCCAGATCTTCTTCTGGGGCCGCGTCGCCTATGCGGCGATCTACCTCGCGGGCATTCCCTGGGCGCGCACCGGCGCGTGGACCGTCTCGGTCGTCGGCCTGCTGGTGCTGCTCGCGCAGCTGCTCGGCTAGCGGCACAGCGCCGCCGCCTGCTCGGCGGCGGCGCGCGCGCGGGCCTCGCATTCGGCGCGCTGCGCCGAGCGGGCGCAGGACTTGGCGGGGTCGAGCTGGGCGAGCTGCGCGCGCATCTGGCGGCAGGCCTCGCTGTCCTTGTCGAAGCGCAGGGCGGGTGCGCCGCTGCCCGCCTGGCAGGCGCCCTCGTAGGTGTAGCGCATCTTCATCGTCGAGGTGCCGCGGCGGTCCTTGACCTCGCCCTGCATCAGCAGGCTCTTCGCGCCCTCGCGCTGCATCAGGATGCGGCTGGCGCCGTCGGGGCACTCGCTCTCCATCAGCATCTCGTCGGGCGTGTCCTTCAGCAGCCGGTGCGTGCAGTCGCCGCGGCTCCGCTGCCGCTGGCGCGCCTGGGCCTCGCGGAACAGGTTGTCCGTGCACAGCGTCATCGCCGGCATGCCGCCCTGCATCGAGCGGCCGCGCCCTTCCATCTCGAGGATCTCCATGCGCCACTGCCCCTGCGCCTGGCCGATGCCGCGGAACAGCTGCGGCACGGGCGGCTCCTCGGCGAGCGCGGGCAGCGCGGCGAAGCAAAGCGCGGCAAGGACGGTTCTCATCGGCGGACCTCCCATCGCGATCATAGCGGCACTCGCGCGTCAGCCCGCGAGCCGGCGGCGCAGCGCGGCGAGCTCGCGCCGGCGCCTTGCGTCGGGCCGCGGGTAGGCGAGCTCGAGCGAGCGCAGGGCGCCCACCACCACGTCGGCGACGATCAGCCGCGCGGTCGGCTTGTCGTCGGCCGGCACCACGTACCAGGGCGCGTGCCGGGTGCTGGTCGCCTCGAGGCAGGCCTCGTAGGCCTGCCGGTACTGCTTCCAGAAGCCGCGCTCCTCGAGGTCGCCCGCGCTGAACTTCCAGTTCTTCTCCGGGTCGTCGAGGCGCGCGAGGAAGCGCCGGCGCTGCTCCTCCTTCGACAGGTGCAGGAAGAACTTGACGACGCGCGTGCCGCTGCGATGCAGGTGCGCCTCCAGCTCGCGGATCGAGCGGTAGCGGTCGTCCCAGAAATCGGCGCGCGCCGCGCGGCCGGGCGGCAGCTTCTGCGCGCGCAGGATCTCCGGGTGCACGCGCACGATCAGCACCTCCTCGTAGTACGAGCGGTTGAAGATGCCGATGCGCCCGCGCTCGGGCAGCGCGCGCGTGGTGCGCCACAGGAAGTCGTGGTCGAGCTCCTCGGCGCTCGGGTGCTTGAAGCTGAACACCTGGCAGCCCTGCGGGTTGACGCCCGACATCACGTGCTTGATGCAGCCGTCCTTGCCCGCCGCATCCATCGCCTGGAAGACCAGCAGCAGCGACTGGCGGTCGTCGGCGTACAGCAGGTTCTGCAGCCCCTGCAGGCGCTCGATCTGCGCGGCGAGCCGCGCCTCGTAGTCGGCCTTGGAGCGGTACGGGGCGGCGACGCGCGTGGGCCGGGACTTCAGCCGCACGCGCGCGCCGGGGCGCACGCGGAAGCGATCCGGGTTCATGCCGGCATGGTACCTAGGCGCGGGGGCGCGCGGGCTTCTTCGCCATCAGGAAGAACAGCGACCCCATCCCGGCGAGCAGCGCGAGCAGCGTGAAGCCGGCGCGGTAGTTGCCGGTCAGGTCGGCGGCGGCGCCGGCGATCATCGGCCCGCCGATCTGGCCGACCACGATGATCATCAGCGACAGGCCGAGGATCATGCCGATCGCGCTCACCCCGAAATACTCGGCGCGGATCGCCTGCATGAACGGGCCGCGCAGGCCCCAGGCGGTGCCGTGCAGGATCGAGAACGCGGCCACCATGGCGGGGCCGCTCGCGTAGGTGAGGCAGAGCAGCCCCGCCATGTGCATCAGCATGCAGGCCGCGCAGATCAGCCGCTTCTGGAAGCGGTCGCCGATCAGCGCGCCGAGCGCGACGCCGCCGATCTGCGCCACCGTCATCAGCATGATGTAGAGCGCCGCGGTCTCCACCGGGTAGCCGAGTCCTTCCTTCATGTGCGTGATCGCGTGCACGTTGACCGCCGTGACCACGAACAGCGCGAAGCCGTGCCCGAGCGAGAGCAGCCAGAAGGCGCGCGTGCGCAGCGCCTCGCGCACCGTGAAGTCGCGCGCCGCGCGCGCCGCCTCGAGCGCCGGCAGCTGGCTCGGCGTGGCCGCGGGCGGCTCGCCGTCGACGAACTCGCCGTAGCGCGACGGCCGGCCGCGCATGACGAAGGCGAGCGGCAGGCCGAGGGCGATCATCAGCACGCCCGAGCCGAACGCCGTGGCGCGCCAGCCCCACTGCGTCATCGCCCAGGCGACGGCGGGCACCGCGATGCCGCCGAAGGCGAGCCCGAAGCTGACGATGGACAGCGCGCGGGCGCGCTTGCGCTCGAACCAGTAGATCATCGAGACGTTGAGCGGCATGAAGCCGCACATGCTCGAGCCGAGCGCGATCACCACGAAGGCCGCGTAGAAGGCCCCGAGCGACTCGATCTGCGACAGGAGCATGAAGCCGGCGCCGAGCGCCACGACGCCGGCGCGGATCACGCCGTGCGGGCCGAAGCGGTCGACCAGCCAGCCGAGGAACGGGCCGAGGATCGCGGCCTCCATCTGGTGCAGCGCGGCGGCGAAGGAGAGCTCGGTCTTCGACCAGCCGCGGTCTTCCTGCAGCACCGCGACGTAGGCGCCGAAGGACTGCAGCAGCAGCGATGACTGCAGGAACTGGATGCCCGCGCCGGCCGCCACCAGCCGCCAGCCGTGGAAGGGGCGCTGCGCCAAGATCAGGGGCCGGGCGTTTCGGCGGCGAGCCCGGCCTCGAGCGGCGCGGGCGCGTCGGGGGCGAGCGCGGCAGGCGCGCCCATCAGCTCGGCCACTTCCTCGAGCGTGCGCAGCATCTCCTCCTGCCGCGCGGCCGGCAGCTGCGCAAAGCGCGAGAGGAACCGCTCGTGCAGGAAGCGCGGCGCCTTCGCGAGCACCCCGGCGCCGGCCGGCGTCAGGCGCGAGTGCACGACGCGCCGGTCCTCGACGTTGCGATAGCGCTCGACCAGGCCGCGCGCCGCGAGGTTGTCGAGGATCACCGTGACCGTGGCGGGCGACAGGCTCACCGCGGCCGAGAGCCGGGCGCTGGTGACCTCGCCCTGCGCGCGGATCGCCGCGAGCACCACGAGCTGCGGCAGCGTCAGGCCCGCGGCCTTCTCCACCGTCTTCGAGTGGCGGTCGACCGCGTGGACGATGCGCCGCACAGCGGTGAGCACCCGGGCTTCGGCGTCTTTCATCGGAGCAGAATCATACAGGTCAAATGATTTGACCTCAAAGTATAAATCCGTTATCCTTCATTTCTGTCAGGAATCAAATAAGGCATTGAATATGTGTGGAATTGCAGGAGAGCTGTCTTTCGGAGGCGGGCTGGCGTCCGCCCGAGCAGTGGAGGCCATGAACGACCGGCTGGCTCCGCGCGGGCCCGACGGCGCGGGCTTGCACCTGCACGGCCGCGTGGCCCTCGGCCAGCGCCGCCTGAAGATCATCGATCTCTCGGAGCGCGCCGAGCAGCCGATGCACGACCCGGTCCTCGGCCTGACCGTCGTCTTCAACGGCTGCATCTACAACTACCGGGAGCTGCGGGAGGCGCTGCGCGCCCTGGGCTACTCGTTCTTTTCCGAGGGCGACACCGAAGTGGTGCTGAAAGCCTGGCACGCCTGGCGCGAGCGCGCGCCCGAGCGCCTGAACGGCATGTTCGCTTTCGCGGTGGCCGAGCGCGATACCGGGCGCGTGGCGCTGGCGCGTGACCGGCTCGGCATCAAGCCGCTCTACTACGCGGAAAGCGCGGGGCGGCTGCGCTTCGCTTCGACGCTGCCGGCGCTGCTCGCCGCGGGGGACGTCGACACCTCGATCGACCCGGTCGCGCTGCACCACTACATGTCGTTCCACGCAGTGGTGCCGCCGCCGCGCACCATCCTCAAGGGCGTGAGGAAGCTTCCGCCGGCCAGCGTGCGCACGATCGAGCCCGACGGCACCGCGCACGAGCGCGTGTACTGGTCGCTCTCGTTCGAGCGCGGCGCCGCCGACATCCAGAAGAGCGCCGCGGCCTGGGGCGAGGAGCTGCTGGCCGCGCTCAGGAAGGCGGTCGAGCGCCGGCGCATCGCCGACGTGCCGGTCGGCGTGCTGCTCTCGGGCGGCGTGGACTCGAGCCTGATCACGGGGCTGCTCGCCGAGGCCGGCCACGCGGACCTGCGCACCTTCTCGATCGGCTTCGAGCCCGCCCACGGCGAGGCGGGCGACGAGTTCCGCTGGTCGGACATCGTCGCCGAGCGCTTCGAGACCGAGCACCAGAAGATCTGGATCGAGTCTGCGCGGCTGATCGACGCGCTGCCCGCCACCGTGCACGCCATGTCCGAGCCGATGGTGTCCTACGACAACGTCGCGTTCTACCTGCTCTCCCAGGAGGTGGTGCGCCACGTGAAGGTCGTGCAATCGGGGCAGGGCGCGGACGAGGTCTTCGGCGGCTACCACTGGTATCCGAAGATGGTCGGCTCGGGCGATCCGGCGCGCGACTACGCGCGCGCCTTCATGGACCGGGATTTCGACGCGTATGCGCGGCAGGTGTCCGCGGAGTACGTGGGCCTCGACCATGCGCGCGAGCTCGTCGAGGAGCAAATGGCGCGCTCGCAGGCGAGCGATCCGGTCGATCGGGCGCTGCACCTCGACACCACCGTGATGCTGGTCGACGATCCGGTCAAGCGCGTGGACAACATGACCATGGCGGCCGGGCTGGAGGCGCGCGTGCCGTTCCTCGACCACGAGCTGGTCGAGCTCGCGGCGCGCATCCCGCCGCACCAGAAGCTGCGCGACGGCGGCAAGGGCATCCTGAAGGACGTCGCGCGGCAGGTGATCCCGAGCGCGGTCATCGACCGGCCGAAGGGCTACTTCCCGGTGCCGGCGCTCAAGTACCTGGAGGGGCCGTTCCTCGAGCTCGCGCGCGACGCGCTCGGCGCGCGCGCGGCGAAGGAGCGGGGCCTGTTCCGGCGCGAGTACCTGGAGACGCTGTTCGCCGACCCGAAGGCGCACATCACGCCGCTGCAGGGGTCCGAGCTCTGGCAGGCGGCGCTCCTCGAGCTGTGGCTGCAGTCGCAGGGGGTGTGACATGCACGCTAAAGTCCGTCATTCGCGCGCGGCGCCGCATCGCGTGCAGCGCCAGCGCGTGGCACCGGTTCCCGACACCCGGATCGCGCTCGACTGCGGCTGGGGCCGGCTGCTGTTCGCGCAGACCTATCCGGACGCGAAGTCCCTCGCCGACGCGCTCGCCGAGGAAGGCCCGGAGCGGCGCGACATCGCGGGCTGGGTGCGCGAGCCGCACCTGGTGCTTGCCGCCGCGCCGCAGGCGCTGTTCCTCGATCCCTCGCATACCTTCCGGCTCGACCTCTCCACCTACCGGACCTCGCGCAAGCGCCCGCGCGGCTTCGTGGTGCGCTGGGTCACCAGCCAGGCCGACGCCGACGCGGTGAACCGCATCTACCTCGCGCACCGCATGGTGACGGTGCCGCCCGAATTCATGTTCAGCCACCGCGACAACCGCACCATCGTGTACCTGGTGGCCGAGGACGAGGTGACCGGCCAGGTGATCGGCACCGTGACCGGCGTGGACCATGCGCGGGCGTTCGACGACCCCGAGCGCGGCGCATCGCTGTGGTGCCTCGCGGTCGACCCGCAGGCCGCGCGCCCGCTGGTGGGCGAAACGCTGGTGCGGCGCCTGGCGGAGTACTTCCAGGCGCGCGGCGCGGCGACCATGGACCTGTCGGTGATGGCCACCAACCACCAGGCCATCGAGCTGTACGAGAAGCTCGGCTTCACGCGCCTGCCCGTGTTCACGGTGAAGCGCAAGAACGCGATCAACGAGAAGCTGTTCGTCGGCGCGCCGCCCGAGGCCGGGCTCAACCCCTACGCGCGCATCATCGTCGACGAGGCGCGCCGGCGCGGCATCGGCGTCGAGGTGGTCGACGCCGAGGGCGGCTTCTTCCGGCTCTCCTCGGGCGGGCGCTCGATCCTGTGCCGCGAGAGCCTCTCCGAGCTGACCAGCGCCGTGGCGATGAGCCTGTGCGACGACAAGGCGGCCACGCGGCGCGCGGTGGCGCGCGCGGGCGTGCGCATCCCGGAGGCGATCGAGTTCGACACGCGCGACAACCTCCTGGCATTCCTTTCGCGCCACGGCAGCGTCGCGGTGAAGCCGGCGCGCGGCGAGCAGGGCCGCGGCGTCGCGGTGGGTCTGGAGACGATCGACGAGGCGATGGCCGCCGTCGAGCGCGCGCGCGCGCACTGCGACCGCGTGCTGGTCGAGCAGTGCGTGACCGGCGAGGACCTGCGCCTCATCGTCATCGGCTACAAGCTGGTCGCCGCGGCGATCCGGCGTCCCGCGCGCGTCATCGGCGACGGCGCGAGCCCGATCCGCGAGCTGATCGAGCGCCAGAGCCGGCGCCGCGCGGCGGCCACGGGCGGCGAGTCGACGATCCCGCTGGACGCCGAGACCGAGCGCTGCATCGCCAAGGCCGGCTTCGGCCTGGACGACGTGCTGCCGAGCGGGCAGGAGATCAACGTCCGCAAGGCCGCCAACCTGCACACGGGCGGTACCATCCACGACGTGACCGCCGAGGTGCACCCGTCGCTGGTCGACGCGGCGGTGCGCGCGGCGCGCGCGCTCGACGTGCCGGTGACGGGCATCGACTTCATGGTGCGCTCGCCGCGCCAGCCCGGCTACTGGTTCATCGAGGCGAACGAGCGGCCGGGCCTGGCCAACCACGAGCCGCAGCCTACCGCCGAGCGCTTCGTCGACCTGCTGTTCCCGCAGTCCATGCCCACCGCGGTCAAGCAGGCCGCGCGCTGAAGGAGGAGAGCCGCCGATGTCCCGCCTGACCGTCGACGTCCACTATCTCGGGGACGTGCTGAAGCGCCTGCTCGAGATTCCCAGCCCCTCGGGCTACACGGACACCGTCGTGCGCTACGCCTGCGAGGAGCTCTCGCGCCTCGGCGTTCAATATGAGCTGACGCGCCGCGGCGCGATCCGCGCGCGCATTCCCGGGGCCGAGCAGAAGGGGGCGCGCGCCATGATCGCGCACCTCGACACGCTCGGCGCGATGGTGAAGTACCTGAAGGACAACGGGCGGCTGGAAGTGGTGCCGATCGGGCACTGGTCGGCGCGCTTCGCCGAAGGCGCGCGCTGCACGGTGTTCACCGACGAGGGGTCCTTCCGCGGCAGCCTGCTGTCGCTCAAGGCCTCGGGCCACACCTACAACGAGGAGGTCGACACGCAGCCGACCAGCTGGCAGAACGTCGAGCTGCGCGTGGACGCGCTCGCGCGCACCAAGCGCGACCTGCGGCGCCTGGGCATCTCGATCGGCGACACGGTGGCGATCGACACGCGCAGCGAGTTCCTGCCGAACGGCTACATCGTCTCGCGCCACCTCGACGACAAGGCGGGCTGCGCGGCGATGTTCGCGGCGATCAAGGCGCTCGCCGAGGGCGGCGAGAAGCTGCCCGTCGACACGCTCTTCATCTTCACCATCTCGGAGGAGGTGGGGGTGGGCGCCTCCTCGGTGCTCACCCAGGATGTGGCCTCCCTGGTGACGGTCGACAACGGCACCACCGCGCCGGGACAGGCGAGCGACGAGTTCGGCGTGACCATCGGCATGGCCGACCAGACCGGGCCGTTCGACTACCACCTGACGCGCAAGCTCATCAAGCTCTGCCACGAGAACGACATCGGCTTCCAGCAGGACGTGTTCCGCTACTACCGCTCCGACAGCGCCTCGGCCATCGAGGCCGGCCACGACGTGCGCACCGCGCTCGTCGCCTTCGGCATCGACGCCTCGCACGGCCACGAGCGCATCCACATGCACGCGCTGCGCTCGCTCGCCGAGCTGCTCACCGCCTACGCCATGAGCCCGGTCGAGATCCCGCGCGATGCGGAGCTGCTCGGCTCGCTGAAGGGTTTCACCAAGCAGCCGATGAAGGAGGCGAAGAACACGCTGCTCACGCCCGAGGGCCCGCGCACCGAGGAGCGCTAGCCTCGGCATGGCGACGGAGCGCGAGCTTTCCCCTCGCGCGCTGGCCACGGGCCTCGTGCTCGGCGCGGCGCTCACGCCGTGCAACGTCTACTCGGGCCTCAAGATCGGCTGGTCGTTCAACATGTCGATCGCGGCGCTGCTCGCCGGGCTCGCCTTCTGGCGCGCGGCCGAGCGCGCGGCGCGGGCCGCGCCCTGGACGATCAAGGAAAGCAACATCTGCCAGACCGCCGCCTCGGCGGCCGCCTCGATCATCTCGGGCGGCCTGGTGGCGCCGATTCCCGCCTACACGCTCATCACTGGCCGCGCGTTCGACCCCTGGCCGCTCGCCGCCGGGCTCCTCGAGCGGCGCGCCCCGTCGCTTGCCGCGCGCTTCACGGTCGCGGCCGCCGCGGGGCTGGTGGCGGGCGAGAGCCTGGTGGGCGTCGCCCAGTCGCTCGCGGGGATGGTACGCGGCTAGGAGGTGAGCCGCCGGTACTGCGCGAGGTGGCGCAGCGCCTCGCGCGGCTGGCCGGACTGGTCGTAGAGCAGGGCGAGGTTGTAGTGCCCGTCGGCGAGCTTCGGGTCGGCGCGCAGCGCGCCGCGGTAGGCGTCCATCGCCTCCGGCTTGCGGTCGAGGTCCTCGAGCAGCACGCCGAGGTTGAAGAGCAGGAGCGGCGCG
>DASUFW010000105.1:0-1813 GCA_036274335.1 Burkholderiales bacterium | reverse complement strand
CATCGACTGGCACAAGCCCTTCGGCAAGGTGCTCGAGTACGCGAAGCCGCCGTTCGCGAAGTGGTTCGTCGGCGGCGAGACCAACCTGTGCCACAACGCCGTCGACCGGCACCTGGCGGCGCGCGGCGACCAGGCGGCGCTGGTCTGGATCTCGACCGAGACGGACCAGACGGCGCGCTACACGTACCGCGAGCTGTACGCCGAGGTGAATCGCGCGGCCGCCATGATGCAGGCGCTCGGCGTGGGGAAGGGCGACCGCGTCATCATCTACATGCCGATGATCCCGGAGGCCTGCTTCGCGATCCTCGCCTGCGCGCGGCTCGGCGCCATCCACTCCGTCGTCTTCGGCGGCTTCGCGGCGGCCAGCCTCGCGGCGCGCATCGACGATGCGAAGCCCGTGCTGATGGTCACGGCGGACGGCGGCAGCCGCATGGGCAAGGCGGTGCTCTACAAGGCGCTGGTCGACGAATCGCTCAAGCTCGCGAAGCACCCGCCGCAGAAGGTGCTGCTGTTCCGCCGCGGGCTCGACCCGAACATGCCCGTGACGAGCGGCCGCGACGTCGACTGGAAGGCGCTGGCGGCAAAGCATGCCGGCGCGCAGGTTCCCTGTGCCTGGCTCGAGTCGAACGAGACGTCCTACATCCTGTACACGTCGGGGACCACCGGCAAGCCGAAGGGCGTGCAACGCGACGTCGGCGGCTACGCGGTGGCGCTCGCTTCGTCCATGGACCGCATCTTCTGCGGCGCGCCCGGCGAGACGATGTTCACCACCTCCGACATCGGCTGGGTGGTCGGGCATTCGTACATCATCTACGGGCCGCTGCTCGCCGGCATGACGACGATCATGTACGAGGGCGTGCCGGTGCGGCCCGACGCCGGCGTGTGGTGGAAAATCGTGCAGGACACCAAGGCGACGGTCATGTTCTCCGCGCCCACGGCGATCCGCGTGCTGAAGAAGCATGACGCGGCGATCCTGAAGAAGTACGACCTGTCCTCGCTCAAGCACCTGTTCCTCGCGGGCGAGCCGCTCGACGAGCCGACGCACCGCTGGATCAGCGAGGCGCTCGGCCGGCCGGTGATCGACCACTACTGGCAGACCGAGACCGGCTGGCCGCTGCTCTCGGCGCACCCGGGCGTCGAGAAGACGCCGCTCAAGATGGGCTCGCCGAGCTTCCCCGTGTACGGCTATGACGTGCACCTGCTGCACGAAGGCACCGGCAAGCCCGTCGAGGACGGGGAGAAGGGCGTGGTCACCATCAGGCCGCCGCTGCCGCCCGGGTGCATGGCCACGGTGTGGGGCGACGACGAGCGCTTCGTGAAGACCTACTTCACCGACTTCAAGGACCAGCTCGTCTACTCGACCTTCGACTGGGGCATCCGCGACAAGGACGGCTACTACTTCATCCTCGGGCGCACCGACGACGTGATCAACGTGGCGGGCCACCGCCTGGGCACCCGCGAGATCGAGGAGGCCGTCAACATGCATCCCGGCATCGCGGAGTGCGCGGTGGTCGGCGTGGCGGACTCGCTCAAGGGACAGCTGCCCATGGCCTTCGCGGTCGTGAAGGACCCCTCGGCGATCGCCTCGAGCGACGCGCGCATGAAGCTGGAGGGCGAGGTGATGCAGACCGTGGACAAGCAGCTCGGCGCCATCGGCCGGCCGGGCCGGGTGTTCTTCGTGACGCTGCTGCCCAAGACGCGCTCGGGCAAGGTCCTGCGCCGCTCGATCCAGGCGCTCGCCGAGCGGCGCGATCCGGGCGACCTGACCACCATCGAGGATCCTTCGGCGCTCGAGCAGATCCGGCAGGCGCTG
>DASUFW010000104.1:0-13848 GCA_036274335.1 Burkholderiales bacterium | reverse complement strand
GTGCGCAATCGAATTCGCGTAGTACTTCAGCAGCGGCAACTCCTCGGCCTCGGCATACACCAGCCCCTCGCGCTCGCCGACCAGGTGCCGCAGGCGGAGCATCCTCAGCCCCACGTTGATCGCGTAGTCGAAGTCCCGCCGCGGGACGTAGATGTGCGCGCCGCGCGCATGCAGGCGGTCGAGCAGAGACGCCACCTCGCTCTTCAGGTCGAACAGTGAGAGGGCGCGGCCCTCGCGGGCCACGAGCACGGTGGCGATGAGCGGCACGGGGAGCACGGGAATGATGCGGCCCACCGCCTGCATGAGGTGGGCGCCGAGCGCGCTCATCTCGGCGCGCCGCGCCTCGCCCGACAGGCGGTGGAAGTCCAGGCCGCGCGCCTGGCAGTACTCGCGCATGGAGACCGGCGCGCCGAAGTTCACGCAGGCGTAGCCGAAGCGGTACCAGCGGCTGCGCAGTCCCAGCCACAGGTTGCGCAGGAAGAACCCGAAGGTGGTGCCGAGGGCGGCGAGCCGCCCGCGCCGCGTCACGGCGGGGTCGAGGGCGCGCAGCAGGGTGCGGTCCTCGAGCACGCGGTCGTAATTGATGCCGAGCGGCACGAACACGAGGTCGCGGTCGCCGTCGAGGCGGAAGCCGCGCATCATGTAGTCGATGGCGCCCAGCCGCGGCTCGCGCAGCCGTCCGTCGCGCGTCAATCCGCCCTCCGGGAACACGGCCTGCGGCACGCCCGCTTCGGTCGCCATGACGATGTAGCGCTCCAGCACCCGCCGGTAGAGCTCGTCCTTGGAGTTGCGCCGCACGAAATAGGCGCCCATCCAGCGGATGAGCGCCGACAGCGGCCAGACGCGCGCCCATTCGCCGACCGCGTAGGAGAGCGCTGTCTGGTCGGCGGCCAGGTAGCCCGCCAGCACGTAGTCCATGTTGGAGCGGTGGTTCATCACGAACACCACCGTCGAGTCGGGCTCCACGCGCTGCAGGTTCTCCGCGTCCACGTAGCCCAGCCGCACGCGATAGAGCATCTGGGCGAGGCGCTTGCCGAGCCAGTAGCCGACGCGGAAGTACAGGTAGGCGTTGAAGGCCGGCACGGTGTCGCGCGCGTAGCGCTCGGCGCGGCGCAGCGCCGCGGTGACCGGGATGCCGTGCTCGCGCGCGTACTCCTCGGCCGCGCGCTGCACCTTGGGATCCGTCATGAGGCGGTGGATGAGCGCCTGGCGGCGCGTGCGCTGGAACGGGCGGATGCCGATGCGAAGTCGTTTCCCGACTTCGTCGATCACCTGGTTGGCCGGATGCATGACCAGCCAGCGCAGCGCCGGCATGAGTGCGTGCTCGTAGAGCGCCCACGCCGCGAGCAGCGCGCCGCCGATCGCGAGCCACAGCGGTATGGCTACGCTGTCCGCCATCGTTCCTCCCTGACGGAAAGTCTAGCCTACCCTACCCGGGGGCGCCGCTCGCGGCTGAACAGGTACAGGCCGCTCAGAATCACGATGGCGGCCCCGATCCAGACCGCGGCGTCGGGCACGCTGCCGAACACGAGGTAGCCGAACGCGGCCATGTAAAGGATCTGCTGGTAGAGGAACGGCGCCAGCGTGCTGGCGGGCGCATAGCGATGCGCCAGCGCGAGCAGGTAGTGTCCGACGCCGCCGAACACACCCATCAGGCACAGCACCGTCCATTGCAACGCGCCGTGCGGGGGCTCCCACGCGGCGAGCGCAAACGGCGCCAGCACCACGCTGGCCGTCAGCGCGGGCAGGAACTGGATGGTCTCGGCCGTGTCGTAGGCGGCGAGCTTGCGCGTCATGAGGTTGAAGGCGGCGTAGATGACGGCGTTGGCGAGCGACAGCAGCATCGCGGGATGAAAGGCGGCCGAGCCCGGCCGCACCACCACCAGCACGCCGGCGAAGCCGACCAGGATCGCGATCCAGCGCCGTTTGTCGATGCGCTCGCCGAGCAGCGGCGCGCTCATCACGGCGATGAGGATGGGCACCAGGAAAAAGATCGACGCCGTCACCGTCAGCTGCAGGTACTGCAGCGCCCAGAAATTGATCCCGGTCATCGCGCAGAACATGAGGCCGCGCAGCAGGTGCCAGCGCAGATGGCGCGTGCGCACGAGCGCGAGCCCGCGCAGCGGGAGCAGCAGCGCCGAGGCGAGCAGGGTGTGCGTGAGGAAGCGCAGCCAGACCACCACCAGCACGGGCACCGACTGCACCAGCCACTTGGCGCTGCCGTCGAGCAGCGCGAAGCAGAGGTAGGTCAGGGAGACGATGCCGATGCCGGTGAGGCGGTTGCGCGCGCTGTCGGCGTGCAGCACTACAGGGCGCGCAGGACCGCGTTGGTCACCGCGCGCGTGTCGTGCACACCGCCCAGGTCGGGGGTGAACACCTGCTCTTCGGTGGTACGTTCGATGGCGCGCATCAGCCGCGCCGCGGCTTTCGGCTCGCCGAGGTGCTCGAGCATCATGGAGGCGGTCCAGAAGGTGGCGACCGGGTTGGCGACGCCCTTGCCGGTGATGTCGAAGGCGGAGCCGTGGATCGGCTCGAACATCGAGGGGAAGGTCCGCTCGGGATTGAGGTTCGCGGTCGGCGCGATGCCCAGCGACCCCGAAAGCGCCGCGGCGAGGTCGGACAGGATGTCCGCGTGCAGGTTAGAAGCCACGATCGTGTCCAGCGACGCGGGCTTCAGCACCATGCGCGTGGTCATCGCGTCGACCAGGACCCGGTCGGTCTTCACGTCGGGGTAGTCCTTGGCCACCTCGTAGAAGATCTGGTCCCACAGCACCATGCCGTGGCGCTGGGCGTTCGACTTGGTGACCAGCGTCAGCTGCTTGCGCGGGCGCCGGCGCGCCAGGTCGAAGGCGAAGCGATGGATGCGCGCGACGCCCGTGCGGGTGAACACGGAAGTCTCGGTGGCGACTTCCTCGGGAAGGCCCTGGTGCACGCGCCCGCCGGAGCCCGAGTACTCGCCCTCGGAATTCTCGCGGATGATGACCCAGTCGATGTCCTTCGCGTTCGCGAGGGGGCTGGTCACGCCGGGCAGCACGCGCGAGGGCCGCACGTTCGCATACTGGTCGAAGCCCTGGCAGATCGGCAAGCGCAGGCCCCACAGCGACACGTGATCGGGCACGTCGGGCGCGCCGACGGCGCCGAAGAAGATGGCGTCGCAGCCCTTCAGCTTCTCCAGGCCGCCCTCGGGAATGTAGGCGCCGGTCCTCTTGTAGCGCGCCGAGCTCCAGTCGAAGTGCTCGTAGGCGAGGCGGAAATCCTCCTTGCCGGCAAGCGCGTCCAGCACCTCGATGCCGGCGGGGATGACCTCGTTGCCGATGCCGTCGCCGGGAATCGCGGCGATGCGGTAGGTCTTCACGCCGCGCGCTTGGATGCGCCGCGCGCTGCCTCGGCCACCGCCGCGCCGACCTCGGACGTGGACGCCTTGCCCTTCATGTCGGGGGTGTGGGGCCCTTCGACGATCACGCGCTCGATGGCGCGCACCACGTCGGCGGCGGCCTGCGGGTGGCCGAGGTGCTCGAGCATCAGCGCGCCCGACCAGATCTGGGCGATCGGGTTGGCGATCTTCTTGCCCGCGATGTCGGGCGCCGAGCCGTGCACCGGCTCGAAGATGGAAGGCGCCGTGCGCTCCGGATTGATGTTGCCGGAGGGCGCGATGCCGATCGTGCCTGCCGTGGCGGGCCCGAGGTCGGAAAGGATGTCGCCGAACAGGTTCGACGCGACGATGACATCGAAGCGGTCCGGGTTGAGCACCATCTGGATCGAGAGCCCGTCGACGTGGTACTGGTCGGCGCGCACCTCCGGGTACTGCTTCTTCACCTCCGCGAAGCGCTCGTCCCAGTACGGCATGGTGATCGAGATGCCGTTCGACTTGGTGCAGGAGGTGACGTGCTTCTTGCGCGTCTTCGCGAGCTCGAACGCGTACTTCATGATGCGGTCCACGCCCTTCCTCGAGAAGACGGCCTGCTGCGTGACGATTTCGCGCTCGGTGCCCTCGTACACGCGCCCGCCGATGTTGCCGTACTCGCCCTCGGTGTTCTCGCGCACCACGAAGTAGTCGATGTCGCCGGGCCGGCGGCCGGCGAGCGGGCAGGGCAGCCCCTCGAACAGGCGCACCGGCCGCAGGTTCACGTAGAGGTCGAACCAGCGCCGGAAGTTGATGAGCAGGCCCCAGGCCGAGATGTGGTCGGCGACGATCGCCGGGTTGCCCACCGCCCCGAAGTAGACGGCGTCGAACTTGCGCAGGATCTGCGGCGCGTCCTCCGGGCACATGCGGCCGTGTGCCTTGTACCAGTCGCAGCTCCAGGGAAACTCCTGCCACTGGAAGCGCAGGCCGTGCCGCGCGCCCACCGCCTCCAGCACGCGCACGCCTTCGGGCATCACTTCGCGGCCGATGCCGTCGCCGGGGATCACTGCGATCTTGTGCTCTTTCATGGGCATGAGTATAGCTAGAATCCTCCGGTGAAATTCGCGGCCTTCGAGACCTCCACCGAGTGGTGCTCCGTCGCGCTCTGGCTCGACGGCGAGCTGCGCGCGATCGAGCAGCGCGCCGGCCACCGGCACGGCGAGCTGATCCTGCCGATGCTGGAGTCGCTGCTCGCCGGCGCGGGCGCGCGCATGGCCGACCTCGAGGCCGTGGCCTTCGGCGCCGGGCCCGGATCGTTCACGGGATTGCGCATCGCCTGCGGCGTGGCCCAGGGCATCGCGTTCGCGAGGGACCTGCCGGTGTGCGGCGTGTCTTCGCTCGAGGCGATGGCCGAAGCGCTCGGCCTGCCGCGCGTGGCCGCCTGCCTCGATGCGCGCATGGGCGAGGTGTACTATGCGGCGCTGGAGAAGATGCCGGCCGGCGGCTGGCGCGAGGTGATCCCCGCGCAGTGCGTCGCACCGGCGCAGGCGCCGCGTCCCGCCGGCGACGGCTGGGTGGGCTGCGGCAACGGCTTCGCCGCCTACGGCGATCTGGGTTTCGCGCAGGTCTACCCGGAAGTGCACCCGGGGGCGCCGGCCGTGGCCCGGCTTGCCGCGCCGCGGCTGGCCTCGGGGGAGGGCGTGGACGCCGCGCGCGCCGCGCCCGTGTACCTGCGCGACAAGGTCGCGCTGACCACGGAGGAGCGCCGCAAGCCATGAGCGCCGTGCTGAAGGAAGCGCCCCGCCTGGCGCCGATGCGCGAGGCGGACCTCGACGAGGTGCTCGCGATCGAGTCGGTCGTCTACAGCCACCCGTGGAGCCGCGGCAACTTCGCCGATTCGCTTCGCTCCGGCTACACCTGCCGCACCTGGCGCCTCGGGCGCGAGCTGCTGGGCTACTTCGTCCTGATGGTGGCGGTGGGCGAGGCACACCTGCTCAACCTTTCCGTCGCCTCGGCGCGCCAGCGTCGCGGCCACGGCGCGGCCATGCTCGGCGAGGCCATGCGCCTGTCGCGCGAGCTCGGCGCGCGCCACATGTTCCTCGAGGTGCGGCCGAGCAACGCGCCCGGGCAGGCGCTCTACGAGCGCTTCGAGTTTCGCCGCGTCGCGCGGCGGCGCGGCTACTACCCCGCCGAGCGGGGGCGCGAGGATGCGCTGGTGCTGAGCCGGGCGCTGTGAGCCGGCGCTCGGAAATCCTGGCCGAGATGGGATTGAGTCCCGTCTGGGTTTTGAGGCAGCAAAGGACTCCCGCGGTTTCCGCAAAGACGGCGGAAACAGCGGGATCGATGGAAAAGCAAACCGAAGAAATGGCGTGGCCGGAACTCAAGGCCACGGTCAAGGGTTGCACGATCTGCCCGCTGCGCGCGGGCTGCACGCAGACGGTCTTTGGCGTCGGCGACGAGCAGGCCGACTGGCTGCTCGTCGGCGAGGCGCCGGGCGCGGAAGAGGACCGGCTCGGCGAGCCCTTCGTGGGGCAGGCGGGGCGGCTGCTCGACAACATGCTTGCCGCGCTTTCCCTGCGCCGCGGCGAGAACGTCTACATCGCCAACGTGCTCAAGTGCCGGCCGCCGGGCAACCGCAATCCCGAGCCGGCCGAGGTGGCGGCGTGCTCGCCCTACCTGCGGCGCCAGATCCAGCTCCTCCAGCCGAAGCTGATCGTGGCGATGGGCCGCTTCGCCGCGCAGACGCTGCTGAATACCGAGGCGACGATTGGCAGCCTGCGCGGGCAGGTGCACGCGTACCAGGGCGTGCCGACGGTCGTGACCTACCACCCGGCGTACCTGCTCCGCAATCTGCCGGACAAGGCGAAGGCCTGGGCGGATCTGGTGTTCGCGAGGAAGCACCTCGAAAAATAGGGTCTGTCCCTATTTTTCTTACTGCTTGTCGGAGCGCGCGATCTCGAGCAGCGCCTCGATCTCCTCGTGGTGCCTGCGCAGGTTGCGCCGGTACCAGAGCAGCACCAGGAACTGCGTGCCCGCGATGAACAGGCCGAATCCCGCGATCACCCAGTAGATCGACACGCCGGTGCTGAGCAGCGCGGAGTAGCCGGCGATCATCAGCAGCACCGAGGCGTTCTCGTTGAAGTTCTGCACCGCGATCGAACGCCCGGCGCCCATGATGTTGTGGCCGCGGTGCTGGAGCAGGGCGTTCATCGGCACGACGAAGAAGCCGGCCAGGCCGCCGATGAGGATCATCAGCGGGACCGCAATGCGCACGTCGCGCACGAAGATCATCACGATGACGACCAGTCCCATGAGGATGCCCAGCGGGATGACGCGCACCGAGCGGTCCAGCGGCACGCGCCAGGCGGCCACCATCGCCCCGAGCGCGATGCCCACCGCGACGACGCCCTGCAGGATCGCGGCGCGCGACAGCCCGAAGCCGAGCGCGACGCGGGCCCATTCGATGACGATGAACTGCAGGGTCGCGCCCGCGCCCCAGAACAGCGTGGTGACGGCGAGGGAGATCTGGCCGAGCCGGTCGGTCCACAGGCGCTGGCAGCAGTGGTAGAAATCGCGCAGCGTGTCGCCCGGGTTGGCCGGCAGGGGCTTGAGCGCCACGCCGGTCTGGGGCACGTACAGGTTGAAGGCCGCGGCGGCGACGTAGATGAACGCGATCACGCTGATCGCGGCCTCGGCGGGCGTGTCGATGCCCGTCTCGAGGAGCGGCAGGTTGAGGCTGAGCAGGTGGCCCGAGACGCGCGCGTTGATCAGCACGCCGCCGAGCACCGTGCCGAGGATGATCGAGCCGACCGTGAGGCCCTCGATCCAGCCGTTGGCCACCACCAGCCGCGCCGGCGGCAGGTACTCGGTGAGGATGCCGTACTTGGCCGGCGAGTAGGCGGCCGCGCCCAGCCCGACCAGCGCGTAGGCGGCGAGCGGATTGGCGCCGAACAGCATCATCGCGCAGCCCGCCACCTTGACCGAGTTGGCGAGGAACATCACCTGCCCCTTGGGCAGGCGGTCCGCGAACGCGCCGACGTAGGGCGCGAGCGCCACGTACGAGATGACGAAGAAGAACTTGAGGTACGGCGTGAGCCACGTCGGCGAATCGCTCTGCATCAGCAGCGCGATGGCGGCGACCAGCAGCGCATTGTCGGCCAGCGACGAGAAGAACTGCGCCGCCATGATGATGTAGAAGCCGAGGCTCATGGCGGCGGACTTATAGCATGGAAGCATGGCGCCGCCGGGACGGCGGGCGGTCATTTTTGGTCGGGGCGCTAGGCTATGCTAGCGGCATGCCCCGGCCGATCCGCGCCACGTTCCGCGCCTCCGCGTTGCGCCACAACCTGCAGGTGGCGCGGGAGAGCGCCGGGGAGGCGCGCGTCTGGGCGGTGATGAAGGCGAACGCCTACGGCCACGGCCTCGAGCGGGCCGCGCGCGCGCTGGCCGACGCCGACGGCTTCGCGGTGCTCGATTTCCAGGAGGCCGTGCGCCTGCGCCTGGCGGGCGTGACCAAGCCGATCCTGATGCTGGAAGGCTTCTTCCGGCCCCTCGACGTCAACCTGATCTTCAAGTACCAGCTCACGCCGGTGATCCACAACGTCGAGCAGGTCGAGCTGCTCAAGCACATGGACTTCCCCGCGGACATCGACGTCTACGTCAAGGTGAACAGCGGGATGAATCGGCTGGGATTCGGCGCCGAGGATTTGCGCGTCAACTACAACACCCTGCGCCTCATGTCCCGCACGCGCGAGCTCACGCTGATGACGCACTTCGCCGACGCCGAGGGATCGGAGGGCATCCACGGCCAGCTGCGCTGGTTCAACGAGCTCACGAGCGGACTGGAGGCGCCGAGGTCGCTCGCCAACTCCGCGGCGCTGCTGCGTTTCAAGGAGGCGCGCGAAGGCTGGGTTCGGCCGGGCATCATGCTGTATGGCTGCTCGCCGTTTCCCGACTGGACGGCGGCGGACATCGGCCTGCAGCCGGTCATGACGCTGACCTCGGAGCTGATCGGCGTGCAGGACCTGGCCCCCGGGGAGCGGGTCGGCTACGGCTTCGGCTTCGAGGCGAAGGCGCCCATGACCCTGGGCGTGGTGGCCTGCGGCTACGCCGACGGCTACCCGCGCCATGCCCCGACCGGGACGCCCGTCCTGGTGAAGGGCCGGCGCACGCGCGTGGTCGGACGCGTGTCGATGGACATGCTGTGCGTGGACATCACGGATATCGAGGACGCCTACATCGGCTCGCCAGTGACGTTGTGGGGGGAGGGGCTGCCCGCCGAGGAGGTCGCGGCGGCTGCGGGGACCGTCTCCTACGAACTGCTGTGCGCGCTGGCGCCGCGCGTGCCGGTGCACGAGGAGCCCTGATGGCCAAGGCCAAGTCGGTCTTCGTCTGCTCGGAGTGCGGCGCCACGGCGCTCAAGTGGATGGGCCTGTGCCCGTCGTGCGGCGAGGCGGGCACGATGAGCGAGCAGGCGGCCGAGCGCGGCGCGCGCGCGGCGGGCCCGGCGGCGAGTCCCGTGCCGCTCGCCGAGGTGGAAGCGCGCGAGGCGGCCCGCGTGCCGACGGGCCTCGCGGAGCTCGACCGGGTGCTGGGCGGGGGACTGGTCGCGGGGCAGGTGACGCTGATCGGCGGCGACCCGGGTATCGGCAAGTCGACGCTGCTGCTGCAGGCGCTCGCGGCGCTCGCGGCGGAGCGCCCGGTGCTGTACGTCTCGGGGGAAGAGTCGGCGGAGCAGGTGGCCTTGCGCGCGCGGCGGCTCGGCGTCGGCGCGGCGCAAGTCGCGCTGCTCGCGGAGATCCAGCTCGAGCGTGTGCTCGGCTCGCTGCAGGCGGCGCGGCCCGAGGTGGCGGTGGTGGATTCGATCCAGACGCTCTGGTCGGAGACCCTGCAATCCGCGCCGGGCTCGGTCGCGCAGGTGCGCGAGTGCGCCGCCCAGCTCACGCGTCACGCCAAGAAGGCGGGGACGGCGCTCTTCATCGTCGGGCACGTCACCAAGGAGGGCGCCATCGCGGGGCCGCGCGTCCTCGAGCACATCGTGGACACGGTGCTCTACTTCGAGGGCGATCCGCACTCCGCGTTCCGCCTGGTGCGCGCGGTAAAGAACCGCTTCGGCGCGGTGAACGAGCTCGGCGTGTTCGCGATGACCGACGGCGGCCTGCGCGGGGTCGCCAACCCCTCGGCGCTGTTCCTGCAGCGCCACGAGAAGGACGTGGCCGGCTCCTGCGTGCTGGCGACGCTCGAGGGCACGCGTCCGCTGCTCGTGGAGATCCAGGCGCTGGTGGATGCGGCGCACGCGCCCAATCCGCGACGCCTGGGCGTCGGCCTGGAGCAGAATCGACTGGCGATGCTGCTCGCGGTCCTGCACCGGCACGCGGGCATCGCCACCATGGATCAGGACGTGTTCGTCAACGCGGTCGGCGGCGTGCGCATCGGCGAGCCGGCCGCGGACCTCGCCGTGGCGCTCGCCATCGTGTCCTCGCTCACCGACCGGCCCGTGCCGGGCAAGGTGCTCGCGTTTGGCGAGGTGGGGCTTGCGGGCGAGGTGCGGCCTGCGCCGCGCGGTCAGGACCGGCTCAAGGAGGCGGCGAAGCTCGGCTTCACCCGCGCGATCGTGCCGAAGGCGAACGCGCCCAAGGGGCGGATCGCGGGGCTGGAGGTCATCGCCGTGGAGCGGGTCGACCAGGCCGTCAGGCTGCTCCGCGAGCTGTGAGCAGCGCGCGGTAGCGCCGCTCGTCGTCCTCCGAGAAGCAGCAGAACAGGATCTCCTCCAGCGGCGGCGCGGCGTGCGCGCGGACCGTGTCGACGGCGATCGCCGCGGCGTCGTCCTTCGGGTAGCCGTACACGCCGGTGCTGATGGCGGGGAAGGCGAGCCGCAGTACGCCGTGGCGCGTTGCGAGCTCGAGCGAGCGCCGGTAGCAGGCGGCGAGCAGTTCGGCCTCTCGCGAACCGCCCCCGCGCCAGACGGGGCCGACCGTATGGATCACGTACCGGGCCTTGAGCCGGTAGCCGCGCGTGAGCTTGGCGTCGCCGGTGGCGCAGCCGCCGAGCGTCCGGCACTCGGCCAGCAGCGCCGGCCCGGCCGCCCGGTGGATCGCGCCGTCCACGCCACCGCCGCCGAGCAGGGTTTCGTTGGCCGCGTTGACGATCGCGTCCACCGCCAGGGTGGTGATATCGGCGCGCAGCGCGCGCAAGGTCCTCCTCATACCGGAGGCGGATTGCGCTCCCCGTAAATGGTTCGCTGATGCCAGTAGGGATAGGCGATCGGCACGGCGCTCGCGGCGTCGAGCTTCGCGATCTGTGCCGGCTCGAGCTTCCAGCCCACGGCGCCGAGGTTGTCGCGCAATTGGGCCTCGTTGCGCACGCCGATGACCACCGACGACACCGACGGCCGCTGCAGGAGCCAGTTCAGCGCGACCTGCGCGACGCTCTTCCCGGTCTCACGGGCGGTCGCGTCGAGCGCGTCCACCACGCGGTACAGGTACTCCTCAGGTACCTGGGGCCCGCGCGCGTGCGTGATCGACGCGGCGAGCCGCGAATCCTCCGGCACCGGCTTGCCGCGCCGGAACTTTCCCGACAGCCTTCCCCAGGCGAGCGGGCTCCACACGGTCGTCGCGACGCCCTGGTCGAGGGCGAGCGGCATCAGCTCCCACTCGTAGTCGCGCCCGACGAGCGAGTAGTAGGCCTGGTGCGCGGCATAGCGCGCCAAGCCCAGGCGGTCCGACGCGGCGAGCGATTTCATGAGATGCCAGCCCGAGAAGTTCGAGCAGCCGAGGTAGCGCAGCTTGCCCGCGCGCACCATGTCGTCGAGCGCGCCGAGCGCTTCCTCGACCGGCGTCATCGCGTCGAAACCGTGCAGGTAGTAGAGATCGATGCGATCGGTCCCCAGGCGCCGCAGGCTCGCTTCGACGGCGGACACCAGGTGCTGCCGCGAGGAGCCGATCTGGTTGGGACCCGGGCCCATGCGGAAGCTGCCCTTGGTGGAGATCAGCAACTGCTCGCGCTTGCCGCGGATCGCCTTGCCGAGGATCTCCTCCGCCATGCCCGTCGAATACACGTCGGCGGTATCGAACATGGTCACGCCCGCGTCCAGGCAGACGTCGACGAGCCGCGATGCCTCCGCAACGTCCGTCTCGCCCCAGGCCTTGAAGAATTCGGTGCCGCCGCCGAAGGTCACCGTGCCCATCGTGAGGGCGGGAACCTTCAGCCCGGTCGCGCCCAGCCTTCGCTGTTCCATCGTCGCTCCTTGATCCACCTATTGCGCCAACGCCCGCGTCGCTGCGCGCACGCCGCTGCGCGCCGCGGCCTCGAGGGTCGGCGGATACTCGGGGTCGGTATAGTCGCCCGCCAGGAATAGGCCGGGAAGCGGCGTTTCGATGTCCGGTCGCCGCAGTCCGGGCCGCACGGTGATGGTGGCGCGCTTCTCGGCGATCACCCGGCTCCATTCGGGTTCGGGCAGCCCCGGGATCGCCGCCGCCAGCTCCCGGTGGCAGTGGCGCGCGAGGTCGTCCTGCGAGAGCTGCTGGTGGTCGCCTTGCGCGCTGATGACGGCGGCCAGCCGGCCCGCCTCGCCGGTCAGCGCGCCGCGGTCGAAGACCCATTGCACCAGCCCGCCCGACAGGCCGAGCATGGGGAAGGGCAGGCGCACCTGGCCCGGGTACTGCAGGTAGCACGTCGTGATGGGCTGGTACTCGAACTCGGGGGCGAGGCCCGGCGCAAGGGTCCTGAGCTGGTGAGGGCCGACCGCGAGGATGACGGCGTCGTGCGCACGGCGCAGCGCGTCGAGGTCCTTGGCCGGCGCGTCGTATCTCAACTCGGCGCCGCGGGCGCGCAGCCATTCTGCGGCGGGCTCGGGGAACAGCCGCGAGAGGTCGACCCGCGGCAGCACGAGGTCGCTGGCCGCCGGGCCGGCGGCCAGCGTGTCGCGCAGCACGGCGAGGAAGACGTTCGCGGAGGCCTGCTCGGGCGGCGTGTTCAGGGCCGACACGCAAAGCGGCTTCCACACGTAATGCCCGATGCGCCCCTGCTGGTCGAACCGCTGCAGGAGCTCCAGCACACTGCAATCCACCGCAAGGCGGAATCCGGCGCGCCGCTGGGCGCTCAGGAAGCGCACGGCGCCGAGCCGCTCGCGCCAGGGCAGGCCGCGCGCGCCGAGGAGCCCGCCCAGGAGGCCGAGCGGACCCGGCAGCCCGACGCGTCGCAGGTGCACGCCATCCGCGTAGCGCAGGTCGAGCGGCAGCCGCAGCACCGCGTCCCGCGGAACGCCGACGGTGCGCATCAGGCCGAACAGCGTCACGTAGGCGCCGATCAGGATGTGCTGGCCGTTGTCGAGCGTGCGTCCCTGGGTATGGACGCGCCGCGCGCGGCCCCCGGGCAGGGCGCCCGCTTCGATCACGACGACCTGCGCGCCGCGCTCCGCGAGCGTGACCGCGGCGGCCATCCCGGCGTAGCCGGCGCCGACGACCGCTATGCGCCGAGCCACGTCTTCCAGGCGACCCAGAGCTTGCGCAGCGGCGTGAGCGAAGTGCGCTGGCGCAGGACCTGGAAACCGTCGCGCTCGATTTCGTCGAGCAGCGTCCGGTAGATGGCCGCCATGATGAGTCCCGGGCGCTGGGCGCGTCGGTCCTCGGCCGGCAGCAGCGCCAGGGCGCGGGCGTACCAGTCGCGCGCGCGCGCCGCCTGGAACGCCATCAAGGCCACGAACGCTTCGCTGTGGCGCCCCTGCAGCAGGTCGGCGGCGCTCACGCCGTGGCGCTGCAGGTCCTCGATCGGCAGGTAGATGCGGTTGCGGCGCGCGTCCTCGCCGACGTCACGGAGGATGTTGGTCAGCTGGAAGGCGATACCGAGCGCGCGCGCGTACTCGAGCGTGCGCGGGTCGCGGTAGCCGAAGATGCCCGCGGCGAGCAGGCCCACCACGCCGGCGACGCGATGGCAGTAGCGTTCCAGCCCGGCGAAATCCAGGTAGCGCGTCTGCGTCAGGTCCATCTCGACGCCGTCGATGATCTCGTTGAGCCTCGCCGCGGTCAGGCCGTAGGGCTCGAGCGCGGGATGCAGCGCCCGGCTGACGGGGTGCTGCGGCTTGCCCTGGAACAGCAGGCCGACCTCCTGCCGCCACCAGGCGAGCTTGGTGGCCGCGAGCTGCGCGTCGTGCGTCTCGTCGACCACGTCGTCGACCTCGCGGCAAAACGCATACAGCGCGGTAATCGCGCGGCGCCGCGCCGCCGGCAGGAACAGGAATGCGTAGTAGAAGCTCGAGCCGCTCGCGGCCGCCTTCTGCTGGCAGTACTGGTCCGGCGTCACAGGGCCCGCGCGATCAGCAGCGGCCAGTCGAGGGCGCGCAGCACGGGCCGGCGGCGGAAGATGTCGAAGCCGGCCCGCTCGATCTTGTCGAGGATGCGCAGCCCCCCCTGCACGGTGGTGCGGATCTCGAGCCCGAGCCGGCCGGGCAGTCGTCGGCCGAGCGGCGCGCCTTCCCGCATCAGGGCGCGTGTGCGTCCCACCTGGAA
>DASUFW010000103.1:0-1028 GCA_036274335.1 Burkholderiales bacterium | reverse complement strand
TATGATGAGGAATTCGGCGAGCCGGTGCTGGCCAAGGTCTATCGCGGCCTGAAGGAAGACGACCGCCTGGAGGTGATCGACCGGGTGCGGCGCGGCGAAGATGTCGCCGACCTGCTCGAAGAGGTCTCGATGCGCGAGGCTGATGTTGAGGCGCTCCAGGAGATGACCGCCAAGCGCGGCCCCGATCCGCAGGTGGTCGAGCGTATCCGCGAGATGATCGCGCAGCAGCAGCCCGATCTGCTGACCGGCTTTGACGAGGTGGTCGCCGCCATGCCCGCGCGCCGCCCGCGCGCCGCTCGCGGCAGCCTCAATCTGCGCGAAGGCGAGCATCCTGGCGACCGCTCCATGGCCGAACTGATGCAGATGAGCAAGGCGGAGCTATCCTCGGCGGCCGCCCGCTCCGGCGTGCCCGCGCGGCCGAACTGGAGCAAGGAGCGCATCGCCGGCGAACTGCGCGCGGCGGCGGCCCGGCGGCTAACCCCGGAGCCCACGCGCGAGCTTAAGATGGGCGAAATGCCCGACAAGCCCGCCGTCCCGGTCAAATTCAGCATCACCCCGGCCGCGATCGTCTCGCTGATCGACGGCTCCAAACACACCGATATCCGCCCACATCTGAAACAGCGCGGCGTCACGCTGGAGCAGTATGCGCGCCAGTTCGATCTGCCGCCGGACTATCCCGTCCTCGCGCCGAACGAGGTGGATCGCCGTTACGATGCGGTGCGCACGACAGTCTCCGACGACGAATTCGCCAAGCAGTTCACCATCGGTGCCGAGCTGGCCCCGAGCGATTCCGCCGGCGAGACCGAAGCCTCCCCGCAGCCGGAGGCGCCGCAGCGCGACACCGCCGCCGAGTTCCTGCGCCTGCTCGCCGGCAAGACGCCGCGCGCGCAGTGGGCCTCCAGCTTGGGCGTCACCGAGAAGGAACTGAAGCCCCATATCGACCGCGCGCTGGCGAAGGGCCTTCTGCGCCGCGACCGCAACGGCGTGATCCGCCGCAACCCCGCCGCGCTGAAGGAATTCGAGCCAGA
>DASUFW010000102.1:0-6780 GCA_036274335.1 Burkholderiales bacterium | reverse complement strand
GCTGTGGACGCATCCCGGCGTGACGGTGACGCCGCACATCGCGGCGCTCTCCGAGCCGCGCACCTCGGTCGGCAGGATCGCCGAGAACGTGGAGCTCGTGCGCCGCGGCGAGCTGCCGAAGAACCTCGTCGATTTCGCCGCGGGGTACTGAGCCGCCGCCGCGGTTTCGCGATGTCATCCGGGCGGGGTTGCGCAGGCCCGTCCGAGGCGTAAAGTCCGTAAGGATTCCGCTCTCCGGCCCGACTGGAGGACCATGAAACCCGACCATGCGCCGCTCGCCCAGGGCGAGCTCGCCGAGCATTACCCGTCGATCCGCCAGGCGAGCGCGGCGCTGGCCGCGGGCCTCTCGGCCGAGGACTGTGCGCTGCAGTCGATGCCGGACGCGAGCCCGGTCAAGTGGCACCTCGCGCACACCACCTGGTTCTTCGAGACCTTCGTGCTGGCGCGCTTCGCCGCCGGCCACCGGCCGTTCCATCCCGCCTACCGGTTCCTGTTCAATTCCTACTACAACGCGGTCGGCGAGCAGTTCTCGCGGCCGCAGCGCGGCATGCTGTCGCGGCCGCCGCTCGAGGAGGTGCGCGCCTATCGCGCGGCCGTCGACGAGGCCATGGCCCGGCTGCTCCGCGGCCCGACGCTGTCCGACGAGGCGCTCAGCCTCGTCGAGCTCGGCCTGCACCACGAGCAGCAGCACCAGGAGCTGATCCTCACGGACGTGAAGCACCTGCTGTCGCTCAATCCGCTCGAGCCCGCCTACGGCGCGGGAGCGCCACATCCCGAGGGCGGCCGCGAGGCGCTCGCCTGGCGCGGCTTCGAGGGCGGCGAGGCGGACATCGGCCACGACGGCGCGGGCTTCTGCTTCGACAACGAGATGCCGCGCCACCGCGTGCTGCTCGCGCTCTTCGAGATCGCCAGCCGGCCGGCGACGAACGCCGAGCTGCTCGCCTTCGTCGAGGACGGCGGCTACCGGCGGCCCGAGCTGTGGCTCTCCGAGGGCTGGGCGCTCGCGAATGCGCAGGGCTGGCAGGCGCCGCTCTACTGGCGCCGGCGCGACGGCGGCTGGCACGAGTTCACGCTGCGCGGCGCCGTCCCGCTCGATCCCGGCGCGCCCGCCGCGCACCTCTCGCATTTCGAGGCCGACGCGTTCGCGCGCTGGTCCGGCGCGCGCCTGCCGACCGAGTTCGAGTGGGAGCACGCGGCGCCGGCCGGCGGCGAAGTCTGGGAATGGACCTCGAGCAGCTACGCGCCCTACCCGGGCTACCGGCCCGCACCGGGCGCGGTCGGCGAGTACAACGGCAAGTTCATGTCCAACCAGTACGTGCTGCGCGGCGGCTCCTGCGCCACCCCCGCGGGACACGCGCGCCGCAGCTACCGGAACTTCTTCCCGTCGGCCGCGCGCTGGCAATTCAGCGGCGTGCGCCTCGCGCGCGATGCGGGCTGACGCCGCCCGCTCGGTCGCCGACTACGCGCAACTCGCCGCCCGCTACGACCGCCGCACGCGGCTGATCAACGCGCAGCGCCTGCGCGCCGTCTCGGCGCTCGCGCTGCGTCCCGGCGACGTCGTGCTGGACGCGGGCTGCGGCACCGGGTTCTCCTTCGCGCCGATCGAAGAGGCCATCGGGCCCGCGGGCCGGCTGCTCGCCTTCGACCACTCCCCCGAGCTGCTCGGCATCGCCCGCGCGCGCATCGCCACGGCCGGCTGGCGCAACGTCGCGCTGATCGAGGCGACAGCCGAGGCAGCGCGCTTCGACGCGCCGGCCGACGCACTGCTCTTCAGCTACGTGCACGACATCCTGCAGTCCGAGGCGGCGCTCGACGGCCTGCTCGCGCAGGCGAAGCCGGGCGCGCGCGTCGCGATGTGCGGCACGAAGCTGTGGCCCGCCTGGGGAGCGCCCGTGAACTGGTACCTGCGCGCCACGCACCGCCGCTACATCACCGACATGGAGAACTTCGAGCGGCCGTGGGCGAAGCTCGCGCCGCGCCTCGAGGGCTTCCGCCTCGAGGTGCAGTGGCCCCCGGGCTGGCGCTACCTCGCCACCGGCCGCCTGCCGGGCTAGTGCATGCCGTGGCCGGGCCCGGACGCCGAGATCGCCAGCACCGGCGCCTCGACGGTCACCGACTCGCGCTTGCCGTCAGCGCCCACGATCTCGAGCGTGAGCGGCACCTTGCCACCCTCCTTGAGCGCCTGCTTCACGTGCATCAGCATGAGGTGGTAGCCGCCGGGCTTCAACTCGACCGGCGTGCCCGCCGGCAGCAGGAGGCTCTCGACCGGGCGCATGCGCATGACGCCGCCCTCCATCGTCGAGCGGTGCAGCTCGGCCATGCCGGCGGCCGGCGTCCTCACGCCGACCAGCCTCGCGTCCTGCTTCGAGGTGATGCTGAGGAACGCCCCGGTCGTGTCCTGCCCGGGCACCATGCCGCGCACCCACGCGTCCTTCACTTCGACCTGCGCCTGCGCAAGGCCGGCGGCGAGCGCCGCGGCCAGCGCGAATGCAATTCTCTTCATGAATCTCTCCTGATCGGAATCGAACGCCACGCGGATTGCGCCGCGCGGATCACGGACTGACCCTTCAGGAAGCTGCGGGCGGTGCTCGCGCGGGTGCGGCCGCCGCCGCGAGGATCGAACGCGCGGGCGGCGCCGGGCGCTCCGCGACGCGAAGAACCGGTACTGCGGGCCGCAGCGCCGGCGGCGAGGGCGGCGCTGGAAACGCCGCCTGCCCGGCCCCGGCAATGCAGGCGGCGCAGTGCAGCCGGCACGCCGGCGCATTCGGGTCCGGCATCGGCACCGAGCCGGCGACCGTGCAGACATCCGAGGGCAGCGGCGTCGCCGCGGCCGCGAGCGGCCACAGTGCCTGCATTGCAAACGCGGCAAGCGCGAGCCAGGCGGCCAGGGGTCTGCGCATCAGGCGGCGGATGCTAGCGGGCGAGGTAGCCGCTGTCCACCGGCAGCGTCACGCCAGTGATGCAGCGCGCCGCGGGGCTGGCGAGGAACAGGATCGCCTGCGCGATGTCCTCCACCTCCGGCAGCCGGCCGAGGGGCGTGTGGCCCATGACCGTCCGCAGCAGCTCCGGGCTGGAGAAGATCGGCCCCGTGAGGTCGGTGCGCACGTAGGTCGGCGCGACCGCGTTCACGCGGATGCCGAGCGGCGCGAACTCGAGCGCCAGCGCGCGCGTCAGGTTGACCACCGCGCCCTTGGAGGCCTGGTAGGCGGGATTCGGGTAGATGCCGCCCGAGAAGCCCATGATCGAGGCGAGGTTGACGATCGCCCCGCCGCCGTGCGCCTTCATCGAGCGCGCCGCGGCGCGCGCGCAGAGGAACACGCCCGTCTGGTTGACGGCGATGACCCGGTCCCACTCCTCGCGCGTGATGTCGAGCGAGTTCTTGCGCACCGCGATGCCGGCGTTGTTGACCAGGATGTCGATGCGGCCAATTCTGGCGAACGTGGCATCCACGGCGGATTCATCGGTGACGTCGCAGGCCAAAATGCTTTCGCCCGGCTCAACATCGAGCCGGGCGACCGAGGAACCCCGGGAAGCGAAGAGGTCGGCGGTGGCTTTGCCAATACCCATGGCGGCGCCGGTCACCACCACGCTCTTGCCCTTCACGTCGTACGGATCCATGCGGTTAGTATAGGGGCATGCACGACCTGGCCATTCGAAACGCCACGATCGTCGACGGGCTGGGCGGCGCGCCTTACGTCGCCGACCTTGCGGTGCGGGACGGGAAGATCGCCGAGATCGGCCAGGGCCTGTCGGGCCGGGAGAAGGTCGACGCCGACGGCCTCGCGCTGATGCCCGGCATCATCGACAACCACACGCACTACGACGCGCAGGTCACCTGGGACGCCGGGCTCTCGCCCTCGCCCTCGCTCGGCGTGACCACCGCCGTGATCGGCAACTGCGGCTTCACCATCGCGCCCTGCCGGCCGGCGGACCGCGACCTGGTGATGAAGAACCTGACGCAGGTGGAGGGCATGTCGCTCGAGGTGCTGCGCCAGGGCATCCGCTGGGACTTCGAGTCGATCCCGCAGTACTTCGACATGCTCGAGCGGCGCGGCTGCGCGATCAACGTCGCGGGCTTCGTCGGGCACTCGTCGCTGCGCAGCTACGTGATGGGCGAGGACGCGCCGCGGCGCGCGGCCACGCGCGAGGAAGTGGCGCGCATGCGCGCGCTGCTCCTCGAGGGCATGCGCGCGGGCGCGGTCGGCTTCGCGACCAGCACCTCGCCCGCGCACAACGGCGACGGCGGCCTGCCGATGCCCTCGCGCCTCGCCGACGACGCCGAGCTGCGTGCGCTGGTGGGCGCGCTGAAGGAGGCCGGGCGCGGCGTGTTCATGCTCACCAAGGGCGGGCAGACGCCGGTCGCGTTCCTCGAGGAGCTCGCCGCCGACTCGGGGCGCCCCGTGGTGGTGGCGGCGCTCCTGCACAACAGCACCAACCCGCGCTCGGTGTTCCTCGACCTCGAGGCGATCGCCGCGGCCAATGCGCGCGGGCGGCGCATGCTCGGCGCGATCTCCTGCTGCCCGCTGTCCATGGACTTCACCATGCGCTCGCCGTACGTGCTCGAGGGCCTGGAGTCCTGGAAGCCGGCGCTGCCGCTGAGGGGCGCGGCCTTTACGGCCAAGCTGCGGGAGCCCGCGTTCCGCGACGCCATCCGCGCCGAGCTGGCGCGGCCGGCGCACTTCCGGCTCTTCAACGCCCAGTGGGACCAGGTGGAGGTGGTCGAGTCGCGCCGCCGCGAGCTCGAGCAGCGCTCCATCGGCGCCATCGCGCGCGAGTCGGGGCGCGATCCGCTCGACGTCCTGCTGGACCTCGCGCTCGAGGAGGACCTCGCGACCGTCTTCAACGCCATGCTGCTCAACTCCGACGAGCAGGCGGTCGCCGAGATGCTGCGCCACCCCGCGAGCCTGGTGTCGCTCTCCGACGCCGGTGCGCATCTCACCTTCTTCAACGACGCGGGATTCGGCCTGCACCTGCTCGGGCACTGGGTACGCGAGCGCGGCGCGCTCACGCTCGCCGAAGGGGTGCGCAAGCTCACCAGCGCGCCCGCGGCGTTGTTCGGCATCGGCGATCGCGGGGCCCTCGAGCCCGGCTATGCCGCTGATTTGCTGCTGTTTGATCCGCGCACGGTCGGGCGCGGGCCGAAGCAGCGCGTGTTCGACCTGCCCGGCGGAAATCCGCGCCTCACGACCGGGCCGGTGGGCGTGCACGGCGTGTGGGTGAACGGCCAGCGCGAGCTCTCCCGGCTCCCGGGACGCGTGCTGCGCGAGTTTTCTGCCTGAAAGCGCGTCGCCGCCAGGCGACGCGCGCACTTGAAGTTGATTTCCTAAGAGACTGTTTTATATTGATTTCATGACAGGCACGATCGGTGCATGCGTACCCGGGGGTCCCAAACCCCACCCAGGAGACGCTCATGCTTCAAAAGGACAGCCTTTTCCGCCGCAGCGACAACCTCTTCCGCAGCCCCACGCCCATGCCGCCCGCGCCGCCCGCCGCGACGCCGGAGGCCCAGAAGCTCCCCGAGGCCGCGCGCCACCCCGTGCCCGTCCCGGACAAGGCCGAGGAGCGCAAGGAGGCGAAGCTCATCGTCGGTCCCGACATCAAGATGAAGGGCGTCGAGGTCTCCGACTGCGACACCCTGGTCGTCGAAGGCCGCATCGAGGCCACGATCGACGCGCGCGTGCTGCAGATCGCGCCGAACGGCGTGTTCAGCGGCACCGTCGCGGTGGACACCGCGGAGATCCACGGCCGCCTGGAGGGCGACCTGACGGTGCGCAAGCAGCTCGTGCTGCACGGCACCGGCAAGATCTCGGGCAAGATCCGCTACGCCCGCATCAAGGTCGAGGAAGGCGCCGAGCTCGCCGGCGAGATCAGCATGATGGAGCGCGGCCCGCAGGGCGCGCTGGTCAAGCGGCCCGCAGGGACGTAGGCCGCACTTGACGCGGGGCACGGGGAGCGGAATATAGGCCGTCTGACGACGGCCTGATGAGCGAATCCTCCAACTGGGCGTTTCCGGCCGAGCTGCGGCCCCGGCCGGAAGACTGGGACTTCGACCTCGAGCGCGCGCTCGGCGCGCTGGTGCTGCTGCGCGCCGAGGTGCCGGAGGACGCGTTCACCGCGCAGATCCTCGGCACCGAGCGGGTGGGCAACGGCATCGTCATCCGCGAGGACGGGCTGATCCTCACGATCGGCTACCTGATCACCGAGGCGACCGGCGTCTGGATCACCACCGCGCAGGGCGCGGTGGTGGCCGGCCATCCCCTCGCCTACGACCAGCAGACCGGCTTCGGCCTGGTGCTGCCGCTGGGGCGGCTGGGCACGCCCTGGCTCGCGCGCGGCAGCGCGGCGCGGGCGCGCGTCGGCGACGACATGGTGGTCGCGGGGCACGGCGGCCGCTCGCACGCGCTCAAGGCGCAGCTCATCGACAAGCGCGAGTTCGCCGGCTACTGGGAATACGTGCTGGACGAGGCCCTCTTTGCCGCGCCGGCGCACCCGCAGTGGGGCGGCTCGGCGCTGATCGGCGCGGACGGCAAGCTCGTCGGCGTCGGCTCGCTGCTCGTCGAGGAGAAGCACGGCGAGCAGAACGTGCAGGGCAACATGTTCGTGCCGATCGACCTGCTCGAGCCGATCCTCGAGGACCTCGTGAAGCGCGGGCGCGCGCAGCGCCCCGTGCGGCCGTGGCTGGGCCTGTACGCCACCGAGATCGGCGAGAAGCTGGTGGTGGCGGGCCTCGCGAGCGGCGGCCCGGCCGACCGCGCCGGCGTGAAGCTGGGCGACATCGTC
>DASUFW010000101.1:0-3694 GCA_036274335.1 Burkholderiales bacterium | reverse complement strand
AACGTGTCGAGCGCGCAGGACCTCGCCAAGCTGGTGCGGGTCGCGCACAGCTATCCGCTGATCCGCGACTACTCGACCCGCGAGAGCGTGCAGATCCGGGCGCGCGGTGGCACGGTCGGCTTCCGCAACACCAACCTGCTGGTGCGCTCCGACCAGTGGGACATCGAGCTCTCCAAGACCGGCTACATCAGCGCCGCCGGGCGCTGTCTGGTGATGCACGTGCGCATGGCCTCGCGCGATCTGGTCGTCGTCCTGCTCGATTCCTGGGGCAAGTACACGCGCATCGCCGACGCCCGGCGCATCCGCAAGTGGCTCGAGTCCAGCGTCGCGCGCGAGCCGAACGGCTAGGCCGCACCCGGTTCTACGGCGCGGTAGTCCCCGCGGACAGCTTCCGCGAGGACGTCATCGAGGGTCTGTCGCAGCCGCAGAAGTCGCTGCCGCCGAAGTATTTCTATGACGCGGAAGGCAGCCGCCTGTTCGACCGCATCTGCCGGCTTCCCGAGTACTACCCGACGCGCACCGAGCTCTCCATCACCCGCCGGCACCTGGCCGACATCGCCCGCTTCGCCGGGCGCGGCTGCGAGCTGATCGAGTACGGCAGCGGCGAGAGCCTGAAGACGCGCCTGCTGCTCGGCGCGCTGCGTCCCTCGGTGTACGTCCCGGTCGACATCTCGCCTTCGGCGCTGGAGGGCGCGGCGGCGCGCCTGTCCCGCGAGTTCGCGTGGCTGCACATCTTCGCGGTCGTCGGCGACTTCTCGCAGCCGCTGCGGCTGCCGGTGTTCCGCAGCCGCGCCGGCCGCCGGCGCATCGTCTACTTCCCGGGCTCGACGATCGGCAACCTCACCCTGGCGGAGGCGCAGGCGTTCCTCTCCATGAGCCGCGCGCAAGTCGGCGCGGGCGGCGCCATGCTGATCGGCGTGGACCAGAAGAAGGACGCGAACCTCCTGCATGCGGCGTACAACGACAGCCGCGGCGTCACCGCGCGCTTCAACCTGAACCTGCTGGTGCGCATCAACCGCGAGCTGGGCGCCGACTTCGACCTGCGGCGTTTCCGCCACTACGCCTTCTACAATGCGGCGCTCGGCCGGGTCGAGATGCACCTCGTGTCGCTCACGCGCCAGGCTGTGCGCATCGGCCGGCACCGCTTCGAATTCGACCGCGGCGAGACCATCCACACCGAGAACTCCTGCAAGTATTCGGTGGAGGAATTCCGGGCGCTGGCGACGGAGGCCGGCTTTCGCGGCGCCAAGCTCTGGCAGGACCGGCGCGGGCTGTTCGCCCTGCACGGCCTCGTCGCGCACTAGCGCGCGAAGGCCGTCCCTAGAAGCGCCCGGGACGCGCCGCCCCGCCCGGACGGCCCGACGAGCGAACCGCGCGCATCACGTTGTCGATGGTGCGCAGCTGCATCCGCCGGACCGGCGAAGGCGGACTCTTCTCGTCCGGGATCTCGGTCCCGTAGCCCGGCTGGTCGACCACGACGCTGCCGAACTTGTTCTCCACGACGATCGCATTCGCCTCGCCGGCCTGCTCCGGCTCCAGCAGCGCCACGCGCGCCGAGGCGTCCACGGTCTTGCCGTTCTCTTCACGGCGCGCGCTGACCTCGCCCTCCACGTGCGTGCCGCGGATGCCGATGGTGGCCACGCTGACGCTCACCCGCATGTCCTTGCGCTGCGTGCGCGCGATGAGGCCCGACACGAACCGGAACGCGCCCTTGAAGATCCGCGAGTGGAACGACTCCTCCTCGGCCTTGCCCGAGCCGTGCCCGTAGCGCTCGACCTCGAACTCGGCGTTGGGTCCGAGGGTGAAGCGCGACCGGTCGGTGAACTCGATCTGCAGGATCGTGCCCTCGCCGGTGCGGATGCGCTCGCCGGCGTACACGGGGTCCCCGGTCGCGAGCTTGCGCTCGGCCGTTCCCGGCGCCTGCGCGCTGCCGCCGCCTGACAGCTGCGACACCTTGCCGATCGTGGACGGCGCGCCGGCCGCGAGCGCGGGCACGAGCAGCAGTCCGAGGAGGAACAAGAGGGCATGGCGGGCAAGGCGTTTCATGTCGCTGCTCCCTGACGGTTGTGCCGCGAGGTTTGACCCCGGAAGGACCGGGCGCTAGATTGCTCCTCATACTCCCGTTGATGCACGCTTCCCATCACAGGTTCTGGATCCTGCTGTCGGTGACGCTGACGGGCATGGCCGTGCTGATCGTCGAGATCACCGCCACCCGGATGCTCGCGCCGTATTTCGGCAATTCGATCTTCACCATTTCGAGCGTGATCGGCATTGTGCTGGCTGCGCTCGGCCTTGGCTACTACGCGGGCGGCGCCCTGGCCGACCGCCGGCCGTCCGAGACGTGGTTCTTCGCGCTGATCGCCGCCTCGGGCTTCGCAGTCCTGCTGCTCCAGCTGCTGAACGCCCGGCTGCTGCCGGCGGTCGCCTACCGGCTGTCGCTGATCGACGGGCCCCTGATCGTCTCGCTGCTGATGTTCTTCCTGCCTGCGCTGCTGCTGGCCATGCTCTCGCCGTTCGCCATCACGCTGCTGCACGCGCGCGCGTCCAAAGGGGGCGTCGGCAACGCCTCCGGGCTGGTGTTCTTCTGGTCGACGCTCGGCAGCATCGCGGGCAGCCTGAGCACGGGCTTTCTGCTCATCCCGCACTGGGGCATCAGCCACATCGTGATCGGCGTGGGCGCGGGCCTCATTTTGCTGGGTTGCACCGGGCTGCTCCTCGCGCGGGGCCTGCCCCGCATCGTGCCGGCCGGCGTGGCGCTGCTCGGCCTGTCGGTTGCGGCCGCCTTGCGCCCGGGAGGCCTGCCGGACCTGAGCGTCGTCTATGCGGCCGACGGCCTGTACGACCGCATCGTGATCCGCGACATGCAGCACCAGGGCCGCCCGGTCCGCATCCTCTGGCAGGACCAGAACATGAACAGCGGCATGTTCCTGGACGACGGCAGCCTGGCCTTCGACTACACCAAGTACTTCGACCTGTACCGGCTGTTCGCCCCGGCGCTGCAGTCCGCGCTGGTCATCGGCGGCGGCGCGTACAGCATTCCCGGCGCCCTGCTGCAGGGCGCCCCGCAGGCGGTCGTCGACGTCGCGGAAATCGACCCGACGCTGCACGCGCTCGCGGTCCAGTATTTCGAGCTGCCGGAGGACGCGAGGCTCCGGAACCACGTCGTCGACGGGCGCCGCTTCCTGCATGACTCGCCGCTGCGCTACGACCTGATCTTCACCGACGCCTACCGCTCCTTCATCTCCATGCCGCCGCAGTTCACCACGCGCGAGTTCTTCGAGCTGGCGCTCGGCCGGCTCGCGCCGAACGGCGTGCTGATCAGCAACTACTACGGCAGCCTCGGCCCCGATGCCCGGCCGATCGTCTATTCCGTGCTGCGGACCATGCGCGCGGTGTTTCCGCAGGTCTACGTCATCGCCACCACCGACCCGGGCAGCGAGGGCCTGCAGAACTTCATCTTCATCGGGCACAACGCGGTACCCCGCGACGCACGCGTGGACCTGCGCCGCGCGGCTTCGCTCGACTTCGCGTTTCCCATGCTGCGCGAGGTGGCCGGGCGGGAGTGGACGCCGGACGTGGCGCTGCTCGGGGCCTATCCGATCCTGACCGACAACTACGCGCCGGTCGAGTACTACGCGGCGAGCGCAATCCGCCGCTACGACGCCATCGCCCGGAAGCCGCACTGAGGCCGCGC
>DASUFW010000100.1:0-4333 GCA_036274335.1 Burkholderiales bacterium | reverse complement strand
CGCCCGGGCGATGTTGTACCGCTCCGGGACCTGCCAGCGGTAGGCCGAATAGAGCTCCTCGTACCGGTCGGGCATCGCGCGCATTCTATACTTCACCCATGAGCCCCCAAGCCCTCGTCTTCGACGCCTACGGCACGCTCTTCGACGTGCACTCCGTCATCCAGCGCTGCGATCAGCTGTGGCCCGGCAAGGGCGCGGCGCTCTCGCAGCTGTGGCGCGCCAAGCAGCTCGAGTACACCTGGCAGCGCACGCTCATGCGCCGCTACGCGCCGTTCTCGCAGATCACGAAGGAGGCGCTCGAGTACTGCTGCGCGGCGCTCAAGCTGCCTTTCGACGCCGCCCAGGCCGACCTGCTCTGGCGGGAATACCTGCGGCTCTCGCCCTACCCCGACGTGCCGGGCGCGCTGCAGAAATTCGGCGGCCGCAAGCGGGCCATCCTCACCAACGGCTCCCCCGACATGATCGATCCGCTGGTGGAGCATTCCGGGCTGACGTTCGACGCGGTGCTGAGCGTCGACGCCGTGAAGCAGTTCAAGCCCGTCCCGGAGGTCTACCAGGTCGCCATCGACCGGCTCGGCGTGGCGAAGGAGGCGATCGGCTTCGTGTCCTCCAATTGCTGGGATGCGCTCGGCGCGAAGTCCTTCGGCTTCCGGGTGTACTGGATCAACCGCACCGGCGCGCCGGTGGACAAGCTGGGCTTCCAGCCCGACGCGCTGCTGAGCACCCTCGGTGACCTCCCGGCAGTGCTCCAATAGAAAAATAGGGACAGACCCTATTTTTCACGATGCGATAAATAGGGTCTGTCCCCATTTTTCCCATGAAATTCTGCTCTAACTGCGCGGCGCCGTTGGCGCGGCGCGTGCCGCCCGGGGACTCGCTGCCGCGCTACGTCTGCGACGCGTGCGGCGAGATCCACTACCAGAACCCCAAGCTGGTCGTGGGCGCGGTGGTCGAGCACGACGGGCAGATCCTCCTGTGCCGGCGCGCGATCGAGCCCCGCTACGGCTACTGGACCCTGCCGGCCGGCTTCATGGAGAACGACGAGACCGCCGGACAGGCGGCGATCCGCGAGACGCTGGAGGAAGCCGGCGCCCGCATCGAGCTAGACGCGCCCTTCAGCCTGATCTCGGTGCCGCGCGTCAACCAGGTGCACCTGTTCTACCGCGCGCGGCTGCTCGATCTCGAGTTCAAGCCCGGCGAGGAGAGCCTGGAAGTCGCCCTGGTCGAGGAGTCCGGCATCCCCTGGAAGGACATCGCCTTCCGCACCGTCGGCATCACCCTGCGGCGGTGGTTCGCCGACCGCGCAGGTGGCCATTTCGGGTTCCACGCCGAGGACATTCCGCCCCAATAGCGGTTATGCTAATTGTTGGTGCGCCCACGCACCAACCTTGGGAGGGGTCCTGATGAAAGTCCGTCCGATCAGCGCCTTCGGCGCTGCACTGTTGTCGACCGTCGCGCCCATCGCCGGTGCGGCGGAAGCGAAGCTCGATGCGGCAAACACGGCCTGGATGATCACGGCGACCGTGCTGGTGCTGTTCATGACCCTGCCGGGGCTGGCGCTGTTCTACGCCGGCCTGGTACGCGGCAAGAACGTCCTGTCGGTCCTCATGCAGTGCTTCTCGATCGCCTGCGCCGTAACGCTCGCCTGGGTGGTCGTCGGCTACAGCCTCGCCTTCGGCGACGGCGGCTCCGCGCAAGCCTGGATCGGCGGACTGGGCAAGTCGTTCCTCGCCGGGGTCGACGCCAAGGCGCTCTCCGGCTCCATCCCGGAGACGGTGTTCGCCATGTTCCAGATGACCTTCGCGATCATCACCCCGGCGCTGGTGGTCGGCGCCTACGCGGAGCGCGTGCGCTTCGGCGGCATGCTGCTGTTCAGCCTGCTCTGGCTGCTCGTCGTGTATTGCCCGGTGGCGCACTGGGTGTGGGGCGGCGGCTGGCTTCAGCAGATGGGCGTCATGGACTTCGCGGGCGGGCTGGTCGTGCACCTCAACGCCGGCCTCGCCGCGCTGATCTGCGCGCTGACGCTCGGCAGGCGCCGCGGCTTCCCCGACACGGCGATGCCGCCGCACAACATGACCATGGTCGTGACGGGCGCCTGCATGCTGTGGGTAGGATGGTTCGGCTTCAACGCCGGCAGTGCGCTGGCCGCCGACGGCACCGCGGGCATGGCGATGCTGGTGACCCACATCGGCGCCGCCACCGGCTCGCTCGCCTGGCTCACGTGCGAGTGGCTGCGCTTCGGCAAACCCTCGGTGCTCGGCATCGTCACGGGAATGGTAGCGGGCCTCGGCACCATCACGCCTGCCTCGGGCTTCGTCGGCCCGATGGGCGCGATCGCCATCGGCGCGGCGGCCGGCATCGTGTGCTTCTTCGCCACCAACGCGATGAAGCGCTCGCTCGGGATCGACGACTCGCTGGACGTGTTCCCGGTCCACGGGGTGGGCGGCATCCTCGGCACGCTGCTGACCGGCGTGTTCGTTTCCGCCGCGTTCAACGGCGCGGGCTACGCCGAGGGCGTGGGCATGGCGCAGCAGGTCGGGCGGCAGCTGGTCGGCGTGCTCGCCACGGCCGCGTGGTGCGGCGTGCTGACGTGGATCCTGCTCAAGCTCACCGACGCGCTCGCCGGGCTGCGGGTGGCGGCCGACGAGGAAACCGAAGGCCTCGATACGGTGCTGCACAACGAGAAGGGCTACAACTGGTAGCCCCCTGAGGCGGCGTTAGAATGCGCCGCATGCAGCGCCGCGAGTTCATCAAGCTGTGCGCGGCGGCGGCGGCGGCCGGCAACGCCCCGGGCGTATCGGCGGACGCGCGGCCGCGCTTCTACGCGCGCGCCACGCTGGTCGGGCCGGACGGCCAGCCCCTGCGCGCGAGCCGCCTCCCCGAGAACCGCAACCTCATCTTCCACTACCCCTACGCGGCGACGCCCTGCTTCCTGCTCAACCTCGGGCATCCGGTGTCCGGCCTGGCACGCCTGAAGACCGACGACGGCCGCCCGTACGAATGGCAGGGCGGGGTCGGTGCGAAGCGCTCGATCGTTGCCTATTCGGCCATCTGCGCGCACCGGCTCACCTATCCGACACGCGAGATCAGCTTCATCAGCTTCCGCACCGAGAAGACCCCCGGCAACCGGTTTGCGAACGTCATCCACTGCTGCTCCGAGCACAGCCAGTACGATCCGGCGCAGGGGGGGCGCGTGCTGGCGGGCCCGGCGCCCCAGCCGCTGGCGGCCATCCTGCTGGAGCACGATCCGGCCCGCGACGAGCTGGCGGCGGTGGGCACCCTGGGGGGCGAGATGTTCGACGCGTTCTTCGACAAGTACGCGTTCCGCTTCTCGCTGGAAGGGCAGCGCGAGCCGCGCGCGCCGGTCGCGGGCAGCGCGCCCGTGGTCGCGCTCGAGCGGTACTGCCGGCAGCAAGTGAAGTGCTGAGCTGGCTCGGGCGGGGCGATCCCTTCCCTCCGGTCGAGCGCGCTCTCAAGAACCCCAACGGCCTGCTGGCGGCCGGCGGCGACCTGTCCGCCGAGCGCCTGCTCGCCGCCTACCGCCACGGCATCTTCCCCTGGTTCTCGGGCGACGAGCCGATCCTGTGGTGGTGTCCCGACCCGCGCATGGTGCTCTACGTCGCGGAGCTCAAGGTCAGCCGCTCGCTCGCCAAGAGCGCGCGCAACCGCGGCTACGAGGTGCGCGTCGACACCGCGTTCGCCGCGGTGCTGGAAGGCTGCGCCGGCCCCCGGGCCGACGGCGCGGGCACCTGGCTGGGCGACGAGATGCGCACAGCCTATACCCGCCTGCACGAGGCGGGCCGGGCGCACTCGTTCGAGACGTGGCGCGGCAGCGAGCTGGTGGGCGGCCTGTACGGCGTGGCGCTCGGGCGCATGTTCTTCGGGGAGTCGATGTTTTCCCGGGCGACCGACGCCTCCAAGGTGGCGCTGGTCGCGCTCGCGGGCGAGCTCGGCCGGCGCGGCTGCCCGCTCATCGACTGCCAGGTGCGCACGCCGCTGCTCGCCTCGCTCGGCGGCCGCGAAATCCCCCGGCGGTCGTTTTTGCGCGAATTGACGGGGTTGGTACACTACGACGAGCCACCGGCAAGGTGGACGAAAGGTGCCAAGACTGACGGGAGTAGCCAAGACCAATGTCCCGGCTGAATGACCTGCCGCATGCGGTCCTGCAGTTCTATGTGACTGCGCCCTACCCCTGCAGCTACCTGCCGGACCGGATGGCCCGCTCGCAGGTGGCCACGCCGTCGCACCTGATCAACACCGACCTGTACGGCGACCTGGTCAAGTCGGGCTTCCGCCGCAGCGGCATCTTCACCTACCGGCCCCATTGCGACAG
>DASUFW010000099.1:0-1467 GCA_036274335.1 Burkholderiales bacterium | reverse complement strand
TGACCGAGGAGGGCCGAGGCATCGAGGTCTCGCTGGGCGGCGGTGCGCAGCACGCTGGCCAGGATCTGCTGACTCTGCGCGCCGCGTGCGGTCCGATTGCCGCCGCCGCACATCTTGCGGGTGACGACCGCGGGACGCAGCGCCTGCTCCGCGCGCCAGTTCGTCGCGTCGAGCGTCGGCTCCCAGAGAAAGCTGAAGAGCCCGGCGTATTCGGTGACGAGATGTTGTTGCAGCAACTGGATCGGGCGGCCCGCGCGGACCGGTCGTTCGAGCAGCCGGCCCAGGCGCTCGGCATACTGCCCGCGTGCGACGGCCAGGCCGTGTGCCGACACGCGGCCGGCGTGATACCGGTCGCGGGTGGCGAGCGCCGCCTGCAGGATCCGCTTCACCGCGACCACAAAGCGCTGCGGCGGGTGATCGAGCAGGAGCGTGCGACAGCGGCGCAGCAGGTGCGCGAGGCAGGTCTGATGGGCCGCCGCCGTGAAGTAGCGATACGAGTGCCAGCCGTCGTGCTGCAACACGCCGGGATAGTCGAGCCCGATCACCGAGGCCGCTTGCGCCAGCCCGCGCCCGGGCAGGATGGCGTAGACCGTCGTGTCGTCGGTCACCCACGTCCAGAGCCACTGTAACTGCGCGTCGACCTTCCAGCTCGTTTCATCGATGGTGACGACCGGACTGCCGCGCACCGTGGCGCGCAAGGTGTCGTAGGTCGGGCGCGCGCGGCGCGCGCTACGGTGGATGGCGTGGACGAGGCCCCCGCGCGTGACCGTCAGCTGGCCGCGATCCCGCAGCAGGGCGGCGATCTTGCCGTACGGCAGCCCGTAGCGCTTGTTGAGCAGGACGGCATCGGCCGTGACCTGCGGCCCGAGCTGCACGGCCGCCGCCCCCAGCGCGTCCGACGTCTGCAGTGGATGCCGCCCCTGCACACGCCGGCGGCACCGCGTGCACCGCCCAATGTGGACCGCGAAGCGACGCACGAGGGGCCGCTGCACCGGAAGGTCCTCCTGAAATTGCGACGCGACGCGCTCGAGTCGGACCGGGCCCGCACAGTGCGGACACGCCGCCGGCAGCGGCGCGTCATACGTGACGTCCACGTCCGGCGGCGGCCGGCGCTGCCCCTGGCGGCCATAGCCGGCGCCAGCGCGCCGTCCCGGCGGGCGCGGAGACGCGACCCGCGTCCCCCGCGAGAAGGGGGCCGCCTGCCGGTAGACGGCTCGCCGCGCTGCCTCGAGCTCGTCCTTCAGCTTGTCGTTTTCGCGCCGCAGCCGTTGCCGCTCGGCCTCAGACCGGCGCAGATCCGCTTCCAGCTCCGCGATCCGGCGGGCCTGCTCGTCGATGATCTGCTGGGGATCCCGATCCGACGTCGGCTCATCGCGCGGCGGCACACCGCCGTTATGCCAGAAGCGCGAACAAAGTACAAGTGGAAAGCGGGCCGGCGCTTGCCGACCCGCTAAACAGATACGTTGG
>DASUFW010000098.1:0-1378 GCA_036274335.1 Burkholderiales bacterium | reverse complement strand
GGTGGCGCCGCGCCTCGAGGGCACGAAGTTCGAGTGGCGCGCGGAGCCCGGCGGCACGGTGCTCGCCGTGTGCCCCTGGGGCAACCGCTTCCGCTGCCACGCACCGGCGCCCGAATTCGGCGACACGCAGCTCGGCATGTGCTGGGTGGCCTTCGACGCGCCGCCGGGCACGAGCGCGGGCATCGCGCGCTTCTACCGCGAGATCATGGGCGCGAGCGCCGGGACGACAACCCTCGACGGCCGGCCCGCCGCCGTGGTGGTCGCCGGGCGCGACCAGACCCTGCGCTTCGTGGAGACCGACGCGGCGCTGGCGCCCTACGACGGGCACCACGTGCAGGTCTACCTCGCCGACTTCTCCGGGCCGTACCGCAGGCTGCTGGCGCGCGGGCTGATCACCCTGGAGACGGACGCACACGAGTGGCGCTTCCAGCAGATCATCGACCTCGACACGGGAAAGCCGCTCTTCACGCTCGAGCACGAGGTGCGCAGCATGAAGCACCCGCTCTACGCGCGGCCGCTGGTCAACCGCAATACCGAGATCTCGAACCGCAACTACCCGCGCGGCGGCGACGCGTTCCGCGGCCGCTACTAGTCCCTACGGCGTCGGCGTCGCCATGTTCGACTTGTGGGTGATCAGCGAGACCTTCGCGCCCTGCGGCACGCCGGGCATGGTCTTCTCCCACTCGGCGTAGCGCGCGCGCATCGCGGCGAGGCGCTCGGGCTCTCGCTTCGCGCGGTTGGCGCGCTCGCGGGCGTCGCGCTCGAGGTCGTAGAGGAACTCGCCGTCCTCGGTCGAGACGTACTTCCACCGCCCCGCGCGCAGCGCGCGCTGATTGCGGTGGTTCGTGCGCCAGAAGAGCTCGCGCTCGAAGGCCGCTTCCGGGCGCCCGAGGACGTCGAGCAGGCTCAGCCCGTCGAGGGGATAGTCGGGATGCGGCCGTACGCCGGCCGCCTCGAGCATCGTCGGCACCCAATCCATGGTGATCGCCGCCTGTCGCGTGACGCTCCCCGGCCGGACCCGCGCCGGCCAGCGCACGAGGTAGGGCACGCGGATGCCGCCTTCCAGCACATCCATCTTCTTGCCGGTCAGCGGCCAGACGTCCGAGAAGCGCTCGCCGCCGTTGTCGCTGGAGAAGACGACCAGCGTGTTCTCGTCGGCGCCGATCGCCTTCAGCTGCGCGAGGACCCGGCCGATGCCTTCGTCCATCTGGCGGATCATCGTCAGGTAGGTGTCCACCGAGCCGCCCGAGACGTGCCCGATGTGCTCCTTCGTCGCGGCGAGGTGCTTCGACTCCGCCGCGTCGGCGCGCGTTTCCCACGGCCAGTGCGGCGCGGTGTAGTGCAGCGAGAGCAGGAACGGCCGCGTCTTGCCGCGCTG
>DASUFW010000097.1:0-1811 GCA_036274335.1 Burkholderiales bacterium | reverse complement strand
CTTTACCAGGTCGTGCCCGTCGAGCAGCTCGCGCGCAAGCCGCAGCGTGCGCACGGCGTCCTCCGCGCTGTAGCAGCCCGCGGTATTCGGCAGGTAGGTGAACTTCGAAGGTGGCAGCGCCTCGAGCAGGCTCGGCTCGTTGGCGTTCTGGCCGATGTTGGTGCGCCGGATGGCGACGGTCACGATCTGCGCGCCTGAAGCCTCGACCGCGGCGCGCGTCTGCGCGAAATCCTTGTACTTGCCGGTGCCGATCAGCAGGCGCGAGGCGTACGGCTTGCCGGCGACGACGAAGGAATCGCTCATCCGCCACCCACCGCCGCCACGATCTCCAGCCGGTCGCCGTCCGCGATCAGCGTGGAGGCGTGCGCGCTCTTGGGCACGATCTCGCCGTTCCTCTCCACGGCCACGCGCTTGCCCTGCAGCTCGAGCCGGCTGACGAGCTCGGAGACGGCGAGCGGCACCTCGAAGCGCCGTGCGGAGCCGTTCACGAGGACCTGAATCATGCTAGAAATGATACACGCCGCTGCGCTGCGGGAGCACGTCCCGCGCTCCGGTCGCGCCCTCGCAAGGGCCGGCGCTACTGCACCCACTTCAAGGGAGGCAGCTTCCAGGTGCCGTCCAGCGCCGCCGGCTTCGGCCAGTAGAGGCGCACGACGATCATGAACTGGCCTCTCGGCGCCGGGAGCCAGTTGGGGATCCTGCCTTCGCCCGGCGAATCGCGCTGCAGATGGAGCGTGATGCCGCCGTCCGCGTCGCGCACGAAATCCGGCAGCATGGCCGAGTTGACCAGGAAGCGGTTGATCGGATTCGGGACCAGCAGGCTCTCGGGCAACGTGTACATCGTCACCGACCAGAAGGAATTGACCGGCGGCAGCTCGCCCGGCGCGAACCGCAGGATGTAGCGCTGCGAGCCGTACAGCTTCTGCCCGTCCGCATCGACCTGGAAGCTCGAATAGATCGCCTCCTCGGCGCTGTTGCCCCAGAGGCCCATCACCGCGCCGGCCATGCGATAGAGGTAGTTGTTCTTCAGGTGTTCCCGCGTGCCGAAGACGTTGGCGGAGCCGATCTCGCCGATCTCTGCGCGTTTCTTCAGCTTCGCGTAGTCGGCCCAGGCGTCCGCGATGCCCCGGCCGATGGCCGACCGTATCTCCGGCGGGAACTTGCTCATCTCGAAGGTCCTGCCGGCGCCGACGTCGATCCTGGCAAGACGCGCCATGAGCGCCTGCTCGGAGGGCACCGTGGGACAGAACTGCAGCACGAAATTCAGCTGCTGGAAGAACTTGGGCGATTTCCTGATTTCCTCGCGCGTCAGCGGCTGAGGATAGTCGATGGGCGGCGCGGCCTTCGGCGCGGGCCGACCGAGAAACGCTGAAAGGGGCTGTACCTGGTAGCGGGCCTGGACGGCTTTCACGTTCTCGATGTCGGCCGGACTGAAGAGTTGCGTCCGGTAGATGGCGACCACCAGCTCGGTCTCCGAGCGGATCACCTTGGTGATGCCCCTGGGCTCCCGGCCCTTCCAGTTCGGTCCGGCAATCAGGAATTGGCCGCCCTCGTTGCCGGTCGTCCGGCTGCCGAGGTAGGCGAAGCTATGCGTATAGAGGTCGACGAGCTGGATGCTGAAATAGCGCTTCTTCTCGATCGGCGGCACCGTCAGCACATAGGGCTCCGCGCGCAGATCCAGTCCCAGCCAGCTGTACGGGGTGTCCGAATTGGGCGTCTGCACCGTCCTGTCGCGGTAGGTGTAGACGTGCGCAATGTTGTGGATCTCGTTCCAGGGACCCCTGTAGTCGGGATTCTTACGATCGACGAAC
>DASUFW010000096.1:0-1110 GCA_036274335.1 Burkholderiales bacterium | reverse complement strand
ATTCCATAAATGCTAGGCTCCGGCGTGCTTTCACTTTCGTCCGTCCTGTGTTGCCCGCGTTGCCGGCAGGGGTCCCTGGATCCGCAGAGCGCCGGCTGGATATGCGCGGCCTGCAGTTGCGGCTATCCGGTCATCGGCGGCATTCCCTGGCTGTTCGCGGATCCCCGCCAATCGTTGTCCGAGTGGCGCGGGCGATTGTCACTGCTCAACCAGTACCTCGCGTCGGAGGCCAGCGCCATGCGCACGGAGGCCGCGGCGGCGGCCTTGCCGGCCACCCGCGCGCGGCTCGAGCACGGTGCCGCCGCCCACGAGGACCAGGCACGCCGCCTGTCCGTGCTGCTGGCGCCGCTCGGCGTGGAACAGGCGCAGGCCAGCCAGGCCGTGCACCAGGCGCTCGGCACGCGCCTGCCCACCGAGCAGGGACTGACTAACTACTACGTCAACCTGCATCGCGACTGGGCCTGGGGCGAGGAGGAGAATGCGTTGGCGCTCGCGGAGATCCCCGCCGTGCTGGGCGGCGCCGTGCGCGGGCTCGGCCGCACGCTGGTGCACGGCGCGGGCGCGGGGCGCCTGGCCTACGACCTGCACCAGGCGGGCGATGCGCCCCTGACGGTCGCGACGGATTTCAATCCGCTGCTGCTGGCGGTGGCACGCGAGATGTTCGCGGGGCGCGCGCTGGAGCTGTACGAATTCCCGATCGCGCCGCGCGGCCCCGGGGACCATGCGGTGCTGCGTCGACTGGCCTCGCCGGGACCGGCGCGCGCCGGCCTCGAGCTCGTGGCCGCGGATGCGCTGCACGCGCCGTTCGCCGACGGGGTCTTCGATACCGTGGTCACGCCGTGGTTCATCGACATCATCGGCGAGCCGTTCGCGCGCGTCGCGGCGCGCGTCAACCTCGCGCTCAAGCCGGGCGGGCGCTGGATCAATACCGGCTCGCTGGCGTTTTCCCGCGCCGCGCATGCCGAGCGCGTCGGGCTCGAGGAAGTGCGCGAGCTCGTGCCGGCCGCGGGTTTCGCGGAGTTGACGGTGCGCGAGACGACGTTGCCGTACATGCGCTCGCCGGCCAGCCGGCATTCGCGGCTGGAGAGCGTGGTCACGTGGGTGGCGCGC
>DASUFW010000095.1:0-1089 GCA_036274335.1 Burkholderiales bacterium | reverse complement strand
GCCGACCACGCAGCCGCCCGGGCGCAGCGCCTGGCGCGACTGCCACCGATGGGAGCCGCCGATGGGATCGAAGACCGCGTCGACGCCGTCGCCCGTGAGGCGGCGGATTTCCTGCACGTAGTCCTGCTGGTAGTCGAGCGGGGTTGCGCCGAGCGCGGCGACTGCGGCAGCGTTCTTCGGCGAGCAGGTGCCGTACATCTCCAGTCCGGCGAGCCGTCCCAGCTGCAGGAGCGCCGTGCCGACGCCGCCGGAGGCGCCGTGGAAGAGCACGCGCTGGCCTTTGCGGACTTTCGCCGAGCGATGCAGCATCTGGTAGGCGGTGATGTAGTTGAGGATCAGGCTGACCGCCTCGGCCGGGTCGAGCCCCTGGGGTACCGGCACCAGTTCGTGTTGCGGCAGGCAGAGGTACTCCGCGTACGCGCCGTGGATCGGCATCGCGGCAACTGCCTGGCCCTTCGTGAATCCCGCGGCGCCTTCGCCGAGTTCGTCCACTTCGCCGACCAGGTCCCAGCCGGGGGTGTAGGGGACCTTCGGAGTCTCGGGGTGCATGCCTTCGCGCGCCGTGATGTCGGGAAGCGCGACGCCGGCGGCGAGCATCTTCACGCGCACCTCGCCCGGCGCGGGCTCGGGGCGGTCCTCTTCGATCAACTCCAGCGCATCGGGACCCCCGTATCGGGTCACGACGATGCGCTGGTGCTTCACAAGCTCGGCTACTTCTTGCGGCCGTAGAGGCCCGTGAGCCGCGCCTTGCCGAGGGTGTTGGCGTTGACCATGAAGCCGATCAGCGAGGCCCTCGCGCCGTCGGGAACGTCGATCTTGTCGACCTTCAGCGCGTACAGCGTGAAGTGGTAGTGGTGCGGCTTGTCGCCCGCGGGCGGGCAGGGGCCGCCCCAGCCCGGCGCACCGAAGTCGGTGACGACCTGCACGGCGCCGGCGGGAAGCTCGCCCCCGGAAGCCGCGCCCGCGCCCTTCTTCAACGCTTTCACGTCGGCGGGAATGTTGACCACCAGCCAATGCCACCAGCCTGCGCCGCCCGTCGGCGCGTCGGGGTCGTGCACCAGCAGCGCGAAGCTCTTGGTGCCCTTGGGG
>DASUFW010000094.1:0-7191 GCA_036274335.1 Burkholderiales bacterium | reverse complement strand
CATGCGCCTGTTCGAGGATTCGGCCGAGTTCCTCGCGCGCTCGATCGCGCGCTCGGCGCAGCTCTACCTCGAGCGGCTCGCGCCGCCGATGTTCAAGGCGCTGATGGACTACACGCTGCAGGCGAGCTACTCCTGGCACACGCCGGGCCACGGCGGCGGCATCGGCTTCCGCAAGAGCCCGGTGGGGCAGCTGTTCTACTCGTTCTTCGGCGAGAACACGCTGCGCTCCGACGTCTCGGTGTCGGTCGGCTCGCTCGGGTCGCTGCTCGACCACACCGGCCCGATCGCGGCGGGCGAGCGCAACGCCGCGCGCATCTTCGGCTCGGACGAGACGCTGTTCGTGGTGGGCGGGACGTCCACGGCCAACAAGATCGTCTGGCACGGCATGGTGGGGCGCGGCGACCTCGTGCTCTGCGACCGCAACTGCCACAAGTCGATCCTGCACTCGCTGATCATGACCGGCGCGACGCCGCTCTACCTGGTGCCGTCGCGCAACGGCCTCGGCATCATCGGCCCGATCTCGAAGGACCAGTTCACGCCGCAGTCGATCGCGAAGAAGATCGCCGCCAGCCCGTTCGCCAAGGGCTCGAAGGCCAAGGTGCGGCTGATGGTGATGACGAATTCGACCTACGACGGCCTGTGCTACAACGTCGATGCGATCAAGGAGAGCCTGAAGGACTCGGTCGAGGTGCTGCATTTCGACGAGGCCTGGTACGCCTACGCCAACTTCCACGAGTTCTACGACGGCTTCCACGGCATCTCGTCGTCCAAGCCCGAGCGCTCGCCGCACGCGATCACGTTCGCGACGCAATCGACGCACAAGCTGCTCTGCGCGCTGTCGCAGGCCTCGATGATCCACGTGCAGAACGCCGAGACCAAGAAGCTCGACATGACGCACTTCAACGACGCGTTCATGATGCACACGTCGACCTCGCCCCAGTACGGCATCATCGCCTCTTGCGACGTCGCCGCGGCGATGATGGAGCAGCCCGCGGGGCGCGCGCTGGTGCAGGAAACGATCGACGAGGCGTTCGACTTCCGCCGCGCGATGGCGGGCGTGAGAAAGCAATTGAAGGGCGGCTGGTGGTTCGACGTCTGGCAGCCCGATGCGATGGCCAAGGCGCCGGTGGCCGAGCGCGGCGCCTGGGTGCTGAAGCCCAAGGACAAGTGGCACGGCTTCGAGGGGCTCGCCGCGAACCACGCGCTGGTCGACCCGATCAAGGTCACGATCCTCACGCCCGGCATGGCGGCGAACGGTGCGATGCAGAAGAGCGGCATCCCGGCCGCGGTGGTCGTCAAGTTCCTCTCGGGCCGCCGCATCGAGATCGAGAAGACGGGCCTGTACTCGTTCCTCGTGCTGTTCTCGATGGGCGTCACCAAGGGCAAGTGGAGCACGCTGATCACCGAGCTGCTGAACTTCAAGGAGCTCTACGACACGAACGCGCCGGTCAAGCGCGCGATGCCGGCGCTCGCCGAAGCGCATCCCGAGGTCTACGCGACGATGGGCCTGAAGGACCTCTGCGACGGCATCCACCAGGTCTACCGCGACGACAACGTGGGCAAGGCGCAGAAGGACATGTACACGACGCTGCCCGAGATGGCGCTGCGGCCCGCCGACGCCTACGACCACCTGGTGCGCGGACGCACCGAGAGCGTCGAGATCGATGACCTGATGAACCGCATCCTCGCGGTGATGGTGGTGCCTTACCCGCCGGGCATCCCGGTGATCATGCCGGGCGAGCGGCTGACGAAGGCGACGAAGTCGATCCAGGACTACCTGCTCTACGCGCGCGAGTTCGACACCAGGTTCCCCGGCTTCGAGACCGACATCCACGGCCTGCGCTTCGAGCCCGGCAAGGACGGCGGGCGGCGCTACCTGGTCGACTGCGTGGCCGAGAAAGGGAGGGGCCGGCGTTGATCCCGCACTCGGTGCCGCCGCCGACGATCCCGATTCCCTTCCACAAGCTGCTGAAGGTGGTCGCGATCGTCGACCCGTCGGACGCGCAGACCCAGGCCCTGGTCGAGCACATCGCGGCGGAGAACTTCAAGGTCGAGGTCACCGACCGCTTCGAGCGCGACCTCGCGGAGGACGCTGACGTCGGCGCCTACATCGCGCTGGTCGACGGCGCGCGGCGCGACCGCGCGCGCGGCCTCGCGGCCGGTGTGCGCGCGCTTGGCTTGCGCACGCCGCTGTGGGCGCTCGCGGACTCGCACCGGATCTCGGACCTCGCGGTTGCCGGCGGCCTTGGCGAGGTCGACGGCTACATCTACCTCGGCCAGCAGACGCCCGCGTTCTACGCGAAGCAGGTGATCGCGAGCATCATCAAGTACGGCATGAGCCTGCTGCCGCCGTTCTTCGGCGGCCTGGTCGCCTACGACGCCGACGCCACCGTCGCGTTCGACTGCCCGGGGCACCAGGGCGGGCAGTTCTACCGCAAGTCGCCGGCCGGGCAGCTGTTCTTCAAGCACTTCGGCGAGAGCATCTTCCGGAACGACCTGTGCAACGCCGACGTCGACCTCGGCGACCTGCTGATCCACGAGGGCGCCGCCGCGCGCGCGCAGCAGAACGCGGCGCGCATCTTCGGCGCCGACAAGACCTACTTCGTGCTGAACGGCACCAGCACCTCGAACAAGGTGGTGACCGGCGCGGTGCTGCGGCGCGGCGACCTGGTGCTGTTCGACCGCAACAACCACAAGTCGCTGCACCAGGGCGCGCTGGTGCAGGCCGGCGCGATCCCGATCTTCCTGCCCACCGCGCGCAACGCCTTCGGCATGATCGGCCCGGTCGACTGGGACGCGTGGGACGAAAAGGCGCTGCGCGAGCGAATTCGCGCGCACCCGCTCGTGCAGGACAAGAAGCGCGCCGACGCCGAGCGTCCGTTCCGGCTCGCCTGCATCCAGCTCGCGACCTACGACGGCACCGTCTACAACGTGCGCATGGTGATGGAGAAGCTGCAAGGACTGTGCGACTACGTGCTGTGGGACGAGGCCTGGATCGGCTACAACGCCTTCCATCCGCTATACCGGGACCACAGCCCGATGCGGCTCGAGCGGCTCGGCCCGCAGATGCCGGGCCTGTTCTCCACGCAGTCGGTGCACAAGCAGGGCGCCGGCTTCTCGCAGGCCTCGCAGATCCACAAGCGAGACGCGCACCTGCGCGGCCAGAAGCGCTACATCGAGCACAAGCGCTTCAACGAGTCGTTCCTGCAGCACGCCTCCACCTCGCCGTTCTACCCGCTGTTCGCCTCGCTCGACGTCAACGCCAAGATCCACGAGGGCAAGGCGGGCGAGATGCTGTGGGACCGCTGCATCGAGCTCGGCATCGAGACGCGCAAGAAGCTGCGCCAGTTCGGGAGGTACTACGCCGAGACCGGGCAGGGGCCCGAGGAGCGGTGGTTCTTCGACCCGTTCGTCCCCGACACGGTCGGCGGGCGCCGCTGGGAGGAGATCCCGACCGAGGAGCTCAAGCGCGACCAGGCCGGCTGGAGCTTCCACCCGAAGTCGGCCTGGCACGGCTACGCCGGCATGGCCGAGGGCTACGCGATGGTGGACCCGAACAAGCTGATGCTGCTGACGCCCGGCATCGACCGCAAGACGGGCGAGTACCTCGGCTTCGGCGTGCCGGCCACGGTGCTCGCCAACTTCCTGCGCGAGCAGAAGGTCGTGCCGGAAAAGTGCGACCTGAACAGCATCCTGTTCCTGATGACGCCGGCCGAGGACGAGAGCAAGCTGAACACGCTGCTCGCGAAGCTGGTGAAGTTCAAGAACCTGTGGGACGCCGACGCGCCGCTCGCCGAGGCGCTGCCGAGCATCGCGCGCGCGAACGCCGAGCGCTACGCGGGCTACTCGCTGCGCAAGGTCTGCCGGGAAATGCACGACTTCTACCGCGCGAAGAACGTGAAGGAGCTGCAGCGGCTGTGCTTCCGCGCGGCGAGCTTCCCCGAGCTCGCGCGCTCCCCGCTCGACGCCTACCGCGCGCTGGTGTCGAACGACGTCGACTACGTGACGCTCGCGGAGGCGCGCGGCCGCGTCTCGGCGACGCTCGCGCTGATCTACCCGCCCGGCATCGGCGTGATCGTCCCCGGCGAGCGCTGGGACGAGCGCGCGAAGCCGATGTACGACTACTTCATGGCGTTCGAGGAGTCGTTCAACCGCTTCCCCGGATTCAACTACGAGGTGCAGGGCGTCTACCAGGAGCGCGTCGACGGCCGCATCCGGTTCCATACCTACGTGGTGCGCGAATAATGCTGACAAATCCAGGAGTGACGTTCCGCCCGCGCGTGCTGGTCGTCGACGATTCGCTCGCCCGTCTGGAAACCGCGATCGGCCGCGCGGCCGAGGCGATCGCCGCCGCGCTCGAGGCGCGCAACTGCGACGTCGTGCGCGCGCTCTCGTTCGAGGACGGCGAGGCGATCATCGGCTCGGACGCGTCGCTGCGCGCGCTGGTGCTGAACTGGCACCTCGGCGCCGAGGGCAGGGACGCGCGCGATCTCGCGCCGCGGCTGCTGCGGCGCCTGCGCGAGCGCCATCCGGACGTCCCGGTGTTCATGACCGCCGACCGCAAGCTCGTGCAGGGGAGCATGACGATCGAGATCGCGGAAGGCGTCGACGAGTTCGTGCTGCTGCTCGAGGACACCGCGGACTTCGTCGCCGGCCGGATCATGGCGGCGATCGAGCGCTACCGCGCGCAGCTGCTGCCGCCGTACGCGCGCGCGCTGCGGGACTATTCGCAGCTGCGCGAGCACTCGTGGTCCGCGCCCGGCCACCAGGGCGGCATCGCCTTCACCAAGCTGCCCGCGGGCCGCGCGTTCTTCGACTTCCTCGGCGAGAACGTGTTCCGCATCGACATGGGCATCGAGCGCGGCGCGCTCGGGTCGCTGCTCGACCACACGGGCGTCGTCGCCGAGAGCGAGAAGTACGCCGCGCAGGTGTTCGGCGCGCACCGCAGCTACTCGGGCGTGGTCGGCACCTCGGGCTCGAACCGCAGCATCATGCAGGCCTGCATGAAGCAGGACGACCTGGTCGTGCTCGATCGCAACTGCCACAAGTCGATCGAGCAGGGCCTGATGCTGACCGGCGCCCGGCCCGTGTACCTGGTGCCGACGCGCAACCGCTACGGCATCATCGGCCCGATTCCCGCCTCGGAGATGGAGCCCAGGGCAATCCAGGCCAAGGCAAAGGCGGGTGCGCTGACGAAGAAAGTCGCGGGGAAGAAGCCCGTATACGCCGTGGTCACCAACAGCACCTACGACGGGCTGTGCTACCGCTCCGACCGCGTCGAGGACCTGCTCGGCAAGTCGAGCGACCGCGTCCACATGGACGAGGCCTGGTACGGCTACGCGCGCTTCAACCCGATGTACGAGAACCACTTCGCGATGCGCGGCGACCCGGCGAAGCACAAGGGCCCGACGGTGTTCGCCACGCACTCGACCCACAAGCTGCTGGCCGCGTTCTCGCAGGCGTCCTACATCCACGTGCGCGACGGCCGCGGCGCCATCGACCACCACCGCATGGTGCAGGCGTACATGATGCACACCAGCACCTCGCCGCTCTACCAGATCGTCGCCTCGAACGACATCACCTCGGCGATGATGGACGGCAGCGGCGGGCGCTCGCTGACGCAGGAGGTGATCGACGAGGCGGTGGACTTCCGCCAGGCGGTCGGGCGCGTGCGGCGCGAGTTCGAGAAGAAGAAGGACTGGTTCTTCACGCCGTGGAACGTCGAGACCGTGAAGGGCCCGGGCGGCAAGCGGATCCCGTTCGAGGACGCGCCGGTCGAGCTGCTGACGCGCCGCCAGGACCCGTGGGTGCTCCGGCCCGGCGACGCCTGGCACGGCTTCGACATCGCCGACGACTGGTGCATGCTCGACCCGATCAAGGTCAGCATCCTCGCGCCGGGCATGGGCGAGGACGGCCGGCTCGGGAAGACCGGCGTGCCCGCGGCGCTGGTCAACGCCTGGTTCAACCGCTTCGGCATCGTGCCCACGCGCGTCACCGACTTCCAGGTGATGTTCCTGTTCTCGATCGGCGTCACCAAGGGCAAGTGGGGCACGCTGCTGACGAACCTGCTCGCCTTCAAGCGCGACTACGACGCCAACCGCCCGGTTGCCCACTCACTGCCGGAAATCGCCGCCGCCAACCCCGCGCGCTACGGCGCGATCGGCATGCGCGAGCTGGGCGACGAGCTGTTCGAGTACCTGCGCGAGAACAAGCCGAGCGAGGTGCTGAACGCGGCCTACGAGACGCTGCCCGAGGCCGACATGACGCCGCGCGAGGCCTATGAGCGCCTGGTCGACGGCGACGTGGAGCTGGTGCCGTCCGAGCGGCTCGCGGGACGCACCGCGGCCAACGCCGTGATGCCGTACCCGCCCGGCATCCCGATGCTGATGTCGGGCGAGAACTTCGGCGCGAAGGATTCGCCGCAGATCGGGTACCTGAAGAGCATGGAGAACCGCGAGAAGCTGTTTCCGGGCTTCTCCGGAGTGATCGAGGGCGCCGAGCTGGTCGACGGCGTCTACCACGTGCTGTGCGTGAAGAAATAAGGAGACGACGATGGCCGATGCCGCCCCGAAGAAGAAGATGACGATGATGCAGCTGACCGTGGTGGTCGCGGTCAACATGATGGGCTCCGGCATCATCATGCTGCCGACCAACATGGCGCAGGTGGGGGCGATCTCGCTCCTGTCCTGGATCGTGACCGCGCTCGGCTCGATGGCCATCGCCTACGGCTTCGCGCAGGCCGGCATCTTCAACCAGCGCCCCGGCGGCATGGCGGCCTACGCCGAGGACGCCTACGGCAAGGATGGCTACTTCATCACCTTCCTGCTGTACTTCTTCTCGCTCGCGATCGGCAATGTCGCCATTGCGATCTCCGCGGTCGGCTATCTTGCCGGGTTCTTCCCGGGGATGTCGGCGACGCCGATTGCGACCTGCCTCAGCGTGATCGCGCTGATCTGGCTCACCACGGCGGCCAACTTCGGCGGCCCGTCGCTGACCGGCAGGATCGGCTCGGTGACGGTCTGGGGCGTGATCATCCCGGTCGCCGGGCTGTCGGTGATCGGCTGGTTCTGGTTCAAGGGCGGCGTCTTCATGGAAGCGTGGAACCCGAAGGGGATGAGCCTCGGCGCGGGCATGGGCTCGAGCATCGCGCTCACCTTGTGGGCGTTCCTCGGCATGGAATCGGCGGCGCAG
>DASUFW010000093.1:0-2666 GCA_036274335.1 Burkholderiales bacterium | reverse complement strand
CATCCTGCACGGCGACATGCGGCTCAACCTGCGCATGATGGGCGTGCTGGCGGGGATCGTGTTCCTCGGCGCGTTGGGAGGGTTCCTCATGCGCGGCAGCGGGGGCGGCGGGCGGCGCGACGGCGCGGCGGCGGTGCTGGTCGTGGGCCTCGGGCTGTTCGCGGTGGGCTACACGGGCCTCTTTTTCGCGCGGCTGATCAAGTCGGCGGTCGCCCGCCAGCGGGAGTTCCTCGCGGACGCCTCCAGCGTCCAGTACACCCGCAATCCCGAAGGCCTCGCCGGAGCGCTCGACCAGGTGCGCGCCTCGGAACGCGGCACGCTGATCGCGAACCGCTTCGCCGAGGACATGAGCCACATGTACTTCGGCGACAGCGTGCGGCTCGGCCTGGCGTCGCTCTTCGCCACCCACCCGCCGCTCGAGGAGCGCATCCGCCGGGTGCTCCCCGGCTTCGAGGCGCCGGCCTATCGAGCGCGGCGGGTGCTGCCGAGTGCGCCGGACGACGACGGCGAGCGCCGCCGCAAGGCGGCAGAGGCCTTACTCGTCGCCGCGGCTGCTGCGAGCCGGGGCCAGCGCGCCGACGATGCCTCGCAGGCGTGGGGCCGCTCGCCGCAGGAGGGCGCTGCGCTGGTCGGCCAGGTGGATGCGGGCAAGGTACAGGTGGCCCAGCGGCTCCTCGACGCGCTGCCGGCGGAGATGCGCGAGGCGCTGCGCGAGCCCGAAGGCGCGCGGCGCGTGGTGCTCGAAATGGTCAGCCGCCGGCCCGGGGCCGGACGGCTGCCGCCGGCCCTGCGCCTGCCGCTCCTCGACGTGGCGCTGCCGGCGCTCAAGCGAATGGAAGAGGGCGAGCGTGTCGCGTTCCTCGCCAGTGTGGAAGGCGTGGTGCGCGCGGACCGGCGCCTGACGCTCCACGAGTTCGTGCTGCTCGCCATGCTGCGGGCGCAGCTCGCGCCGCCGGTGCGGCCCGCCGGCGGGCGCGCGGCGCTCGCCGACCGGCGACCGGCCGCGACCACGGTGCTCACGCTGATCGCTCTCGCGAGCGGCAGCGAGCCGCGCGGGGCCTTCGACGCCGGCGCCGCCGAGCTGCGGCTCGAGGGCGCCGCGCTGCTGGCGCGCGACCAGCTGACGCCCGAGGCGGTGCAGGCCGCGCTCGATGCGCTGCGCGACCTCGCGCCGGACGCGAAACAGCGCCTGGTGGCGGGCCTGTTCGCCGCGGCGACCGCCGACGGCCGCATCCGGCTCGGCGAGGCGGAGCTGCTGCGCCTGGTGGGCGCGGTGCTCGAGTGCCCGCTGCCGCCGTTCTTCGCCGAATCCGCGGACTGATGGATTTCTTCGCCCAGCAGGACGCGGCGCGCCGCGCGTCTCGCTGGCTGATCTTCTGGTACCTGCTGGCGGTCGCCTTCGTGGTGGCGTGCTTCAATTTCGCCGCCGCGCTGGTCTACGCGCTGCTCGCGCTGTACGGCGCCGTGCCGCTGGCGGGCGGCGAGCCGCTCGTCTGGCACGGGCTGGTGCGCACCTACTTCCACGCGCTGCTGCACGTCCCGGCGGTCGTGCATCTCTGGGTATCGGGCATCGTGGCCGCCATCATCCTGGCCGTGACGGCACGGCGCCTGTGGCAGCTGCGCGAGGGCGGCACGGCCGTCGCCGAGATGCTCGGCGCGCACTACCTGGAGCGCAGCCGGGCGACGCCGCCCGAGGCGCGGCTGCTCAACGTCGTGGACGAGATGGCGATCGCCTCCGGCATCGCCGTGCCGCCGGTCTACCTGCTGGACGAGGAGCACGTGATCAACGCGCTGGTGGCGGGCCACTCGCCCAACCAGGCGGTGATCGTCGTCACGCGCGGCGCGATGGTGAAGCTCTCGCGCGACGAGCTGCAGGCGGTCATGGGGCACGAGTTCAGCCACATCCTGAACGGCGACATGGCGCTCAACATCCGGCTGGTCGCGCTGCTCGCGGGCATTGCCTGCTTCGGCGAAGCGGGCGAGGCCCTGGTGTTCACCGCCGCGGCGGAGTCGCGCCGCCGCACGCGCGAGGACCGCGGCGGCGAGGCGGTCTCGGCCCTGTTCGGCGCGCTGATCGCCTTCATCGGCTTTCCCGGCTCGTTCGCCGCCGAGGCGATCAAGGCGGCGATCTCGCGGCAGCGGGAGCTGCTGGCCGACGCGGCGAGCGTGCAGTTCACGCGAAATCCGGACGGCGTCGCCGGCGCGCTCGACTCGATCCGCTACCTCGGCGCGGGCACCACGCTGCGCTCGGCCTACGCCGCGTCCCTCTCGCACATGTTCTTCGCGCCGGCGGTCGTGCACTGGTGGGGCTTCCCCACGCATCCGCCCCTCGAGGAGCGCATCCGGCGCGCCAACCCGATTTTCCGGCGCGAGGACTACCGGCGCACGCGGCACGCGAGCACGTACCGCGACGGCCGGGTGGCCGTGCTCGACGGCGCGGGCAACGTCGTCAAGGTGCTCGGCGGCATCGGCGCGGCGGCGGCGCTGGTCGAGCCGCCGCGGCCCGAGCACGTGGACCACGCGCGGCGCCTGCTCGAGCGCCTGCCGCCCGCGCTGCGCCGGCGCCTGGCGACCCCCGAGGGCGCCGCGCAGGTCATGTACGCGCTGCTGCTCGAGCGCGAAGGCCCGGCGCGCGAGCGGCAGCTGCAACTGCTCGGCGCCGAAGG
>DASUFW010000092.1:0-10526 GCA_036274335.1 Burkholderiales bacterium | reverse complement strand
GACGTGAAACTTCCGCACGGCCTGCGTGCCTTCCGGCACCGCAACTTCCGGCTCTTCTTCTACGCGCAGGGCTCCAAGCAGGTCGGCCTGTGGCTGCAGCTCATCGCCACCAGCTGGCTGGTGCACGAGCTGACCGACTCTGCCTTCATGCTCGGGCTGTCGGGCTTCGCACTGCAGATCCCGTTCCTGCTGCTGACGCCGTTCGCCGGCGTCGTCGTGGACCGCTTCGACCGGCGCCGGGTGCTCGCGGTCACCAACCTCGTCTCGGCGGCGCAGGCGGTGGTGCTGGTCGCGCTGGTAGCGACGCACCAGGTGCAGGCCTGGCATCTGATCGGCGGCAACCTGGTGTTCGGGCTCGCCAACGCTTTCGACGCGCCGGCGCGGCAGACCCTGCTGGTCGAGCTGGTCGGCGGGCGCGAAGACCTGCCGAGCGGCATCGCGCTCAACTCCAGCATGATGAACGGCGCGCGCTTCGTCGGCCCGATGATCGGCGGCGCGGTGATCGCGGCCTTCGGCGTGGTGTGGGGATTCGCGCTCAACTGCGTGCTGTCGCTGTCGCTGCTGGTGGCGATGCGGCTGATGCGCCTCGCCGCGCGGACGCCAGCGGCGCACCACGAGCCCTGGTGGCGGCGGCTGGCCGCCGGCATGCGCTACGCGTACGGGTTCGTGCCGACGCGCGCGGCGCTGCTCCTGCTGGCGGCGGTCAGCTTCGGCATCAGCCCCTACCAGTCCCTGATGCCCTGGTTCGCCGAGAAGGTGTATGCCGGGGGCTCGGGCACGCTGGGCCTGCTGATCGGCTCGGGGGGCCTGGGCGCAGTCATGGGCATGCTGTACCTGGCCACGCGGCCCTCGATCCGCGGCCTGTTCCGGCTGATCCTGGTCTGCGCCACCCTGGCCGGCGCGTCGCTGCTCGGATTCGCCTTCTGTCGCTGGCTGTGGCCGGGGATCGTGCTGGTCTTCTTCGTCGGCATGGGCGTCATGATGACCGCCGGCTGCACCAACACCATCCTGCAGAGCATCGTGCCCGACGAGCTGCGCGGGCGGGTCGCCTCGCTCTACGTGCTGTCCTTCCTCGGCTTCGCGCCGCTCGGCGCGCTGTTCGGGGGCTGGCTGGGCCAGCGCGCCTCGCCGCCCGTCGCGCTCGCGGTCGGCGGCGCGATCGCCCTGTCCGCGGCGGGACTCTACGCCCTGGCGCTGCCCGCGATCCGCCGGGACATCCGGCCGCTCTATCAGGCGCTCGGCATCGCCCCGCGGGCGCGCCCGTAGGTCAGTAGGCGCGCTCGAACGGGTCGAAGGGCGGCGTGCGGCCGACCAGCGACTCGAGCAGCTCGAGCTCCTTGTCGGTGTGGTTGACCACCGGCGCCTTCATCATCATCTGCGGCGCGCCCCGGGCCATCACGTAGCGCGGCTGCTCGTGGTGGCGCGTGCGCACCGTTTCCGCATGCGAGGGATCCGCGTCCGGCACGATCTCGGCGACGCCGTAGCAGGTGCAGACGTAGGTGCGCTCGGGTGCGCTCTCGACGTAGATGCCGGTGCCGCGGATGCCGATGGTGGCGTTCGCGGTCCGCAGCGTCTTGCGCTGGCCCGGCTGGAACACCGAGAGCAGCGCGCCGGTCACGACACGGAACACGTCTGCCGCCGCGCCCCCGACCTCGAGGCGCGCGTGGCTGCGCACCAGGAAGGCGTCGCGGTTCACCACGAAGATGATCTGGCTCGACGCGCCGGTGGTCACCACGTCGCCGGTCTTCACCTCCCTGCCCGGCCGGGCCGGCGCGCCGTTGATGCGCGCATCGCCCGCAACGCGGTACACGCCTTTCTCCAGCTTGCCCGCCGCGAGCACGTCGCGCACGAGGAGCAGCGCGCCGGCGGCGCCGAGAAACCTGCGCCGGCCCTTCATCGGCGCGCTTCGCTCCCGGAAGGCCACGCGGTGTCGAAGCGCCAGCCGTGCTGCGCCTCGAGGCGCGCGCGGAACACCTCCTCGAGCGCGGGTTGATCGGCGAGCCGCTCCGGAAACCCGCCCTCGACGACTGCGCATTCGCCGATGCGGGTCGCGCTCAGGTCGGCCACGCGACGGCCGTGCACCCAGATCGCCTCGCCTTCGAGGTACGCGGGCACGCCGAAGTGCCGGCAGGCGGCGATCGCGGGCATCGCACCCCACGCCGGCCAGCGCCAGGCGCGGCCCGGCGCGAGGCGCCGCGGGGCGATCAGCGCGAACGCGCACTGGCCCGTCTCCCGCAACCACAGCAGGATCGGATCCGCCGAGGCTTCCTGCGCCGCGGCGAGGCGCGCACACGCCGCGGAGGACGCCTCCTCCCGCGCGATCCGCATCCGCATCCAGCGCGCCGCCTGAGCCATGCCTCGCCTATATAACACGCGCGCTGCGCTGTGCAATAATCGGCGCGCCACATGGATACGGAACCTGCAGCGACGGCGGGGGAAGCGCCGGTCGCACCCAGCCGCTGGCTGGTCACCGTCACGCAGCTGCCGACCAGCGACCCCGCGAGCCGCATGCGCATGCTGCGCACCCTCGAGTCCCTCGGGGCGGCGGTGATGCGCGAGGGCGTCTACGTCCTGCCCGACAGCCCCGACAACCGCCGCGCGCTCGAGCGCCTCGCCCAGTACGTCGCGCAGAACTCGGGCAATGCGAGCGTGCTGCGCGTCGAGTCGTCCTCCGAAGCGCAGCACGCGCAATTGCGGCAGCTGTTCGACCGCAGCGCGCGCTACGAGGAGCTCACCAAGAACGTACTCAGCGTGCGCGGCGGGTTCGGCGTGGTGGACGCCTCCGCGATCTCGCGCGTGCTGCACAAGCAGCGCCGCGACCTCGAGGCGATCGCCGCGCTCGACTTCTTCCCGACCGCGGCGCGCGACCGCGCCGAGCGCACGCTCGTCGAGGCCGAGAGCGCGGTCCGCGAGCTGCTGTTCCCGGCGCAGGGCGTGGCCGCCGAGCAGGCCGCCGAGCCGATGCAGCGGCGCACCTGGGCCACCCGGCGGCCGCTGTGGGCCGACCGCCTCGCCTGCGCCTGGCTGATCCGGCGCTTCATCGACTCGGAAGCGAAGCTGCTGTGGCTCGACAAGGGCGCCGGCTGCCCGGAGAGCGCGATCGGCTTCGGCTACGAAGGCGCGCGCTTCACCAACAGCGAATCGCGCGTGACGTTCGAGAACATGCTCTCGCAGTTCGGCATGGCCTCGCATGCGGCGCTGGGCCGCATCGGCAGCATCGTGCATTTCCTGGAAGTGCGCGGCACGCCCGTGCCCGAGGCCGCCGGCGTGCAGACGCTCCTGCAGGGCGCCGTGCGGCGCGCCACCAGCGACGACGAGCTGCTGCGCGAGGCCGAGAAGACCTTCGACCTGCTCTACGAAGCGTACTCGGACACGCGCGAGGCCACGCGCGGCTGATCAGCGCTTCGCGTCGCGCAGGTCCTGCGCGTGGCGGGCGCGCAGCTCCTTGAGCCGGGCCTCCACCGCCGACAGCTCGTAGAAATTGCCGTCGCCCGCCGCGCGGGCGAGCTGCAGCTGCTCGATCGCGGCGGGCACCGCGCCGCGCAGCACATACAGCTCGGCCTGCGCCTGGTGCTGCAGCAGGCGCTTGCCGAGTCCGGCATAGCTGGCGGCCTGGAGCGCGCGCAGCCGGGCGTCGTCCGGGTGGTCGCGGATCGGCTCCTCGACGGCCGCCAGGGCGTCGGCATAGCGCCCCGCGTCGTGCAGGGCCTGAGCGTAGGCATAGATCGCAGGCAGGCGGTCCGGATAGCGCTTCAGCGCCGCCGAGAGGGTGGCGAACGCCCCGCGCGTGTCGCCCGCGGCCTGCTGCACGCGGGCGGCGAGCGTCTCGATCATGAGGCTTTCCGCGCCGAGCGCGCGCAGCGCGGCGAGGTCGGCGCGTGCTTCCCTGACCTGCCCCGCCCGCAGCCGGGCGCTCACCAGGCCGTAGCGGGCCGCGGCCTCGTTGGCGTAGCGTTTGTCCTGGACGGCGGCGGCGAAGCTGGTCACCGCTTCGGACGGCTCTCCCCGCTGCGCGCGCAGCTTGGCGCGCACCAGGTGGTAGTCCAGCGTATCGAGGTGCTGGTGGTAGGGGGCGCTCGCGGCGCGATTGTCGATGTCGGCGATCCGCTCGGAGGTCAGCGGGTGGGTGCGCAGGTAGCCCGGCACGGACCCGTCGTCGGCCAGGAGGCTGTTCCGCTGCAGCTTCTCGAAGAAAGCGGGCATCGCGCGCACGTCGAATCCGGCGGCCTCGAGCGTCTGGAAGCCGACGCGGTCGGCCTCGCGCTCGAAGCCTCGCGTATAGCTGAGCTGCTGCTGCACCATGCCGCCCTGCGCCGCCGCCGCCGCGCCCGCCGCGAGATCCGGCCGCGAGGCGCCGAGCAGGATGGCCGCGGCGAGCGCCGCCATCGCCGGAAGCTGCATCTGCTGCTGGGCGGCGATGAGCCGCGCGATATGGTGCTGCGTCACGTGGCCGATTTCGTGGCCCAGCACCGAGGCCAGCTCCGACTCGCTGTCGGTCAGGGTCAGCAGGCCGGTATTGACCCCGATGAAGCCGCCCGGCAGCGCAAAGGCGTTGACCGTCGGGTCGCGCATGGCGAAGAACTCGAACCCCTGGGGCGCGCCCGGAACCCGGGCGAGCAGCCGCTGTCCCAGACGCTGGAGGTAATCGCTGACTTCCGGGTCGTCGACGTACGCCGGATCCTGGTAGCGGATCTCGCGCATGACGTTCTCGCCGATGCGCCGCTCCATCTGAGGCGAAAGGGTGGCGGCGGAGGCGTCGCCGAGCTCGGGCAGCTGCTGTGCCGCCGCCGGCGGCGCGCAGCACAGGAGCGCGGCGATCCACGCAAGCGTAAGGCGCATGCAGATATGATACCGTCGCGTCCTCCGAGTTCCGGCATGGCCATGGCACGCAGGGCAGCATCCAGGCGCAAGCTCACGCATTTCGACCGCGGCGGGCGTGCGCACATGGTGGACGTCGGCGCCAAGCCGGCCACGCGGCGCGTCGCCGTCGCCTCGGGCCGCATCGAGATGGCCAAGGCCACGCTGCGCCGCCTCGCCGAGGGCCGCGCCGCCAAGGGGGACGTGCTGGGCGTGGCGCGCGTCGCCGCCCTGCAGGCCGCCAAGCGCACGCCGGAGCTCATCCCGCTCGCCCACCCGATCGCGATCACGCGCGCTGCGGTGGATTTCAGCGTCCAGCCCGAGCGCGGCAGCGTGGCGGTGACCGCCACGGTGGAGTGCCGGGGACCCACCGGCGTGGAGATGGAAGCCCTGACCGCGGCCACGGTCGGCCTGCTGACCGTGTACGACATGCTGAAGGCCGTCGACCGCGGCATGGTGATGACCGACCTGCGCCTGGAGGAAAAGCGCGGCGGCCGGTCGGGCCACTGGCGGCGCAAGCGTTGAGCCCCCTGAAAAGCACCCTGGCCGGCGCCGCGCTGGTGGCCGCCGTCGGCGGCTATGTCTGGCTGACCGCGGAGTCCTCCGGGCCCGCACCGCAATACCGCACGGCGAAGCTCGAGCGCGGCCCCATCACCGCCGTGGTGGTGGCGAGCGGCACGCTGAATGCCGTCACCACCGTGCAGGTGGGCTCGCAGATCTCCGGGCAGGTGAAGGAGATCTTCGCCGACTTCAACTCGCCGGTGAAGCAGAACCAGATCATCGCGCGCATCGACCCCGCCACCTACGAGCTGCGCGTCAACCAGGCGCGCGCGGACGTGGACGCCGCGCAGAGCGCGGTCGCCGTGGCGCGCTCCGGGCTGGTCGCGCAGCAGGCGGAGCTCGGGCGCATCAAGGTGACCCTGGCCGACGCGCGGCGCGACTACGAGCGCAAGAAGAGCCTCGTCGAGAAGAACTTCATTTCGGGCGCCGAGCTCGACAAGGCGGAGACCCTGGTGGCGGCGACGCGCGAGCAGCAGAAGGCCGTGGAAGCGCAGATCAACGTCAGCGAGGCCCAGGTGCGCAGCGCGCTCGCGGCGGTCAAGCAGCGCGAGTCGCTGCTGCGCCAGGCGCAGGTCGACCTGGAGCGCACCATCATCCGGGCGCCCGTCGACGGCACGGTGATCCTGCGCAACGTGGATGCGGGCCAGACCGTGGCCGCGAGCCTGCAGGCGCCCGTCCTGTTCACGATCGCGCGCGACCTGCGCGACATGCAGGTCGAGGCGGCCATCGACGAGGCCGACGTCGGCCGCCTGCGCCCCGGGCAGCCGGCGACCTTCACGGTCGACGCCTTTCCGCGCCGCAACTTCTCCGGCGAGATCGTGCAGATCCGGAAATCGCCGGTCACCGTGCAGAACGTGGTGAGCTATACGGTCGTGATCTCGGCCCGCAACCCGGACCTCGCGCTGCTGCCGGGCATGACGGCGAACGTGCGCATCGTCTACGACCAGCGCGATCACGTCCTCAAGATCCCCAACGCGGCGCTGCGCTTCCGGCCCGCCGGCGCGGGCGACACGCCGGAGGCGCCCGCGTCCGCCGAAGCGCCGGCGCCCGCCGCGCCGCGCGGCGCCCAGGCGCTGCAGCAGTACCGGCAGCGCCTGGTCGAGGAGCTGAAGCCCGACGCCGCGCAGCTCGAGCGCATCGACCAGGTCCTCGCCGCGCTGCGCCAGAAGCTCGCCCCCCTTCGGGAGATCCCGGACGAAGCCGAGCGGCGCCGCCAGGGCGAGCGCATCCGCGGCGAGGTCCGCTCGCAGATCGCCGAGCTGCTGCGCCCCGAGCAGAAGGAAGCCTACGAGAAGCTGCTGCGGTCCCTGGGCACGCGCACCGCGCCGGCAGCCGGGCGCGTGTGGGTCCGCGACGGCAGCGCGCTCAAGCCTGTCGAGGTGCGCCTCGGCCTGACCGACGGCACCAGCACCGAGCTGGTCGGCGACAGCCTGTCGGAAAGCAGCGAAGTGGTCGTGGGCCTGGCGGCCGGCGACAAGCGGGACTCCGGGCTCCCCCGCCTGCGCCTGTTCTGATGGACGCGCCGCTCCTGCGCACGCGGGACCTGGCCAAGGTCTACGAGGTCGGCGACAACCGCATCCCCGCGCTGGACGGCGTCAGCGTGGACATCGCACGGGGCGAGTTCGTCGCGGTCATGGGCCCCTCGGGCTCGGGCAAGTCCACCTTCATGAACGTGATCGGCTGTCTCGATCGCGCCACCGCGGGCGAATACCTGCTGGACGGGCAGCCGGTGGCGGGCCTGGACACGGACGCGCTCGCGGCGGTGCGCAACCGCCACATCGGCTTCGTGTTCCAGAGCTTCAACCTGCTGGCGCGCACCAGCGCCCTCGAAAACGTCGAGCTGCCGCTGGTGTACGCGGGCGTGAAAGCGAAGGAGCGCCACGCGCGCGCGCGGCAGATGCTCGAGGGCGTCGGCCTCGCCGAGCGCGCCGGGCACCTCCCGCAGCAGCTCTCGGGCGGGCAGCAGCAGCGCGTGGCGATCGCCCGCGCGCTGGTGACGCAGCCGGCGCTGATCCTCGCCGACGAGCCCACCGGAGCGCTCGACTCGCGCACCAGCCTGGAGATCATGGCGCTGTTCCAGTCGCTCAACCGCCAGGGCATGACCGTGGTCCTGGTGACGCACGAGCCGGACGTGGCGCGCTTCGCGCGGCGCGTGCTGCGCTTCCGCGATGGCCGTGTGGTCGCGGACGAGGCGAACGACGCGCCGGACGACGCGCGGCGCCTGCTCGAGCCCGCGGGAGCCGCCGCGTGAGCCTCGCCGCGCTCCTGCGCGTGGCGCTGCGCGCCGTCGCGGTGAACAAGCTGCGCAGCGCGCTCACCATGCTCGGCATCATCATCGGCGTCGCCGCGGTGATCGTGATGATCGCGGTCGGGGCCGGCGCGCGCGCGCGCGTCGAGGCGCAGATCCAGGCGCTCGGCTCCAACCTGCTGCTCATCTTGTCGGGCGCGCGCACGCAAGGCGGCGTGCGCCTGGGCGTCGGCTCCAACTACACGCTGTCCGAGGACGACGCGCTGGCCATCAACCGCGAGCTCGACGGCACGCTCGCCGCGCCCGCCCTGCGCGGGGGCGCCCAGGTCATCTGGGGAAACGCCAACTGGTCGACGCAGATCTACGGCACCACGCCGGAGTACCTCGACGTGCGCCAGTGGACGCTCGCCGAAGGGCGCGTCTTCGAGCCCGGAGAGATGTCGGGCGCCGGCAAGGTGTGCATCGTCGGCCAGACCGTGGTGCGCGAGCTGTTCGGCGGCGCCGATCCCATGGGGCAGATCATCCGCATCAAGCGCGTGCCGTTCACCGTGATCGGCGTGCTGGCCACCAAGGGACAGAGCATGATGGGCACGGACCAGGACGACATCATCCTCGTGCCGATCGCGACCGCACGCAGCCGCGTGCTCGGCGCGGCCAACCTGGCCAAGCAGCGCGCCGTCAGCACCATCTGGGTGAAGGTGGCGGACGGCTACGAGACGCGCGAGGCCGAGGCGCGCGTGCGCGCCCTGCTGCGCCAGCGCCACCGCGTCGCGGCCGGCGCGGAGGACGATTTCTCGCTCCGCAACCTGGCCGAGTTCATGGCCGCGCAGGAGGCCTCGAGCCGCGTGCTCGCGCTGCTGCTCGCCGCGGTCGCCTCGGTGTCGCTGGTGGTCGGCGGCATCGGCATCATGAACATCATGCTGGTCTCGGTCACCGAGCGCACGCGCGAGATCGGGCTGCGCATGGCGGTCGGGGCGCGCACCCGCGACATCCTCGGGCAGTTTCTGGTCGAGGCGGTGACGCTGTCCCTGATCGGCGGGCTGGCCGGCGTGGTGCTGGGCATCGGCGGCGCGCTGGCGGTGGCGCGGCTCGCGGGCTGGCAGGTGCTGCTCTCGGGCGAGGCGATCGTGCTCGCGGTAGCATTCGCGTTCGTGATCGGCGTGTTCTTCGGCTTCTACCCGGCGAGGCGGGCGGCGCGGCTCAATCCCGTCGAGGCGCTGCGCTTCGAGTGACGCGCGAAGCGCGCCTGCGCCTCGCCCTGTCGGTCGCCCTGGTCGCCGCCGCCGCGGCGCTGTACCTGCCGTTCGCCGGCAATCCCCTGGTCTTCGACGACCGCATCTTCTTCTCCGGCCGGCGCTTCGCGTACTACGCGGCGCATCCGCTCGGCTTCGACCTCCGGCTGCCCGCCTACTTCTCGCTGTCCGCCACCCAGGCGATCTGGGGCAGCCTGCTTGCGCACCGGCTGGTCAGCCTGGCGCTGCACGCCGCGGTCGGCCTGCTGCTCTTCCGTTTCCTGTTCGACCTGCAGCGGGCCGCCGCGCCGGCGGGCGCCCGCGAGCGCGAGCAGACCCTTTATGCCGCGATCGGCGCGGCCGCCTTCGTCCTGCATCCGGTCGCGGTGTACGGGGCCGGGTACCTGGTGCAACGGACCATCGTGCTCGCCACGCTGTTCTCGCTCGCCGCCGCCCTCCTGTTCCTGCGCGGGCTGCGGCGGCGCGGCTACGGGGATGCGCTGTCGGCGGCGGGCTGCTATTGGCTTGCCGTGCTCTCCAAGGAGCATGCGGTGCTGCTGCCCGCCGCGCTGCTGCCGCTGCTCGTGGTGGCGGGAACCGAGCGCCGCTTCGCCCTGCGCTACGCGGCGCTCTTCCTCGCCGCATGCGCACCCGCGGGCCTGTTCGCCGTACTGCATTCGCTGCACCTGATCGGCGGCGCCTACGAAGCGGGCGCGCCGGCGATCGCCGCGCAGATCGAGTCGCACGCGCCGTCCGACGCGCTCGAGCCGTCGCTGGCCCTGAGCGCGGTCACGCAGGCGGGGCTGTTCTTCAGGTACCTCGCGCTCTGGTTCTGGCCCGATCCCGGCGCAATGTCGATCGACGTGCGGATCGATTTTGCGGCCGGCTGGACGCCGATATGGATCGCGGTCAAGCTGGCATCGTTCGTGGCATGCGCCGCCGCGGCCGCCGTGCTCGTGACACGCCGCGGATCGCCCGGCATGGCCGGATTCGGGCTCCTGTACGCGTGGATCCTGTTCCTCGTGTACTTCTCGGCGGTACTGCTGCAGGAGCCGTTCGTGCTCTACCGGGCCTACCTGTTCGGGCCGGGCGTGGCGAGCGTCGCCGTCGCCGGCCTCTCGCGTTTGCCGATGCGCGCGGCTGTCGTCGTCGGACTCGCCGCGCTCGCAGGGCTCGCGCTGGGCGCGCATGGGCGCCTGACCACCTTTTCCGACCCCCTGCGCCTCTGGGAGGATGCGGCGGCCAAGCTGCCGGATCAACCCATCCCCTGGGGCTCCCGCACGCTGTACGGGCTGGGCCGGGAGTACCTGTACGCGCATCGGCCCGACGATGCGCTGGCCACGGCCGAGCGCTGCGTGCGCCTCTATCCGAAAACCGCGCAATGCATCTACGCGCGCGGCGCTGTCCGCTTGCAGCGGCACGAGTTCGGGCTCGCCGCCGGCGACCTGCGCCGGGCGATCGCACTCGAACCGGGCGCCGGCATCATCTACCACCGGCTGGGGCTTGCGCAGGAATGCGAGGGCCGCCTCGACGACGCCAAGGCGAGCTACCGCGAAGCGCAGTCCCGGGGATACGGCGGGGCAAGCTTCGAGCTTCGGCGCCTGGAAGGCCCCGCGCCCAAGCCCCCG
>DASUFW010000091.1:0-4330 GCA_036274335.1 Burkholderiales bacterium | reverse complement strand
CTGCGCCGCCTCGAGGTTGGTCTTGAACACGGTGTCGTCGAAGTTGCGCGTGCCGACGTAGCCGCCGGTGTTCACGTCGATGGTGGTCATCGCCTCGGTCTGGTCGATGACCAGCGTCCCGCCCGACTTGAGGTCGACGCGGCGCGCGAGCGCCTTCTCGATCTCGGGCTCCACGTTGTAGAGGTCGAACAGCGGCCGCTCGCCGGTGTAGTGCTCGAGGCGCGCGCGCAGCTGGGGCGTGTAGGTCTCGGCGAAGGCCGCGAGCTTCTGGTAGTTCTCGCGCGAGTCCACCACCACGCGCGCCGTGTCCTCGGTCACCATGTCGCGCAGCACGCGCTGGGCGAGCGAGAGGTCCTGGTGCACGAGGCGCGGCGGCTCTGCGCCGAGCGAGTGCTCGCGGATGTCGGCCCACAGGTGGCGCAGGAACGCGATGTCGGCGGCGAGCTCCGCGTCGCTGGCGCCTTCGGCGAGCGTGCGGATGATGAAGCCGCCCTTCTCCTCGGCCGGCACGAGCGCGCGCACCTGCTCGCGCAGCGCCGCGCGTCCGCCTTCGTCCTCGATCCGCTGCGAGATGCCGATGTGCGGGTCGTGCGGCAGGTGCACGAGCAGCCGCCCGGCGATCGAGATCTGCGTGGTGAGGCGCGCGCCCTTCGAGCCGATGGGGTCCTTCACCACCTGCACCAGCAGCGGCTGGCCGCGCGCCAGCTGCTTCTCGATGGGCAGCGCGGGCTCGCCGTTCGGGCGGCGCTCGGCGCGCAGGTCGGCGACGTGCAGGAACGCGGCGCGCTCCAGGCCGATGTCGATGAACGCCGATTGCATGCCCGGCAGCACGCGCGCGACGCGCCCGACGTAGAGGTTGCCGACCAGGCCGCGGCTCGCGGCGCGCTCGATGATCAGCTCCTGCACCGCGCCCGAATGCAGCACGGCGACCCGCGTCTCCTGCGGCGTGATGTTAACGAGGACTTCTTCGCTCACGCCGCCCCCCCATCTTCTGCAGAAGCTGCGCGGTTTCGTACAGGGGCAGGCCGACGATCCCGGACTGGCTGCCCCGGATCTCGGCGACGAACAGCGCGGCCCGGCCCTGGATGGCGTAGGCGCCCGCCTTGTCGTCGGGCTCGCCGGTGGCGACGTAGTCCTGGATTTCTTCGGGCGTGAGCTCGCGGAACTGGACTTCGGACGCCGACAGCGCGGTCTCGACCTCCTCGTCGAACTGCAGCGCCACGGCGGTGAGCACCTCGTGGCGCCGGCCCGAGAGCGCGGCCAGCATGCGCGCGGCGTCGGCGCGGTCGACGGGCTTGCCGTAGATCTGCCCGTCCAGCGCGACCGTCGTGTCGGCGGCGAGCACCGGGGCCGGCGGCAGGTTCCTCTCCAGCATGCGCTGCCAGCCGACCGCGGCCTTGGCGCGCGCGAGGCGCATCACGTAGTCGCGCGGGTCCTCGCCGGGCTGGGGGTTCTCATCGACGTCGGGTGCGGCGCCGGGGCGGTTGCGGAACAGCAGCAGGTGGAACTTGACCCCGATGTGGCCGAGCAGCTCCCGGCGTCGCGGGCTGCGCGAGGCGAGATAGATGCTGCGGTCGAGCAGTTTGGCCATGGCAATTCCGCCCGGTCGAGTGTAACAAAGCCCGCCCGGGGGCTATTCCCGGTGGTAGGGGTGCCCGGTCAGCCGGGTCGCGGCCCGGTACAGCTGCTCCGCGAGCAGCACCTGCGCGAGGGCGTGCGGCAGGGTGAGCGCGGAAAGGCGCAGCAGGAAGTCCGCGTCCCGCCTTGTCTCGGCGTCCAGCCCGTCGGGCCCGCCCACCACGAACGCCGTCGCCGCCTGCTCGCCGGCCCAGCGCGCGAGCTGCGCGGCGAACTGCTCGCTGCTCAGGTCGCGGCCGCGCTCGTCGAGCGCCACCACGCGGGCGCCGCGGGGCACGCGCGGGGCGAGCTGCACCGCGTAGCCGCGCGGCATGCGCGCGAGGTACGCGTCGCGCGCCTCGGCCGCCCAGCCGCGCAGCCTAGCGCCGTGCGCGACGAGGAGCAGCCTTGCCACTGCGCTTCAGGCGCACCGGGCGCCCGCCCCAGATTTCCTCGAGGTTGTAGTAGCTGCGCACCGCCGGGTGCATCACGTGCACGACGATGTCGCCGAGGTCCACCAGCACCCACTCGCCGCTCGACTGGCCTTCCACGCCATAGATGCGCTCGCCGAGCGCCCGCAGCTTCTCCTGCACGCTGTCGGCGAGCGCCTTCACCTGGCGGCTCGAGTCGCCGCTCGCGATCACCACGCGCTCGAAGAAGGGCGAGAGGCTCGCGACGTTGAACACGAGGATGTCGTGCCCCTTCACGTCCTCCAGGGCCTCGAGCACCGCGCGCTGCTTCTTACGGATGTCCATACAGGTGGTGCCGCGCGATGTAAGCGGCGACCGCTGCGGGCACGAGCGGGGCGATGTCGGCGCCGCGCGCGCAGCGCGCGCGGATGTCGCTCGCCGAGATGTCCATGGGCGCGAACGCGACCTGCCGGGCGCGCCCGTCGCGCGGCGCGTGGCCCGGCCGCGCGAACACCGCCAGGTCGGCGCGCTCGAGGATCTCCCGCCAGCGGTGCCAGGTCTCGAACTTCTCGTACTGGTCGGCCCCGAGCAGCAGCACCGGGCGCGCCGCGAACCCGGCGAGCGTGTCGATCGTGTAGCCCGAGTGGCCCGGCGCGAGCTCGCGCTCGTCGACGGCGAAGCGCGGCTCTGCGCCGAGGGCGAGCCGCAGCATCGCCACGCGGTGCTCCCCGGCAGCCGTCGCGGGGGTGCGGTAGCGGGGCGCGCCGGTGGGCAGGAACAGCACCCGCTCGAGCGCGAGCGCACCGAGCGCCGTCCTCGCCATGGCGAGGTGCGCATTGTGGACCGGGTCGAAGGTGCCGCCGAGGAGGCCGGTCGCCATCAAGCGGTGCGCCGCAGGAGCGGGCGCAGGGCGAGCAGGCCGAGCGCCGGTCCGGGCGCGAGCAGGAGGAACAGCCACTGCGGCGCGAGCACGCGCGAGGCGGCGTTCAACGCCTCGATGCTGAAGATCGTGATCCCGAAGCCGATGCAGTTGGCGATGGTGAGCGCGGAGCCCACGCGCTCGCGCGGTGCGCTGTGCGCGTTGAGGGCCGAGAACTGGGGCGAGTCGCCGACCACCACCACGCCCCAGAATAGCAAAAACGCGAGGAAGGCCGGCACGGGCGCGAAGTACAGGAGCGGCGAGGCGAGGCAGCACAGGCCCGAGGCGGAGAGCTGCGCGCACGCGACCGGCGCGCTGCCGCGCCGCAGCGACACGAGGCCCCCGCCGACGCAGCCGAGCGCCCCCACGCCGATCACCGCGAAGCTCCACAGCGAGGCCGCGGGCACCCCGCGCGCGGCGAGGATCCAGGGCACGAACGCCCAGAACGCATAGAGCTCCCACATGTGGCCGAAATAGCCGAAGGCCGAGGCGCGGAACGCGGGCACGCGGAACACCGCGGCGAGCGCGCGCGGGTCGAACTTCGCGCCGCGCGCGAGGTGCGGGCCGTCGGGCACCAGCGCGGCCATCAGCAGCCCGCCGAGCGCCGCCACGGCGGAGGAGCCCACGATCACCGACTGCCACGGCAGCGCCTGGCCGAGGCCGCGCAGCAGGTGCGGGAAGGCCGTGCCCGCCACCAGCGCGCCCACGAGGAACCCCAGCGCGTTGCCCAGGTCGCGCTGGAACCAGCCCGAGGCGATCTTCATGCCGACCGGATAGATGCCCGCGAGGAAGAACCCGGTGGCGAAGCGCAGCACGAGCAGCGCCGCGAGGCTGCCGTCCGCGGCGAGGATGGAGGCGTTGGCCGCGGCCGCGGCGAGCGCGCACAGCAGGAAGACGAGCCGCGGCGAGAAGCGGTCGGCGACCGCGAAGAACGCGAAGGCGAGCGTGCCGGCGATGAAGCCCAGCTGCACCGCCGAGGTGGTGTAGCCGAGCGCCTCGGGCGGCAGGCCCCAGCGGCGCTGCAGGTCGGCGAGCACGGCATTGCCGGCGAACCATACCGAGGCGCCCGCGAACTGCGAGGCGACGATCGCGGGCAGGATGCGGCGCGGGCGCGCCGCGGCCGCGGCCGTGCTCAGGTGCGGATTTCCCCGTGGCCGAGCACCACGAACTTCTGCGTGGTGAGGCCCTCGAGCCCGACGGGACCGCGCGCGTGCAGCCGGTCGGTGGAAATGCCGATCTCCGCGCCCAGGCCGAACTCGAAGCCGTCGGCGAAGCGCGTGGAGGCGTTGACCAGCACGGAGCTGGAATCGACCTCGCGCAGGAAGCGCTGCGCGCGCGCCTCGTCGCGCGTGACGATGGCGTCGGTGTGCTGCGAGCCGTACTT
>DASUFW010000090.1:0-1251 GCA_036274335.1 Burkholderiales bacterium | reverse complement strand
CGCGCCGCCCAGGCGCCCGTAGGCGATGTTGGCGAAGATGGTGTCGTTGAAGAGCACCACGTCCTGCGACACCAGCGCGATGTTCGCGCGCAGGCTCTCGAGCGTCAGCGACTGCAGGTCGTGGCCGTCCAGCGTGATGCGCCCCCCCTGCGGCGCGTAGAAGCGCGGCAGCAGGTTCACCAGCGTCGACTTGCCGCTGCCCGACATGCCGACCAGGGCGAGCGTTTCCCCGGAGCGCACGTGCAGGTCGATGTCCCGCAGCGCGGGGTCGTTGCGCGTCTCGTAGGTGAAGGTCACGCCCTCGAAGGCGACATCGCCGCTCGCCCGCCCGAGCCTGACCGTGCCGTGATCCTCCTCGACCGGCGAATCGATCATGCCGAAGACGCTCTCCGCCGCCGCCAGTCCCCGCTGCAGCGCGGAGTTCACTTCGGTCAGGTGCTTGATCGGCGCGAAGAGCATCAGGATCGCCGTGAAGAACGAAGCGAACTCGCCGACCGTCGTGTGCCCGGCGAGCGACTGGCCGAGCGCGACATAGACGATGACCGCCACCGCGGAGGCCGCGAGCAGGTGGGTGACCGGCGTGAGGAGCGCTTCAGGCGCCCGCTGCCGCATGTTGAAGCCGCGCAGCTGCTCGATCGCGCGCCGGAAGCGCGCCGATTCGTAGTCCTGGCCGCCGAAGATCTTCACCGCGCGGTGGCACTCGATGGTCTCCTCGAGCACATGCACCACGTCGCCCATCGAGCGCTGCGAGGCGCGCGCCATGCGCCGCAGCCGCTTCGACAGGACACGCAGGAGCACCGCGACCAGCGGCGCCACCACGAACGCGATGAGCGTCAGCCGCCAGTTGAGGTACAGCAGCCACCCCATCAGGCCGGCAACGACGATGCTGTCGCGCACCAGGACTGTCAGCGCCGAGGTCGCCGCCGTGCTCACCTGCGCAACGTCGTAGGCGACGCGCGAGAGGAGTCCGCCCGCCGTCTGGTCGTCGAACAGGCGGGTGGGGAAGCGCACCATGCGCGCGAACATCGCCGCGCGCAGGTCGAGCACCACCTTCTCGGCGACCCAGCCCATGCCGTAGTTGCCGATGAACACCGCCCCGCCGCGCACGACGAACACGCCGACGATGGCGAGCGCGAAGGCGACGGGCGGCCAGGACGCCTGGTCCGCGGCGGCGAACCCTCCGTCGAGCAGCGGCTTCATGAGCATCGGAAAGAGCGGCTCGGTGGCCGCCGCGAGCATCATGCCGACGAT
>DASUFW010000089.1:0-4310 GCA_036274335.1 Burkholderiales bacterium | reverse complement strand
AGGAGTTCAGGAAGCGCAACGCGAAGATCCTCGGCATCTCGGTGGACCCGGTGGAGAGCCACCAGAAGTGGAAGGCGGACATCGAGAAGGCGACGGGGAACAAGGTGAACTACCCGATGATCGGGGACCCGAAGCTGGCCGTCGCCAAGGCGTACGACATGCTGCCCGCGGAGGCGGGCGACAGCTGCGAGGGCCGCACGCCCGCCGACAACGCGACGGTGCGCTCGGTGTTCATCATCGGGCCGGACAAGAAGGTGAAGGCGATGCTCGTCTATCCGATGAGCGCCGGCCGCAACTTCGACGAGGTGCTGCGCCTGCTCGACTCGCTGCAGCTCAACGCCCAGCACACGGTGGCGACGCCGGTGAACTGGCGGCCGGGCCAGGACGTCATCATCCCGACGTCGGTCTCCGACGAGGACGCGAAGAAGAAGTATCCGCAGGGTTTCAGGACGCTCAAGCCCTACCTGCGCGTGGTGTCGCAGCCGAAATAGCGCGGCGAGCCGATGCTGCAGGACAGAGTGGTGCTGGTCACCGGTGCCGGCGGTGGCATCGGCCGCGACTTCGCGCTCGCCTTCGCCGCGCACGGCGCGAAGGTGGTGGTGAACGACCTGGGCACCTCGGTGGCCGGCGAGGGCGCGAGCGCCGGCCCGGCGCAGAAGGTGGCCGACGAGATCAAGGCGAAGGGCGGGGAGGCCGTCGCCAGCACCGACAGCGTCGCCGACTGGGAATCGGCCAACCGGATCGTGAAGACCGCGATCGACGCCTTCGGCCACCTGGACTGCGTGGTGAACAACGCAGGCATCCTGCGCGACCGCTTCTTCTTCAACATGTCGGTCGAGGAGTGGCGGGCGGTGATCGACGTGCACCTGAACGGCTCGTTCTTCGTCTCGCGCGCCGCGGCCCCGTACTTCAAGGGCCAGAACTCGGGCTGCTACGTGCACATGACGTCGACCTCGGGCCTGATCGGCAACCTGGGGCAGGCCAATTACTCGGCCGCGAAGCTGGGCATCGTCGGGCTGTCGAAGTCGATCGCCCTCGACATGGCGCGCTACGGCGTGCGCTCGAACTGCATCGCGCCGTTCGCCTGGAGCCGCATGATCGGATCGATCCCCACCGAGACGGCGGAGCAGAAGGCCCGCGTCGAGCGGATGAAGATCATGGAGACGTCCAAGATCGCGCCCCTGGCCGTGTACCTGGCGGGCCCGGCCGCCGAGGGCGTGTCGGGCCAGATCTTCGCCGTGCGCGCGAACGAGCTGTTCCTCATGTCGCAGAGCCGGCCGCTGCGCTCGGTGCACCGCGCCGGCGGCTGGACGCCGGAGGGCATCGCCGCGCACGGCATGCCGGCGCTCCGGCCGAGCTTCTTCCCCCTCGACCGAACCCAGGACGTCTTCACATGGGATCCCCTCTGAGCGCCCCCTTGCACGAGGACCTGCGCGAGGGCGTGCGCGCCCTGTGCGCGCAGTTCGACTCCGCCTACTGGCAGCGGATCGACGAGGCGCGCGGCTATCCGGAAGAATTCGTGGACGCGCTCACCAAGGCCGGCTGGATGGCGGCGCTCATCCCGGAGCAGTACGGCGGCTCGGGGCTCACGCTCACGCAGGCGACCGTGATCATGGAGGAAGTCACCCGCTCGGGCGGCAACGCGGGCTGCTGCCACGGGCAGATGTACAACATGAACACGCTGCTGCGCAACGGCTCCGAGGCGCAGAAGAGGAAGTACCTGCCGCGCATCGCCGCGGGCGAGCTGCGCATGCAGGCAATGGGCGTGACCGAGCCGACGGCCGGCACCGACACCACGCGCATCAAGACCACCGCCGTGCGCAAGGGCGACCGTTACGTGGTGAACGGCCAGAAGGTGTGGACCTCGCGCCTGCAGCACTCGGATCTGATGATCCTGCTGGCCCGCACCACGCCGTTCGGCGAGGTGGCGAAGAAGTCCGACGGCATGTCGGTGTTCCTCGTGGAGAAGAAGGAAGCGCTCGGCAAAGGGCTGACGATGCGCCCGATCCGCAACATGGTGAACCACGAGACCAACGAGGTGTTCCTCGACAACCTCGAGATCCCCGCCGAGAACCTGATCGGCGAGGAGGGCAAGGGCTTCCGCTACATCCTCGACGGCCTGAACGCCGAGCGCATCCTGATCGCGGCCGAGAGCATCGGCGACGGCTACTGGTTCGTCGAGCGCGCGACGAAGTACGCCAAGGAGCGGGTGGTGTTCGACCGCCCGATCGGCAAGAACCAGGGCGTGCAGTTCCCGATCGCCGAGGCCTACATGGAGATCGAGGCGGCCAATCTCATGCGTTACAAGGCGGCGGCGCTCTACGACGCGCACCAGCATTGCGGCGCCGAGGCGAACATGGCCAAGCACCTCGCCGCCAAGGCCGCCTGGGAGGCCGCCAACGCCTGCCTGCAGACCTACGGCGGCTTCGGCTTCGCGGCGGAGTACGACGTGGAGCGCAAGTTCCGCGAGACGCGCCTGTACCTGGTCGCCCCGATCTCCACCAACCTGATCCTGTCCTACGTCGCCGAGCACGTACTGGGCCTGCCGCGCTCCTTTTAGGCCGGCGGCGCATGCTCGGCTAGAATCGCGCGGGCGATGCGCATCCTGATCTCGAACGACGACGGCTACTTCTCGCCGGGCATCAGCCTGCTCGCGGAGCGCCTCGCGACGCTCGGCAGCGTGACCGTGGTGGCGCCCGAGCGCGACCGCTCGGGCGCGTCGAACTCGCTGACGCTCGACCGGCCGCTGTCGGTGCAGCGCGCGCCCAGCGGCTTCTACTACGTGAACGGCACCCCGACGGACTGCGTGCACCTCGCGGTGACCGGGCTGCTCGATTTCCTTCCCGACCTCGTCGTGTCCGGCGTGAACCTCGGCGCGAACATGGGCGACGACACCATCTATTCCGGCACGGTGGCGGCCGCCACCGAGGGGTTCCTGCTCGGCATCCCGTCGCTGGCGGTGTCGCTGGCGAGCAGGGAGGGACGGTACCTGGAGACGGCGGTCGGCGTCGCCGAGCAGATGGTGGGGCGCTTCGCGCGCGCCCCCCTCGGGCAACCCGTGCTGCTCAACGTGAACGTGCCCGATGTGCCGGCGGCCGAACTGGGACCCGTCGAGGTGACGCGTCTGGGCCGGCGGCACAAGGCCGAGCCGGTGGTGAAGATGCGCACCCCGCGAGGCGAGCAGGCCTACTGGATCGGCGCCGCGGGCGCGGCCGCCGATGCCGGGCCGGGGACGGACTTCCACGCCGTCGCGGCGCACCGCGTGTCGGTCACGCCGCTGCAGATCGATCTCACCTTCCATCCGCAGCTCGCCTCCGTGCGGGAGTGGCTGCAGCGATGAACGCGCGCGGGACGCGGGACCTCGCCGGCATCGGCATGACCTCGCAGCGCACGCGCCTGCGCATGGTGGAGCGGCTGCGCGAGAAGGGCATTCGCCACGAAGGCGTGCTCGCGGCCATGGCCTCGGTGCCGCGCCACCTGTTCGTCGACGAGGCGCTGGCGAGCCGCGCCTACGAGGACACCGCGCTGCCGATCGGGTTCAGCCAGACGATCTCGCAGCCGTTCGTGGTGGCCCGCATGCTGGAGTCGCTGCTCGACGACAGGACGCGGCTGCCGCGAGCGCTCGAGGTGGGCACCGGCTGCGGATATCAGGCCGCGGTCCTCGCCCAGATCGCCGACGAGGTGTATTCGGTGGAGCGCATCCGCGGGCTCGCCGAGCGCGCGCGGGCGAATCTTCGCGCGCTGCGACTGTCGAACCTGCGGCTCATGCATGCCGACGGCACCGCGGGACTGCAGCAGGCCGCGCCCTTCGATGCGATCGTCGTGGCCGCAGCGGCGTTGGCCGCGCCCGAGGCCCTCTTACGGCAACTGGCGCCCGGTGGCAGAATGGTGATCCCCCTGAAGACGGGGCCGGCGCCGCGGGCGGCGCAGCGTCTCATGTGCTACACGCGAGGCGCCCGCGGCGTCATCGAGACCGCACTCGACGAAGTGCTGTTCGTGCCCCTCGAGACGGGAAAGCTATGACGAAATCGCGCGCGCAAATCCACGGGCTGATCCTCGCGCCCTCGTTGGCGGTGCTGGCGGTGCTGGCGGGCTGCGGGTCGCAGCCTGTCCAGGCGCCGGTCTCCGACGGCCGGCCGGCGCCCGTCGCGCCCGCCGCGCCGCCGGCCGCGGCGGCGGCGGCCCCGGCGCCCAGCGTCGGGCCGGGCCAGTATGTGGTGAAGCGCGGTGACACGCTCTACAGCATTGCGCTGGAGAACGGCGCGGACTATCGCGACGTGGCCCGCTGGAACGGGCTGGACGACCCCACC
>DASUFW010000088.1:0-1479 GCA_036274335.1 Burkholderiales bacterium | reverse complement strand
GCGTTCGGCGCCGCGGCCGCGGACGTGCTGCACATCTTCGAGCACTCGGAGATCCTGGCGACGCCGGTGCCGGCCGCGCGCCTTAACGGCGCGCTCGACGACATCGAGAAGCGCGCGCGCCGCATGATGGGCGAGGAGGGCATCGCGCCTTCCCGCCAGCGCTTCGAGTTCTCGCTCGACGTGCGCCACCGCGGCCAGATCAACGAGGTCGAGGTGCTCATCCCCTGGACGCGCCTGCCCGCCGACTACGAGCCGCGCCTGAGGAAGCTGTTCGTGGAGCGCTACGAGCAGCTCTACGGCAAGGGATCGGCGCTGCCCGGCGCGCAGCTCGAGATCGTGGTGTGCCGGCTGCGGGCGCGGGCGCTCACGCCACGCCCGAAGCTGACGAAGGCGCGCACTTCGACACGGGCGATCCCTCGATCTGCCGCGCTCAAGCCGCGCACCATCTGGTGGAAGGGCCTCAAGAAGACCCCGGTCTACGACGGCGCGAAGCTCGCCATCGGGAATGTGCTGCGCGGGCCGGCGATCGTGGAGACCGCCGACACCACCGTGGTCGTGCACCCGGGCACCACGCTGCGCGTGGATCCCCTGGGCAATTTCGAGATCACGTTCAAATAGGGACGGTCCCCATTCATGAACGCACCCCTGCGAAAGCTGAGCGACCTCACCGGCGTCGAATTCGACGGCCGGCGCACCGGCTACGTGCCGCCGAAGGTCCTGAGGATCTCGCCGAAGCTGAAGCTGCACCGGAAGAGCAGGAAGACCATCGACCCGGTGACCTTCGAGGTCGTCAGGCACGCGCTGTGGAACGTGAACGAGGAGCACGGCGCGACCATCCAGCGGCTCTCGGGCTCGCCGGTGGCGATGTACGCGCTGGATCTCAACCCCTCGATCCTCACCGAGGACGCGGAGTTCGTGTACTTCGGGCCGTACATGCAGTACATGTCCGGCGTCACCGACACGCAGGTGAAGTGGACGCTCGAGAACCGCAGCGACAACCCGGGCATCCGGGACGGCGACATGTTTCTCGCCAACGACCCCTGGGTGGGCGCCGCGCACCAGATGGACGTGATGCTGCTGTGCCCGGTGTTCTGGAAGGGCGAGCTCTTCTGCTGGGTCACCAACTGCCTGCACCAGTACGACATCGGCGGCATCACGCCGGGGAGCTTCTGCCCCTCGGCGCGAGACGCCTTCGACGAGGGCATCCTGATCCCGCCCGTGAAGGTGGTAGAGGGGAACGAAATTCGCAAGGACGTGGAGGACATCTACCTGCGCTCGTCGAGGAAACCCTCGGCCGTCGCGCTCGACCTGCGCGCGCAGTTCGCGGGCAACCTCACCGCGCGCGACCGGGTCCTGTCGCTCATCCGCCGCTATGGCGCCGACACCGTGAAGGGCGCGATGCGCAAGATCATCACGGACGGCGAGCGCGCGTTCCTGAAGAAGCTGGCCAAGCTCCCGGACGGCGTGTGGCGCGACCGC
>DASUFW010000087.1:0-2858 GCA_036274335.1 Burkholderiales bacterium | reverse complement strand
CGACGCGGTGCGCGCGGCCAAGCGCCTCCTGAACGGCGCCTCGCCGGTGGACGCCGCGCGCGTGCTGATGGCCGAATCGTACGAGCAGCAGCGCCTGATCGGCAGCCCGAACCAGCGCGAGGCGGCGCTCGCCGGGCTGGAAAAGCGCGAGCCGCGGTTCGTCCTATGATTCGCGCTTCCGACCCTCCGAGGAGCCCCTCATGCTTCGCGGCAGCTGCCTGTGCGGCGGCGTGCGCTACGAGGTCGCCGGCGAACTTTCCGGCGTGCTGAACTGTCATTGCAGCATGTGCCGCAAGGCGCACGGCGCGGCCTTTCGCACCCGCGCGAGCGTCCGCGCGGCGGACTTCCGCTGGACGCAGGGTGAAGCGCAGGTGACCTGGTACGAATCCTCCGCGGGCAACCACCGCGGCTTCTGCCGCGTGTGCGGCTCGCCGCTGCTCAGCCGCTTCGATTTCGCGCCCGCCTACCACGGCCTGCCGCTCGGCTGCCTCGACGACGACCCGGGCAGGAAGCCGAAGCTGCACGTCTTCGTGGGATCCAAGGCCCCCTGGCACGACATCACGGACCCACTCCCTCAGCATGCCGAGCTGCCGGCGAAGGCCCGCTGAGCGCGCGCCGCAGGCTCGCGCAAGTTCGCGTACCCTAGGGCGTTTCGACCCACCGCGGGAGGGATGAGCATGGCACGACCCAACTATGCGTTCGCGAAGCGCCAGCGGGACCTGGCGAAGAAGCAGAAGAAGGAGGCGAAGCTGCAGAAGAAGGCCGCGGCCCGCGCCTCGCCTGCGGTCGCCGACGAGCAGCCTGCCGGCGAGCTGCCCGGGCCCACCGGTTCGCCGGAGAACGCCCCCTGAGTTCCGGCTGACGCGGAGTCCGCCCTGAAGCCCTCTGCCCTGCTTGCCGCGGCGCTCGCCGCCGCCTGCCTCCCGGCCTGCACCACGGAGCAGGTCTACACCACCGGCAAGGAATACCAGCGCAGCCTGTGCAGCCGCGTCCTCGATCCGCAGGAGTACGAGCGCTGCATGCGCGACGCCGACTTCGCCTACGACGAGTACAAGCGGCACCAGGCGGAAGAGGAGGCGAAGAAGCATTGACGCTCGCCGCGCGATTCGCGGTCCTCTGGGTCTTCGGCCTGCTGACGCTGGTGCCGTACAGCGTGTACTACCTCTTCTACGAGGCACCGCGCGAGCAGTACGCGCTCTTCATCACGCTGCCGCTGTTCTGGATCTTCGGCTACTGGGGCGTGGCCGGGCCGCTGATCGCGGCAGTGCGGGTGCGCCGCGTGTTCCGCGCGCTCGAGCAGGTGCGCACGCGCGAGCAGCTGGTCGGGCTCTGGAACCGCCCGGAGACGCGCGAGGCCGCCGTCGACGCGATCGCGCGCGAGAACCGCCTGCCGCGCTTCCTCGCCCGGCGCGTGCTCGCGCTGATGGAGCGCAAGCTCTCCCGCCGATGATCCGGGTGCGCGAGATCGACCACCTCGTGCTGCGGGTCGCGGACCTGGAGCGCATGCTCGGCTTCTACTGCGGCGTGCTCGGCTGCACGGTGGAGCGGCGGCTGGACGCGATCGGCCTCGTGCAGCTGCGCGCGGGGCGCTCGATCCTCGACCTCGTGCCGGTCGGCGGCGAGCTGGGCCGCGCCGGCGGCGCCGCGCCCGGGCGCGAGGGCCGCAACCTCGATCATTTCTGCTTCCGGGTCGAGCCCTGGGACGAGGCGCGCATCCGCCGCGAGCTCGCCGCGCACGGCGTGAATGCGGGCCCTGCAGAGTCGCGCTACGGCGCCGAAGGCGCGGGCCCCTCGATCTACCTCACCGACCCGGAAGGCAACGTGGTGGAGCTGAAAGGACCCCCCGACCGATGAACATCACCGTCCTGGACGACTACTTCGACACCGTGCGCACGCTGCGGGCCTTCGGCAGGCTCGCCGGCCACGAGGTGAAGGTCTGGAACGACCACCTGCAGGACACCGACGCGCTCGCCGCGCGCCTCGCGCAGACCGAGGCGCTGGTGCTGATCCGCGAGCGCACCGAGATCCGCGCCCCGCTGCTGCGGCGGCTGCCGCGACTGCGGCTCATCAGCCAGCGCAGCGTCTACCCGCACATCGACGTGGACGTGTGCACCGAGCTCGGCATCGTGGTGTCCTCCGGGCAGCACCCGGGCACGCCGTCCTACGCCGCGGCCGAGCTCACCTGGGGCCTGGTGCTCGCGGCGATGCGCCGCATCCCGCAGCAGATGGCCTCGCTGAAGGCGGGCGGCTGGCAGACCGGCGTGGGCGACAGCCTGCGCGGCAAGACGCTGGGCATTTTCGGCTACGGCCGCATCGGCGCGACGGTCGCCGGCTACGGCCGCGCCTTCGGCATGCCAGTGCTCGCCCACTCGCGCGGCGCGTCGCTCGAGCGGGCGCGCGCCGACGGCCACGCGGTCACGACGGACAAGGCCGGGTTCTTCGCGTCCTGCGACGTGCTGTCGCTGCACCTGCGGCTGGTGGACGCGACGCGCGGCATCGTCACGGCCGCCGACCTCGCGCGGATGAAGCCCACGGCGCTGCTCGTGAACACCAGCCGCGCGGACCTGGTCGCGCCCGGCGCGCTGCTGGCGGCGCTGAAGGCGGGACGGCCCGGCATGGCGGCGGTGGACGTGTTCGAGAAGGAGCCGGTCCGCGACGCGGCGTACCCGCTCTTCGCCCTGCACAACGCTGTCTATACCCCGCACATCGGCTACGTTTCGCGCGACGAATACGAGATCCAGTTTGCCGACATCTTCGACCAGATCCTGGCGTTCGCATCGGACGCGCCGATCAATGTCGTGAACCCCGCGGTGCTCGCCTCGCCGGCGCGGCGTCGCTGAGCCGCGCCGCCCCGCGGG
>DASUFW010000086.1:0-6210 GCA_036274335.1 Burkholderiales bacterium | reverse complement strand
GGCTCGACGGGCCTGCCCAAGGGCGTGATCAACACGCAGCGCATGCTCGTCGCCAACCAGCAGATGATGGCGCAGGTGTGGCCTTTCCTCGAGGACCGCGTGCAGACCCTCGTCGACTGGCTGCCCTGGAACCACACCTTCGGCGGAAATTTCTGCCTGCACATGATGCTGAGGAACGGCGGAACCTTCCATGTCGACGGCGGCAAGCCGGCGCCAGGCCTCATCGAGGTCACCGCGCGCAACCTGAAGGACGTGGCGCCGACGCTCTATTTCAACGTGCCGCGCGGCTTCGACCTGCTGCTGCCCTTCCTGGAGCGGGACGCCGAGCTGCGCCGGCGCTTCTTCCGCGACCTCGACGTGATCTTCTACGCCGCGGCGGCGCTGCCGCAGAACCTCTGGGAGCGGCTGGAAGCGATGGCGCAGTCGGAGAAGGGCGGCGAGCTGGCGATGCTCTCGGCCTGGGGCTCGACGGAGACGGCCCCCTGCGCGGCCACCGTGCACTTCCCCATCGAGCGGGCGGGCGTGATCGGCCTGCCCAATCCGGGCTGCGAGCTGAAGCTCGCGCCCGCGGCGGGCAAGCTCGAAGTACGCGTGCGCGGCCCCCACGTCACCCCGGGCTACTACCGGCGCGAGGACCTGACGCGCGCCGCCTTCGACGAGGAAGGCTTCTACCGCATCGGCGACGCGATGCGCTTCGCCGACCCGGCGGCGCCGCGGCGCGGGCTGGTCTTCGACGGGCGCGTGGCCGAGGACTTCAAGCTCTCCTCGGGCACCTGGGTGCACGTCGGCGCGGTGCGCGTGAAGCTGATCGCGGCGGGCAATCCGGTCATCCAGGACGCGGTGATCACCGGGCACGACCGCGGCGAGGTCGGCGCGCTCGTCTTCCTCAGCCCCGCGGCGAAGGACCTGCCGCCCGCCGAGCTGCGCGCCAGGCTCGCCGCCGCCCTCAAGGCGCTCTCGGCGGAAGGCGGCAGCTCCCTGCACCCGACGCGCGCCCTGGTCGCCGGCGAGCCCCCGTCGATCGACGCCAACGAGATCACCGACAAGGGCTATATCAACCAGCGCGCCGTGCTCGAGCGCCGCGCGGCGCTGGTGGCGCGGCTGCATGCCGCGCCCCCGGACGCGGAGGTCGTCACGGCCGCCGGCTGAAACACGGCGGTTACCTCCGGGTCACCAATCGGGCATGGAGGCGGCCGGCGCGGGGCGCTAGCATGCAAGGCTACTTGCCTGGAGCCCCGATCATGCACAAGGACGCCCGCGGCCACGCCGTCACCCTGACCGACCCGAAGGCGCTCGAGCACTATGAGCGCGCATTGCGGGCCTTCCATACGTACCGCGGCGATCCGATCGCGCCCCTCGACGAGGCGCTCGCCCTCGATGCGGGCTTCGCGGCCGCCTGGGCCACCAAGGCGCTGATCCTGTGCACGTTCTTCGAGCGCCGCTTCATGCGCGACGCGCTCGCCACGCTTGCGCAGGGACGCGCCGCGCTCGAGCGCGCCACGCCCCGCGAGAAGGCGCTGACCGCGGCCGCGCGCTTCCTCGCCGCGGGCGAGTGGCATTACGGCGTGCGCGCGCTCGAGGCGGTGCTGGTCGAGTATCCGCGCGACATCGTCGCGCTGCAAGTCGCGCACCTGATGGATTTCTACCGGGGGGATGCCCTCAACCTGCGCAACCGCGTCTCGCGCGTGCTGCCCGCCTGGACGCCGGCGGTCCCGGGCTACGCCTACGTGCTCGGCATGCACGCGTTCGGCTACGAGGAATCCAACCAGTATCCCGACGCCGAGCGCGCCGGCCGGCACGCCGTGGAGCTCTCCGGCGACGACAGCTGGGCGGTACACGCGGTGGCGCACGTCATGGAGATGCAGGGTCGCATCGGCGAGGGCCTCGCCTGGTACGAGCAGACGCGCCCGGTCTGGGCGGGCGAAGACAACGGCTTCGCCTTCCACAACGCCTGGCACGAGGCGCTCTATCACATGGACCGCGACGAGCAGGCGCGGGCGCTCGAGATCTACGACCAGCGCTTCGCGGGGCCCCTCGAGCTCGCGCTGATGCGCGTGGACGCGAGCGCGCTGCTGTGGCGCCTGAAGCTCGAGGACGTGGACGTGGCCGGGCGCTTCTCGCGGCTCGCCGACGTCTGGCAGGGCACGCTCGAGGACGAGGCGGGCTTCTACGCCTTCAACGATTTCCACATGGCGCTGGCGTTCGCCGCCGCCGGGCGGCGTGAGGCGCTCGCGCAGCTGCAGGAGGCGATGCGGCGTGCGGCGCGCGATCCCCTGCCCAACGGCGAGATGACGCGCCAGGTGTCGATGGACCTCGTGGAAGGCGCGATCGCCTATTGCGAGGGGCGCTTCGAGGCGGCGGCCGAGAAGGTCGCGCAGGTGCGCGACGGCGCCAACCGCTTCGGCGGCAGCCATGCGCAGCGCGACCTGCTGTCGCTCACGCTGATCGACGCGGCCTCGCGTGCGGGCCTGTCCGAGCTCGCCCGCCACTATGCCCACGAGCGCCTGGTGCACAAGCCCGACAGCGCCTGGGGCCGGCGGCTCGTCGAGCGCGCCGGCGCGCGCAAGGCGCGCCGCGCCGCCTGGGCCGCCTAGGGCGCCATCAGCCGCGGCAGCCACAGCGTCAGCTGCGGCACCGCCACCAGCAGGGCCACCACGCACAGCGCGAGCGCGACGAAGGGCGCGACCGACAGCACGATGTCGCGCATCGGCGTGTCGGGCGAGGCGCCTTTCGCCACGAACAGCAGCAGTCCGAAGGGCGGCGTCGCCAGACCGATCTCCAGGCACATCAGCATCAGCACGCCGAACCAGACCGGATCGAAGCCCGCCTGCTGCACGAGCGGCATGAACAGGGGCACGGTGATCATCATCATGCTCACCTGGTCCATGAAGCAGCCGAGGAACAGCAGGATCAGGAGCATCCCGATCAGCAGCCCGAGCGGCGAGAGCCCCGCGCCCAGCACCGCGGCGCTCAGGCCGTTGGAGGCCTGCGAGAACGCCATCAGCTGCGAGAACGTGATCGAGCCGCAGATGATGAACAGCGTCATCACCGTGAAACGCAGGGTCTGGCGCACCGAGACCAGGAAGTTCGCCCAGGTGAGCCGCCGGTAGACCGCCGCCGCGCCGAGCGAGGCCGCCGCGCCGAGCGCCGCCGACTCGGTCGGCGTGGCGATGCCGCCGATGATCGAGCCCACCACCACCACGAAGATCGCCGACAGCGGCAGCACGTACTTGACGAACGGCATCAGGCGCTCGCGCCAGGAGAGCGCCGCCACGTCGTAGGCCGGCGCGAGCGACGGGCTCAGCCGGCAGCGCAGGATCACGTAGCCGAAGAACAGCGCCGACATGATCAGCGCCGGGATGATCGAGGCGATCAGCAGCGCGCCGATCGGGATCTGCGCCACCGAGCCGAGCAGCACCGCGAGCGCCGAGGGCGGGATCAGGATGGCGATGCCGCCCACGGCGACGATGGGGCCGATGGCGATCGAGGGCTGGTAGCCGCGCCGGAACATCTCCGGCAGCAGCGTCGACCCCAGCATCGCCGTGTTGGCGATGCTCGAGCCCGACAGCGACGCGAAGATCGTGCCGCCGACGATCGCGACCAGCGACAGGCGCCCGGGCACGCGCGCGATCAGCTTGTCCACCGCGTCGATCGCCCGCGCGGCCACCCCCGTGTAGAACATGATTTCGCCCATCAGGATGAAGAGCGGGATGGGCAGCAGCGCGAAGCTCGAGACGGAGTCGACGGCGTTGCGCACCAGCTGCATCAGGCCCGCCTCCCCTCCCATGAAGAGGTAGGCGCCGATCAGGTTGGTCGCGAAGAACGCGAACACCACGGGCAGCCCGAGCACCATGAACAGCACCAGGGTGCCGAGCAGCACCAGCAGGACTTCGGCCCACCCCATCAGAACACGCTCTCGCGCGGCGGCTCCGCGCCGGCCGGGGCCCCGGGACCGCGCCACAGCCGACGGACATAGAGCGCGAGCAGCGCGAGGAATACGGGCGGCGCCAGCGTATACAGGTACCACTCGGGGAACACGAAAGTCTCGTAGACCAGGTTGCCCGAGGCGTAGGTGCGCCAGAACACGCGACAGGCGTAGACCAGCAGCAGGGCGCACACCGCGGTGCCGAGCACGTCCGCCACGCGCTGCACCACGGCGCGCGGCCCCCGCGCCAGGCGCTCGACCACCAGCTCGATCGCGATATGGCCGTTCTCGCGCAGGACCCACGGCGCGCCGAGGAACGTGATGGCCGCCAGCAGGTGCTGGCAGACGTCGAACGTCCAGGGCGTCGGAAAGAGCTTGAGCGAGCGCGCGGCGACGTCGAGGCAGATCAGCGCCACCAGCGCGCACAGCATCGCGCCGGCGGCGACGGCGAAGGCGTCGACCAGCCGGTCGAGCGCCGTCCGGCGCGCAGGGTTCAGGCTACTTGCCGCTCAGCAGCGGCCGGATCTTCTTGACGAACTCCGGGTCGCCCTTGGCGAGGTCCTGCCAGTAGATCTCCTCGGCGCGCATCGCGAAGTCGGCGCCCAGGTCGACGGCCTTGATGCCCGCCTTCTGCTGCGTCGCCAGCTGGTGGGCGTCCTCCTCGGCGCGCCACTTCGGCCACTCGCCCTCGACCCAGATCGACATGCGCGTCAGGCAGTCGCGCTGGTCGGCTTCCAGCCCCTTCCACTTGTCGAGGTTGGCGATGATCGCGACTGCCGCGCTGATGAAGCCCGGGTCGTGGCGGTACTTGGTGTACTTGTCCCAGCCGAAATCCTGGATGCCCCACAGCGGCCAGCCGTAGCCCTCGACCGTGCCGCGCTCGAGCGCGGTGTAGACCTCGGGCGGCGCCATGCGCAACGGCTGCGCGCCCAGCGACCGGAAGAAGGCGTCGTAGATCGGCACCGAGCGCAGGCGCATGCCCTCGAACTTGCCGTCCTTGCCGGGCTTGGTCGTGTAGAGATGGAAGCGCACGCCGTTGAACAGCTGGGTCACGTAGTGGGCGTTGAGCTTCTTCTCGTACTCGGCGTTGATCATCGCCCAGGCGCCGTTGGCGCGCTGCTCGGCGGACTCGTTCCGCGCCACGCTGATCACGTCGCCGGCCGGCACCGCGCCGCGGAAGTAGTTGGGCGGGCCGTAGTGCAGGTCGATCACGCCGTTCTTGAGCGCGTTCCACTGCTCCAGCGAGGGCACGGCCTCCGGGCCCACCACGCTGATGTTCACCTTGCCGGCGCACTGCTTGTTGGTCTCCTCCACGAAGCGCACGAACTGCTTGGCGACGATCGAGCGCACCGGCAGGAACGAGGCGGCCTTGAGCTTCACCTCGGCCGACTGGGCGGCCATCGGCACCAGGGCGGCGGCGCAAGCCGCGACGAGCATGCGGATCTTCACGGAAATCCTCCTCAGGAATCGGTGCGGTCGAGTCTATCCACAGCCCCCGGCGGGGGCAAGAGCTTCAGGTGGGCGAACAGGGCGACGAAGCGGCCGACGAGCTCGCGCTGATAAGCGGCCATGTCGCGCCCGCGCCAGTCGTACAGCCCCTCGCCCTCGCGCGCGCCGCGCTTGCCTTCGCGCATGAGCCGCTCGACGATGTCCGGCGGCGCGTAGCGCGGCGCCTGCAGCGCGCCGGCCATCGCGCGCGAGGCGTAGTACAGGATGTCGAGCCCGCCGTAGTCGATGAACTCGCACATGCCCATCGCGGTATAGCGCGGGCCGAAGCCCGCGCGCACCGCCTTGTCGATGTCCTCGGGCGTGGCGACGCCCTCCTCCACGAGGCGCGCCGCCTCGTTCATGGCGGCGGCCTGCAGGCGCGGCACGATGAAGCCCGGCGAGGGCGCGCAGCGCACCACCACCTTGCCCGCCGATTCGAGCAGCGCTTTCATCGACGCGAACGTCGCCTCGGTGGTCGGCTTCGCCGGGCTGACCTCGACCAGCGGAATCAGGTACGCCGGATTGAGGAAGTGGGCGTTGAGGAACCGCGCGGGGTGCGTCACCAGGCCGGCGAGCGTATCGGCGAGCATCGAGGAGGTCGTCGAGGCGATGATCGCCCCGGGCCGCAGGTGGGCGCAGGCGCGCGCCAGCGCGTCGCGCTTCGCCGCCAGCGTCTCCGTCACGCCCTCGAAGACCACGTCGGCCGCGGACAGCACCTCCGGCGCCGCCTCGAGCGGGTGGATGCGCACGCGGCCGAGCGTCTGTGCGCGCTGCGGCTCGTCCAGCACGCCGAGGTC
>DASUFW010000085.1:0-2895 GCA_036274335.1 Burkholderiales bacterium | reverse complement strand
ATCTCGCCTACCTGGCCGAGGTCGATCTTGCCGTTCTCCTTCGAGGCGAGCAGCATCTTGCGCGCCCGGATGAAAGCGCCGTCCTGGCCGGTGAGGCCGACCGCGCTTCCGCCCGCCTGGTTGACGAGCTCGACGACTTCCTTGTTCACCTGGCCGCCGAGCACCATCTCGACCACGTCCATGGTCTCCGGGTCGGTGACGCGCATGCCCTGCACGAACTCGCCTTTCTTGCCCAGGCGCGCGAGCAGCTCCTCGATCTGCGGCCCGCCGCCGTGCACCACCACCGGGTTCATGCCGACGAGCTTGAGCAGCGCCACGTCGCGCGCGAAGTTCGCTTTCAGCGCCTCGTCCACCATGGCGTTGCCGCCGAACTTGATGACGATGGTCTTGCGGTGGAAGCGCTGGATGTAGGGCAGCGCCTCGGCGAGGATGCGCGCCTTCTGGGCGGCGTCGGCCTGCGGGTCCATGGGCGCGTTCATGATGCGCCGGATTCTACAAACAAAAAAGGGCCGGCGCGCGGGCGCCGGCCCCTGTGATGCGACGGCCTTGCGGCGTTACTGGACGGTGATCGTCTTGCGCTCGGCCGCGGCCTTCTTCGGCAGCGTCAGCTCGAGCACGCCGTCGCGGTACCTGGCCTCGACGCGGGCCTCGTCGATCTCCTGCGGCAGGCTGAAGCTGCGCAGCGCCTTGCCGTAGGCGCGCTCGACGTGCAGCACGCGCTCGTCCTTGCCGGCCTCGCGCTCCTGCTTGACCTCGGCCTCCAGCGTGACCTGCGCGCCGTCGACCGCGACGCGGATGTCTTCCTTCTTCACGCCCGGCACCTCGGCGGTGACCAGGTAGCTGCCGTTCTTCTCGGCGACGTCCACCTTCATGCGCGGCGCCACCGCGGCCTCGCGCGGCTCATAGCCGTACGGGCGCACGAAGAAGCCCTTGAAGAGGTCGTCGACCAGGTCGTTGAACGGGTCGTAGCGGGTGATGTTGCTCATAACGTGCCTCCAGTGTCCGGTTGATCCATGTCCTTGGGGGCCCTCGGGGCCCGGTAGTCCTCAGGTAGGGGCCCGCGCCGGGGCTTTCAAGCCCCCCTCCTTTAGAATCGCGACACCCCCATGCCGCCCGAGACCGACTTCCGCAGGCGCCTCGAGGAGCTCAGGCCCTACCTGCTGCGGTTCGCGAGCCTGCAGCTGCGCGATCCGGCGGCGGCCGAGGACGCGGTCCAGGAGGCGCTGCTCGCCGCGCTCGCCGGCGAATCGAGCTTCGCCGGGCGGGCGAACCTGCGTACCTGGCTCACGGGCATCCTCAAGCACAAGATCGTCGACACCATCCGGCGCCAGGCGAAGGAGCCGACCCTGCCCGAGGACCCGGACGAGGCGCTCGAGGACCTCGACGGCCTGTTCGCCCGGGGCGAGGGCCACTGGACCGAGCGCCCGGCCGGCTGGGGCGACCCTGACGGCGCGCTCGAGCAGGCGCAGTTCTTCCAGGCGCTCGAGATGTGCCTGGGGCGGCTGCCCGAGCGCACGGCCAAGGTGTTCATGATGCGCGAGCACCTGGGTCTGGAGACCGCCGAGATCTGTAAGGAGCAGGACATCACCCCGACCCATTGCTGGGTGCTGCTGTACCGCGCGCGCATGGTGCTGCGCGAGTGCCTGCAGCAGACCTGGTTCGGAAAATGAGGCTCATTTCCTGCAAGGAAACGACGCGCCTGGTGTCCCAGGGGCTGGACCGCGAGCTCGCCTTCGGTGAGCGCGTGGCCCTGCGCGTCCATCTGGCCTACTGCATCGGCTGCCGCCGCACCCGGCGGCAGATGGCGTTCCTGCGGCGCGCGGTGCGCCGGCTGGCCGAGGTCGACGTCCCCGCCCGGCCCTAGCCTAGGCGAGGCACTCCTCGAGCCCGGCGAGGAACAGGTCCTTGGGCAGCTTCTTGCCGATGAAGACGAGGATCGACGCCTTCTTCTCGCCCCTTGCCCAGGGCTTGCCCATGTCGCCGCCCATCATCATGTGCACGCCCTGGAACACCACCCTGTTCGGTTTGCCCTTCATCCACAGCACGCCCTTGTAGCGCAGCAGGTCCGGGCCGTAGACCTGGATCATGCCGGACAGGAAGCGCTCCAGCTTGTCGCCGTCGAAGGGCTTGTCGGACTTGAACACGAACGAAGCCACCTCGTCCGAGTGCTCGTGGTGCGAGTCGACCAGGAACTCCGGGTCGAGCTCGAGGATCGCGTTCAGGTTGAAGCCGCGGATGTCGAGGATCTCCTCGATCGGGGCCTCGCCGAAATGCACCTTCTTGACCGGCGCGCGCGGGTTCATGCGCTTCAGGCGCTCGATCAGCGCCCGGACGTCGTCCTCGCCCACCAGGTCGGTCTTGGACATCAGGATCCGGTCGGCGAAGCCCACCTGCTCCTGCGCCTCGTGGAACTCGTCGAGCTGCTTCGGCGCGTGCTTCGCGTCGACCACCGTGAGGATCGAGTCGAGCAGGTAGTAGTTGCCGATCTCCTCGTCGGTGAAGAAGGTCTGCGCCACCGGGCCGGGATCGGCCATGCCGGTGGTCTCGATCACCACGCGGTCGAACTTGAGCGTCCCGCTGCCGCGCTTTTCCTTCAGCGTGCCGAGGATGCGGATCAGGTCGCCGCGCACGGTGCAGCAGATGCAGCCGTTGTTCATCTCGACGATCTGCTCATCGGATTTTTCGATGATGTCCGAGTCCACCCCGACCTCGCCGAACTCGTTCTCGATCACGGCGATTCTCTGGCCGTGGTCTTCCTTGAGGATGCGGTTGAGCAGCGTCGTCTTGCCCGCGCCGAGGAACCCGGTGAGGATGGTCACCGGCACCATCTGGTCTTGTTGCATGGGCAGATTATAAATAGGGACAGACCCTATTTTTCACATGATGAAAAATAGG
>DASUFW010000084.1:0-12233 GCA_036274335.1 Burkholderiales bacterium | reverse complement strand
GCGGCCGCGGCGATGCCGGCACCGAGAACGTCCAGGGAGAAATGCAGAAGAACCTCGACGTGATGTCGAACGAGATCCTCATGGAGGCGAACGAATGGGGCGGCAACCTCGCCGCGCTCGTCTCCGAGGAGATGGAGGACGTGAAGCCGACGCCGACCCACTATCCCAAGGGCGAGTACCTGCTCCTCTTCGACCCGCTGGACGGCTCCTCCAACATCGACGTCAACATCTCGGTCGGCACCATCTTCTCGGTGCTGAAGTGCCCCAGGACGCCCGACGGCAAGTACTGCGAGCCCGAGGAGGCCGCGTTCCTGCAGCCGGGAACGAACCAGGTCGCCGCGGGTTTCGCGGTGTACGGGCCGACCACGGTGTTCGTCATCACCGTCGGCGACGGCGTGCACGGCTTCACCCTCGACCGCGAGACCTACACCTTCGTGCTGACGCACCCGGACATCAAGATCCCGGCCGACACGCAGGAGTTCGCGATCAACGCGTCGAACGCGCGGCGCTGGGAGCCGCCGGTGAAGCGTTACATCGACGAGTGCCTGGCCGGCAAGGACGGCCCGCGCGGCAAGGACTTCAACATGCGCTGGGTGGCCTCGATGGTGGCGGACGTGTTCCGCGTGCTCTCGCGCGGCGGCATCTTCATGTACCCGCGCGACGCGAAGAACAAGGAGGGCCGGCTGCGCCTGATGTACGAGGCGAATCCCATGGCCTTCATCGTCGAGCAGGCGGGCGGCGCGGCCACCGACGGCAGGACGCGCATCCTCGACCTGCAGCCCAAGGGCCTGCACCAGCGCGTCGCGGTGGTGCTGGGGTCGAAGAACGAGGTGGAGCGGGTTACTTCCTATCACCGGTAGCGCACCGTGCCACGTCGAGGCACCGAGCTTCACCGGTTTTCCATGGTCTCGTGATTTTCGGCGGGAAGATTCACCCCGCCGAAAATCACGAGATCGTTTCGAAACGCCAAACCCGCGACGGGGATGACACAGGCGACTGCTTGAACCGCCTGGGCAAAAGAAAAGGCCGGCGGCTCTCGCCCCGGCCTTTCCGTGCCTCCCCCTGAAACCGGTTACTTCAGGTGCTTGTTGACCAGCTTGGTCATCTCGAACATCGACACCTGCGACTTGCCGCTGAAGACCGCCTTGAGCTTGTCGTCGGCGTTGATCATGCGGCGGTTCTTCTTGTCCTGCAGCCCGTTGCGCTTGATGTAGCCCCAGATCTTCTTGGTCACTTCCGTGCGCGGCATGGCGCTGGAGCCGACGACCGCGGCGAGCGAGGCGCTCGGCGTCATCGCCTTCATGAATGCCGCATTCGGCTTGCGCTTCTTGCCCGCCTTCTTCGCCTTCTTCTTCGCCATCGTGTTTCTCCTCTGAACGGTAATCTCGAGATCCGGATATTTCCGCCGCAGCGCGGCGGTGGGCGAAAGATGCCGAATCCCGACCAGCATGTCAATGACTGGGCGTGCAGAAGGGCGGATGAATTTTCATGGCGGCGCCGCGATCTTTTATAGAATGGCGCCATGAAGCTCGCCGACCTGCGCCAGGAATACATGCGCGCGGGGCTGGCGGAGGCCGCGGTGCACGCCGATCCGCTCGTGCAATTCGAACGCTGGTTTCACGATGCGCAGGCCGCGGGCCTGTCGCTTCCCAACGCCATGACGCTGGCCACCGTGTCCGCCGAGGGCGCGCCGTCGGCGCGGGTGGTGCTGCTCAAGGGCATCGAACAAGGCGGATTCGTATTCTTCACCAACTACTTGAGCCGAAAAGGGCGGGAGCTGGACGCGCGGCCCCTCGCCTGCCTCGTGTTCCTGTGGACGGAGCTCGAGCGGCAGGTGCGCATCGAGGGCCGCGTGGCCCGGGTCGCGGCCGCGGCCTCCGACGCCTACTTCGACAGCCGGCCGCTCGGGGCGCGGCTGTCGGCCTGGGCCTCGCCGCAGAGCGAAATGGTGCAGGACCGCACCGTGCTGGAGCGCGCGTTCGCGGCCATGCGGGACAAGCACGGCGAGCAGCCGCCCCGTCCCCCGCACTGGGGAGGCTATATCCTGGCGCCGGCGTCCCTGGAGTTCTGGCAGGGCCGCGCCGACCGCCTGCACGACCGGCTGCGCTATCGCCGTGCGCCGGCCGCGGCGGGCTGGACGCTTGAGCGGCTTGCTCCCTGAGCCGGTGCTCGCGTTCCTGCGCGAGGCCGGCCTGGCGGCGGCCGACGAGACTCCGCCGGCCGCCGCACTCGCGGGCGGCGTGTCCTCCGACATCTGGAAGGTCGAGCTGCGCTCGGGCCCGGTGTGCGTCAAGCGCGCGCTGGCGCGGCTGCGCGTGGCGCAGGTCTGGGAGGCGCCCGTCGAGCGCAACCGCTACGAATGGCGCTGGCTGCAGGCCGCCGCGCGCATCGTGCCCGGCAGCGCGCCGCGGGTGCTCGCGCACGACGAGGCCGGCGTGTTCGCGATGGAGTTTCTCGACGGCGCATCCCACCCGGTCTGGAAGGACGAGCTGCGCGCCGGACGCGCCGAGCCCGCGTTTGCGGCGCGCGTCGGCGGCGCGCTCGCGCGCATTCACGCGGCAACCTCCGGCGACGCGTCCATCGCGGCGGCGTTCGCGACCGATGCCGGCTTCCACGCGATCCGCCTCGAGCCCTATCTGCTGGCGACAGCCGGGCGCCATCCGGATCTCGCCCCGCGCCTGCGCGATCTCGCCGCCCGCACGGCGGCGACGCGCGAGGCGCTGGTGCACGGCGACGTGAGCCCGAAGAACATCCTGGTCGCGCCGGGCGGGCCGGTGTTCCTCGACGCCGAGTGCGCCTGGTACGGCGATCCGGCATTCGACGTCGCCTTCTGCCTCAACCACCTCCTGCTCAAGTGCCTGTGGGTGCCCGCCGCCGCGCCCGGGTTCCTCGCCTGCTTCGATGCGCTCGCGACCGCCTACTTCGGCGTGCATCGGCCGCGGGGCCTGGAGGCGCGGGCCGCGAGCCTGCTGCCGGGGCTGCTGCTCGCGCGGGTCGACGGCAAGTCGCCGGTCGAGTACCTCACCGACGAGCCGCCGAAGGCGCGTGTGCGGCGCGTGGCGCGCGCGCTCCTGGAAACCCCGCCGCAAACACTCGCCGAGGTGCGCACCGCGTGGCAAGGATCGTAGACGTCCGCGCGCGCCGCGTGTGGGACTCGCGCGGGCGCGCCACCGTCGAGGCCGAGGTGATCCTCAAGGGCGCGCGCGGCCGCGCGATCGCGCCCGCGGGCGCCTCGACCGGCGCGGGCGAGGCCAAGGCACTCGGCGCGGAGGCCGCCGTGCGCAACGTCAACGGGCCGATCCGCGAGGCGTTGCTCGGCGTGGACGCGCGCTTCCAGGACGCGCTCGACGCGCGGCTGGTCGCGCTGGACGGCACCCCGGACCGCTCGCGCTTCGGCGCGAACGCGATCGTCGCCGTGTCGCTCGCCTGCCTGCACGCCTCGGCCGCCGCCGCGCGCAAGCCCCTGTGGCAGCACCTCGCGGGCGAGCGCCGCGTGGCGATGCCGGTGCCGCAGGTGCAGATCTTCGGCGGCGGCGCGCATGCGCGCGGCAGCGTCGACCTGCAGGACTACCTCGTGGTCTGCCCCGGCGCCGGCAGCTTCGCAGAGAGCCTGGACTGGATCGCCGAGGTCTACCATGCCGCCGGCGCGCGGCTCGCGAAGCGCGGCGCGCGCATGGGCGTGGCCGACGAGGGCGGCTGGTGGCCGGCGTTCAAGTCGAACGAGGAAGGCCTCGCGGAGCTGGTCGGCGCGATCAGCGACGCCGGCTTCGAGCCCGGGCCGGACGTCGCCATCGCGCTCGACATCGCCGCGAGCCAGCTCTACCGCGGCGGACGCTACCACCTCGCCTGCGAGAACCGGCAGCTCTCCGCGGAGCAGCTGCACGCCATGTACCTGCGCTGGCTGGACGCCTATCCCATCGTTTCCCTCGAGGATCCGTTCGCCGAGACCGACCACGAGGCGATGCGCGCCTTCACGCGCGCCGCCGGCAGCCGCGTGCAGATCGTCGGCGACGACCTGTTCGTGACCTCGGCCGCGAAGCTCGACCCGGCGCTGGCCAACACCGTGCTGCTGAAGCCCAACCAGGTCGGCACCGTGAGCGAGACGCTCGAGTGCTGGCAGGCCGCGCAGGCGAAGGGCCTGCGCGCCATCGTCTCGGCGCGCTCGGGCGAGACGGAGGACGTCTCGATCGTGCACCTCGCCGTCGGCTGGGGCGTGCCGCAGCTCAAGGTGGGGAGCTTTTCCCGCTCCGAGCGCATGGCGAAGTGGAACGAGGGCCTCCGGATCGAGGAGGCGCTCGGCGGCAAGCAGCTGCTCTACCCGGCGCGGCGCCTGTTCAAGAGGTAGAAAAATAGGGACAGACCCTAAGGGTCTGTCCCTTTTTTTCTACAGCGCGCGCAGCCCCTCCGCGTCGAGCCGGTAGCTGCGGTCGCAGCTCGCGGCCGCGGCCGCCGAGTGCGTGACGAGGATCCCCGCCGCGCCGTGGCGCTTCACCTGCCCGCGCAGGATCTCGAGCACCTGGCGCGCGTTGTCGGGGTCGAGGTTGCCGGTGGGCTCGTCGGCGAGCACCAGGCGCGGCTCGCCGACCAGCGCGCGCGCGATCGCCACGCGCTGCAGCTCGCCGCCCGAGAGCTCGCGCGGCAGCGCCTCCTCGCGCCCGCCGAGCCCCACCGCCCCGAGCACGGCGCGCGCGCGTGCGCGGATGTCGGCCGCGTCGCGCCCGCGCAGCAGCAGGGGCAGGCCGACGTTCTGCTCGGCATTCAGGTAGGGCAGCACGTGGAAAGCCTGGAACACGAAGCCGAAGTGATCGCGCCGCAGGCGGGTGGCGGCGTCGTCCGACAGCGCGGCGATCTCCAGGCCGTCGAAGGAGATCGAGCCGCCGTCCACCGGTTCGAGCCCGGCGACCACGTTGAGCAGCGTCGACTTGCCGATGCCCGATTCGCCGAGCACCGCGATCTGCTCGCCCGGCGCGACCTCCAGCGACACGGCCTTGAGGATCGTGCGGCCGCCGAAGCGCTTGGTGACGTTCGAAAGCCGCAGCACGCGCGCCCTAGCGGCGCCGCGACAGCTCGCGCAGCTTGTAGCGCTGCACCTTGCCGGTCGGGGTGCGCGGCAGCTGGTCCATGAAGTGGATGCGCTGCGGCCGCTTGAAGCGCGGCAGCGCCTCGGCGGCGCGCGCCATGATCTCGGCGGCGAGCCGGTCGCCCGCGGCCTGGCCCGGCCGCAGCAGCACGTAGGCGGCGGGGATGGTGCCGCCCTGGGCGTCGCTCTCGGCGATCACCGCCGCCTCCACCACCGCCGGGTGCGCCACCACCGCGGCCTCGACCTCGCCCGGCGACACCCACATCCCGGAGCACTTGAACAGGTCGTCGCTGCGGCCCTCGAACCAGTAGTAGCCGTCGGCGTCGCGCCGGTAGACGTCGCCCGTGCGCACCCAGCCGTCGCGGATCGCTTCGGCGGTGCGCTCGGGGTCGTTCCAGTAGCCGGGCGTCGCCGAGCCGCCGCGCACGACGAGACTCCCGCGCCCCTCGCCCGGCACCGCCTTCCCCGCGTCGTCGAGCAGCTGCGCCTCGTAGCCGCCGACCACTTCGCCCGAGCTGCCGGGGCGGTTGCGCCCGGGCCGGTTGTGGATGAAGGCGTACAGCATCTCGGTGGTGCCGATCGACTCGAGGATCTCGGTGCCGGTCACGCTCTTCCACTCGTTCCACGTGGCGAGCGGCAGCACCTCGCCGGCCGACACCGCGAACCGCAGCGCGGCCGTGTCGAGCCGGTTGCCCTGGCGCACGTGCTCCAGGAGCATCCGGAACGCGGTGGGCACCGCGAAGAACACGGTCGGACGGTACTTCTCGAACACCGAGGCGATGAGCGCCGCGGTCGGCCGCTCGCCGAGCAGGATGCTCGAGGCGCCGGCGCCCAGCGGCACCGTGAAGCTGTTGCCCAGCCCGTAGGCGAAGAACAGGCGCGCCACCGAGAACAGGCGGTCCTCCGGCTGCAGTCCGTGGACGTCGCGCGCTACGTGCTCCACCGAGAACGGCAGGTCGCCGTGCCGGTGCACCACGCCCTTGGGATGGCCGGTGCTGCCTGAGGTGTACATCAGGAGGCACGGCGTGGCGGCGTCGAACGCGGCGAGCGGCGCGGGCGTGGCGAGCTGCAGCATCGCGTCGAGCTCGCCCGGCGCCGACACGATGCGCGCCGCGCCCGCCGACTGCGCGAGCGGGACGAGCTCGTCGCTCGCGATCACCAGGACGGTGCCGCTGTGCTGCAGGACATACGTCAGGCCTTCGACCGGCTGCAGCGGATTGCAGGGCACCGCGACCGCCCCCATGCCCATGATCGCGAGCAAGGCCACCACCATCTCGGGCGAATCGTGCATCAGCAGCGCCACGCGCTCGCCGGGCTGCACGCCGAGCTCGGCGAGCGCCCCGCGGCAGCGCGCGCTCGCCTCCTCGAGCCGCCCGTAGTCGACGACGCGGTCCTGGTAGTGCAAGGCGGCGCGCCCGGGCGCGCGGCGCGCGTGCTCGGCCACGTAATCGACGATGCTGCGCTTCGGAATCATCGACGGATGACCGGGCAGGGAAAGCGCGAACAGTACGAGATGCCGAACGCGATTGGCAAGCGCGACCGGGACGACTTGCATGCCTGCGGGAACTACCGGCGATATCCTTCATGTTGCGCGCGCGGGCCTTTGCGCGGGCCTTGCGCGCCCCGGGGCTTCGCCTCTAGACTGCCAAGTCCCCGATTCGATTGGGGTATCCATTCCGGAGGAGGAAAGAATGAACAAGGCCATGCGTGCGGTGGCGGCAGGCGCGACCGCGGTGTCGCTGGCGTTCGCCGGCGCGGCGAATGCCGCGGACAAGATCAAGATCGGCTTCATCACCACGCTGTCCGGCCCGGCCGGCGTGATCGGCAAGCACATGAAGGACTCGGTGGAGCTCGCGCTCGACCATCTCGGCCACAAGATGGCCGGCGTGCCGGTCGAGGTGGTGTTCGGCGACGATCAGTTCAAGCCCGACGTCGGCGTGCAGGTCGCCGAGGAGATGCTGAAGAAGCAGCAGGTCGACATCATGGCCGGCATCATCTGGTCGAACGTCATGATGGCCGTCGTGCCCGTGGTCACCGGCGCCGGCAAGGTGATGGTCGGCACCAACGCGGGCGCCAGCCCGCTCGCCGGCAAGGCCTGCAACCCGCAGTTCTTCTCCACCTCCTGGAACAACGACCAGTCGCCCGAAGCGATGGGCAAGTTCCTGCAGGAGCAGGGCGTGAAGGACCTGTACGTCATGGCGCCCAACTACCAGGCCGGCAAGGACATGGTCGCGGGCCTCAAGCGCTACTACAAGAACAACATCGTCGAGGAGATCTACACCAAGCCGGGCCAGCAGGACTACCAGGCCGAGATCACGCAGCTGCGCTCCAAGAACCCGAAAGCCGTGTTCGTGTTCTACCCGGGCGGCATGGGCATCCAGTTCGTGAAGCAGTACGTGCAGGCGGGCCTGCGCGACCGGATCCCGCTCTACTCCGTGTTCACGGTGGACGAGACGACGCTGCCGGCGCTCAAGGAGTCCGCCCTCGGCCAGTACGAGGCGCGCTTCTGGAGCCCGGACTTCGACTCGCCGGCGAGCAAGCGCTACGTGGCCGACTTCCGCAAGAAGTACGGCTACACGCCGTCCTTCTACGGCGCGCAGAGCTACGACGGCATCATGCTGATCGACTCGGCGGCGCGCGCCAACAAGGGCAGCTTCGCGGACACCAAGGCGGTGGTGGCGGCGATGCGCAAGGCGGACTTCCAGTCGATCCGCGGGCCGTTCAAGTGGAACGTCAACCAGATGCCGATCCAGGACTTCTTCCTGCTGCAGGCCGAGAAGGGCGCGAACGGCGAGGTCGAGATGCACATCAAGCGCAAGGTATTCGACGACCACAAGGACGCGTACTATCAGGACTGCCACATGGCGTGGTGACCCGCGCGGGTCCCCCCGCTGAAGGGCGCGGCGATCCCGCGCCCTTTTTTGTGCGCCCGAGGCCATGAACCTGATCCTCGTCTTCGAGCAGCTCCTGAACGGCGTGCAGCTGGGCGTGACGCTGTTCCTGATGGCGGCCGGGCTGACGCTGGTGTTCGGCATCATGAACCTCGTCAACCTGGCGCACGGGTCGCTGTACATGGTCGGCGCGTACCTGACGGTGGCCGCCGTGCAGTGGACCGGCAGCTACCTCGCGGGCGTGGCGCTCGGCCTCGCCGGCACGCTGGTCGTCGGCATGCTGGTGGAGGTCATCGCGCTGCGCACGCTCTACGAGCGCGACCACCTCGATCAGGTGCTCGCCACCTTCGGGCTGATCCTGTTCTTCAACGAGGCGATCGTGCTGATCTGGGGGCGCTCGGCGCTGTACACCTCGCTCCCCGCCTGGCTGCAGGGCCACCTCGAGCTCCTCCCGGGCTCGATCTACCCGCTGTACCGCGCGGTCGTGATCGGCGTCGGCCTCGCGGTCGGCGCCCTGCTCTGGTACGTGGTGACGCGCACGCGCCTCGGGATGCTGATCCGCGCAGGCGCCTCCAACCGGCAGATGGTCGCGGCCCTCGGCATCAACATCCGCCTGCTCTACACGCTGGTGTTCGGCTGCGGCGCGGCGCTCGCGGGGCTCGCGGGCCTGATGGCCGGGCCGATCTACGCCGTGCAGCCCGGCATGGGCGAGCTGATCCTGATCCAGGTGTTCGTGGTGATCGTGATCGGCGGCATCGGCTCGATCCGCGGCGCGCTGGTCGGCTCGCTCATCGTCGGCGTGGTCGACACGCTCGGCCGCGCGTTCCTCAAGCCCGTGCTCGGCCACGTCATCTCGCCGACCGCGGCCGAAGCCGCGGGGCCGGCGCTCGCCTCGATGCTCATCTACCTGCTGATGGCGGCGGTGCTCGCGCTCCGCCCCGAGGGCCTGTTCCCGGCGAGGAGCGGCCGGTGAGCGCACGCACCCTGGTGCTGGCCGCCGGCGTGCTGCTGCTCCTGGCGGTGCCGCCCCTCGCCCAGCTCATCGGGCAGCCCTATTACATCGACCTCGTGCGCCGGGTGATGGTGTTCGCGATCGCCGCGGCGAGCCTCAACCTGATCCTCGGCTACGGCGGGCTGGTGTCCTTCGGCCACGCCGCCTACCTGGGCGTGGGCGGCTACGCGGTGGGCATCCTCGCCTTCTACGGCCACCACAACGGCTGGCTGCAGTGGGCGGTCGCGATCGCCGCCTCGGCGCTGGTCGCGCTGGTGATCGGTTCGATCTCGGTGCGCACGCGCGGCATCTACTTCATCATGATCACGCTCGCTTTCGCGCAGATGCTCTACTTCCTCGGCATCTCGCTGGAGGAGTTCGGCGGCGACGACGGCATGCGGCTCAAGGTGAAGAGCCAGTTCTCGGGGCTGGTCGACCTCGACAATCCGGTCGCCTTCTACTACGTGGTGCTGGTCCTCCTGCTCGCGGTGATCACCTTCGTCCACCGGCTGGTGAACTCCCGCTTCGGCAGGGTGCTGCGGGCGGCGAAGTCCAACGAAGCGCGCTCGCGCGCCATCGGCTACTCGCCCTACCCCTACCAGCTGGTCGCCTTCGTCATCTCGGGCGCGCTGTGCGGGCTGGCCGGCGCGCTGCTCGCCAACCACACCGCCTACATCACCCCGGCGTTCATGGACTGGACGCGCTCGGGCGAGATCATGTTCATGGTGATCCTGGGCGGGATCGGCACCGCGGCGGGCCCGGCCCTCGGCGCCTTCGCGCTGCTGCTGGTGGAGGACGTGCTCTCGGGCTGGACCGAGCACTGGCAGGTGATCCTCGGGCCGCTGCTGGTCCTCTCGGTGCTGTTCTTCAAGCGCGGGCTGGCCGGCCTGCTGCCCGGGGAAAAGCGCGATGGCTGAGGCGATCCTCGCGGCCGAGAAGCTGCGCAAGGCCTTCGGGGCGCTGCTCGCCACCGACGGCGTGGACCTCGAGGTGGCCGAGGGCGAGACGCACGCCATCATCGGGCCGAACGGCGCGGGCAAGACCACCCTCATCGGGCAGCTCGCCGGCAACCTGCGCCCGGACGAGGGCCGCATCCGCTTCGCGGGCGAGGACGTCACGCGCCTGTCGGCTCCGCAGCGCGCGCGCAAGGGCTTCGCGCGCTCGTTCCAGATCACCAGCATCTACCGCGACTTCACCGCGCTGGACAACGTCTCCCTCGCCGTGCAGGCGCACGCGGGGCACAGCTTCCGCTTCTGGCGCCCGGCGCGCGAAGAGCCGGCGCTGCGCGATCCGGCGCGCGCGGTGCTCGAGGAAGTGGGGCTCGGCGGGCGCGCCGACACGCTCGCCGCCAACCTCGCGCACGGCGAGCAGCGCCAGCTCGAGGTCGCGATGGCGCTCGCCACGCGTCCCCGGCTGCTGCTCCTCGACGAGCCGGTGGCCGGCATGGGCCTGGAAGAATCACAGCGCATGGTGCAGTTCCTGTCCGGCCTCAAGGGCCGGCGCACCCTGATCCTGGTCGAGCACGACATGGATGCGGTGTTCACGCTCGCCGACCGCATTTCGGTGCTGGTGTACGGCCGCATCATCGCCAGCGGCACGCCGGCCGAGGTGCGCGCCAACCCCGACGTGCGCCGCGCCTACCTCGGGGAGGAGGCCTGATGCTCCAGGTGCGCGGCCTCGAGACGGCTTACGGCCTGTCGCAGGTGCTGTTCGGCGTGTCGCTCGACATTGCGGAGGGCGAGGTGGTGACGCTCCTCGGCCGCAACGGCATGGGCAAGACCACCACCGTGCTGTCCATCATGGGCGTGGTGCGGCCGCGCGCGGGCGAGGTGCACTACGCCGGCGCGGCGCTTTCCGGCCTGCCCTCGTACCGGGTCGCGCAGGCGGGCCTCGGGCTCGTGCCGGAGGGCCGCCAGGTGTTCCCGAACCTCACCGTGCGCGAGAACCTCGTCGCCACTGCCGCCAACCGCCGCGGCGCGCGCTCGCCCTGGACGCTGGAGCGCGTCTACGGCCTGTTCCCGCGCCTGCAGGAGCGCCATCGCCACTACGGCAACCAGCTCTCGGGCGGCGAGCAGCAGATGCTCGCCATCGGCCGCGCCCTGATGACCAACCCGGGGCTGCTGATCCTCGACGAGGCGACCGAAGGCCTCGCGCCGCTCGTGCGCGCCGACATCCACCGCTCGATCGCGCAGCTGAAGACCGAAGGACTCGCGATCCTGGTGATCGACAAGGACGTGCGCGCGCTCGCCAAAGTCGCGGACCGACACTACGTGCTGGAGAAGGGGCGCGTCGTCTGGCAGGGCAGCTCCGCGGCGCTCACGGCGAGCGAGGACGTCCAGCACCGCTACCTGGGGATCTGAGCATGATCAGCGCCGAGCAGAACGAGCTCATGACCCGCATCGGCCGCGGCACCGCCGCCGGGCGGCTGCTGCGCCGCTACTGGCAGCCGGTCGGCATCGTGGACGAGCTCGACGCCGCGCGGCCGGTGAAGGCCGTGAAGGTGTTCGGGGAGTCGCTGGTGCTCTATCGAACGGAGAAGGGCTATGGCCTGATGCAGCGGCACTGCCCGCACCGCGGCGCCGACCTCGCCTACGGCCGCCTCGAACCCGACGGCCTGCGCTGCGCCTTCCACGGCTGGAAGTTCGACGCGGCGGGACGCTGCGTGGAGACGCCCGCCGAGCCCGAGGGCAGCCGCATGTGCGAGCAGATCCGCACCACCGCCTACCCGGTCGTCGAGAAGAGCGGCGTGCTGTTCGCCCATCTGGGCGAGGGCGCGCCGCCCGCGTTCCCGCACTTCGACTGCTTCGTGGCGCCCGCCTCGCACACCTTCGCCTTCAAGGGCTACTGGGACTGCAACTGGCTGCAGGCGCTCGAGGTGGGCATCGACCCCGCGCACGCCTCCTGGCTGCACAAGTACTTCGAGGACGAGGATCCGGCGGCGAACTACGGCCGCCAGTTCCGCGGCACCTCCGCCGACTCGGACCTGCCGATCAGCAAGGTGCTGCGCGAGCACGACCGCCCCGAGATCCGCGTGGAGCGCACCGACTACGGCATGCGCCTGCAGACCCTGCGCCGGATTTCGGACGCGCAGACGCACGTGCGCGTCACGAACGTGCTCTTCCCGCAGGCCTTCGTCATCCCGATGAACGCGGAGATGACCATCACCCAGTTCCACGTGCCGGTGGACGACCACGGCACCTACTGGTATTCGATCTTCACGAGCTTCGGCGCGCCGGTGGACAAGCGCACCATGCGCGAGCAGCGCCTGAAG
>DASUFW010000083.1:0-5602 GCA_036274335.1 Burkholderiales bacterium | reverse complement strand
AAGCGCTCGCGTCGCAAGGCGCTGCCGTGATCGCCGTGCCCACCGACGTGATGCGCGAGGACGACATTCGGCGGCTCGCGGCCACGGCCTTCGACGCGTGGGGCAAGGTCCACGTCCTGTGCAACAACGCCGGCGTGGGCGGGACCGCGAACACCGACGGCGTCTGGAGCGTGCCGATGGAGGACTGGAACTGGGTGCTCGGCGTGAACTTCTGGAGCGTGCTGCACGGCATCCGCCATTTCGTGCCGCGCATGCTCGCCGGGGGCGAGCCCGGGCACATCGTCAACACGGCTTCCGTCGCGGGATTGGTCTGCGGGGTGACGGCACCGCCCTACTCGGTCTCCAAGCACGGGGTGGTCGCGCTCACCGAGACGCTCTACAAGGATCTGAAGGCGCGCGGCGCGAAGCTCTCGGCCTCCGTGCTCTGCCCGGGTTGGGTGGATACGCGCATCCTGGAATCGGCGCGCAACCGGCCGGCGGATCTCGCGCCGAAGGCGGCGCAGACGCCCGGCCCGCAGGCGCTCGCGCGCTTCGAGGCCGTGCGCGGCCTCTTGAAGGGCGGCTTCCGCCCCGAAGCGATCGCGTCGCTCGTGTTCGACGCGATCCGCGGCGATACCTTCTACGTCATTCCGGTACAGCCCGACATCGAGGAGGCGGTGCAGCGGCGGCTGGAGGACATCCGGCTGCGGCGCAATCCGGCCCTCACGCCGCTGGCCTGACCTACTGCGGTCCGGGCACCGGGGCCGTGGGTGCGGCCCGTTCCGCGACCACGCGGCGCTCGGCGAGTGCGTCGATCTCGGGTCCGCCCAGGCCGAGCTCGGCGAGGATCTCGCGGGTATGCTCGCCCAGGCGCGGCGCGGGCGCGTGCGTCTTCGCCTGCCCCTCGATGCGCATCGGCGTGTCCACCGTTCGCACGCGGCCGAGCGCCGGATCGTCGAACTCCACGAACACGCCGTTGGCCGCCATCTGCTCGTCCCCGACGACGTCGTCGAAGTTGGCGATGACGGAATAGGGCACGTCGGCCGCCTCCAGCGCGCGCTGCCAGTAGGCCATCGGCTCGGCGGCGAAGATCCGGTCGCAGAGCTGGATCAGCTCGCGCATGCGCCCCTCCTTCAGGCGCTCCTCGAGCGTCGCGTAGCGCGGGTCGACCGCGAGCTCGGGCCGGCCGAGGGCGCGGCACACCTTGGGCCAGTCGCGCCGCGTGTCGACGACCGCCATCTTGAACAGGCGCCCGTCTCCGGCGCGGTAGTAGACGGAGGTGAAGCTGCGTGCGTCCTCGCGCGGCCGCCGCTCCTGGAACTTCGCCCCGAGCAGCTTCGCCTGCAGCATCACCGCGTTCGACCAGGCGCCGCTCGCGAGGAGCGAGCACGAGACCCGCGTGCCGCGCCCGCTGCGCTCGCGCGCGAACAGCGCGAGCATCACCGCGGAGAGCAGCGCCATGCCGGTCGGATGGTCTCCGGTGCCGTACCCGAGTGGCCCCAGCCAGCCCTCGAGCGGAAACATGTTCGCTTCCATCCCGGAGCGCGACCAGTAGCAGACCGTGTCGAAGCCCGGCTTGTCGATCTCCTCGCCCGCGTCGCCAAAGCCGGTGCCGTGCGCGTACACCAGGCGCGGATTGATCGACTGCAGCTCGGGCCAGCCCAGGCCGAGGCCCGCGAGCGACTTCGGGCGATGATTGGTGAGGAACACGTCCGCCTTCTCCACCAGTCGGCGCAGGATGCCGCGCGCCTCGGGCGCCTTCAGGTCGATCGACAGGCTGCGCTTGCCGCGGTTGTCGGGCAGGAAGCAGTACTCGGCGTCGTGCAGCGGCATGCCCGGGATCTGGTGCCCGCGCCGGTTCAGGTCGCCCTCGATCGGCTCGAGCTTGATGACCTCCGCGCCGTAGTCGGCCATTGCCGCCCCTACCGAAGGCACCATGACCATCGAGGCCGCCTCGAGCACGCGGATGCCCGAGAGCAGCCCCGTCTCCTGCGGAGACGGCGTCATGCGATCAGGCGAGCGCGGGGGGCGGCACGAATCCGCCGCACTCGCGCTCGATCAGCTCGGCGAGCTTCAGGCAGGTCCGGTCCTCGAGCCACGGGCCGACGATCTGCGCACCGACCGGCAGGCCCTCGGGCGACAGGCCCAGCGGAATCGCCGTCGCCGGCAGCCCGGGGCAGGTCGCGACGCCCGGCCAGAAGAGCTGGTCCTCGTAGAGACAGTCCTTGCCGTCGACCGCGATGCGCCGCAGCGACTGGTCGGGCGAGTGGTCGTGCGCGAACGCCGGCGTGGGCATGATCGGGCAGATCAGCGCGTCGAACTTCTCGAACAGGGCGCGCCAGCGCGAGCGCAGCGCGGCGCGCTGCCAGTTGGCCAGCACCCAGTCGCGATGGCTGAGCACCATGCCGCGCAGCCGCTCCGCCGCCAGGCTGACGTCGTCAGGCTTCAGGCCAACGCAGGCGGCCGCAGCCTTCTCGGAAGCCTCAGGCGGAAACCGGGTGGCGAGGAACGACATCAGCAGGCGCATGTAGAGCCGCGCCGCGCCCGCCAGATCGGGGAGCAGCGGGCTCGCGCGGGCGACGCGCGCGCCCGACTTCGCGAGCGTGCGGGCCAGCGCGTCGATCTTCGAGCGCACGCTCTCCGCGGCCGGCATCTGCGGATGCGTATCGATCACCAGCACGCGAAAGCCCTTGATCCCGGCGTGGCGTGCCGCCGGCAGCGCGAGCTTGTAGCCGCGGCCCGCCTCGAGCTCGTCCGGGCCGGCGATGACCTCCAGCAGGTCCGCGAGGTCGCCCGCCGAGCGGCTCATCGGACCGACCACGGCCAGGTCGCCGTCGAGGACGATCGGGGGAAGCGGGGGCGGCGTATGGCCGCGCGTCGGAACGAGCTGCAGCGTCGGCTTGTGCGCGTACACGCCGCAGTAGTGCGCGGGCGAGCGCAGCGACCCGCCGATGTCGGAACCGAGCGAAAGCGCGCCGTAGCCCGCGGCGAGCGCCGCCGAGGAGCCGCCGGACGATCCGCCCGGCGTGCGGCCGGGATCGAACGGGTTGCCGGTGGTGCCGTAGATCGGGTTGTAGCTCTGCCAGTCGGCGAGCCCGACCGGCACGTTGGTCTTGCCCAGGATCACGGCGCCCGCCTGCTTCACGCGCTGCACGATCAGCGCGTCCTCCTTCGCCAGGAAGTCCTTCTGCTCGGCGAAGCCGAACGTCGTCGGCAGGCCGGCCATGTTGAAGGACTCCTTGACCGTCATCGGAATGCCGGCGAGCGGCCCGCCTTTGCGCTTGGCGATGGCCCGGTCCGCGGCACGCGCGGCCGCGAGCGCCCGCGAGAAGTCCCGCACGCAGATGGCGTTGATCGCGGCGTCGTGCCGCTCGATCCGCGCGATCGCCTCCCGCGCGAGCTCCACCGCGGAAACCTTCCTTGCGCGAAGCGCGCGCGAGAGCTCGCGCGCGCTCTTGAATGCCCAGCCGGAATTCGCCATCCCCTGCCCCCTCTTCAGCCGCCCGCGAAGGAGAGGAGGATCTTGCCCGACCGCCCGCCGCGCGCGGCGTGCGCGACCGCTTCCTTGATCTTGCGGATCGGGTAGACGGCCTCGACCTCCACCGCCAGCGTGCCGTCGGCCACCTTGCCTGCGAGCTCGCGGTAAACGCGGGCGATGTCCGCCGGCGGCGTGTCGACGAACCACTTGCGCAGCCAGAAGCCGTGCAGCCGGACATCGCGAAACACCGTCTCCCGTCCGTCGACCATGCACGGTTCGCCGCTCAGCACGCCGTAGTTGACGACGATGCCGCCGTCGCTCACGCAGCGCGCGAGCCGCTGGGTGCCCGAGCCGCCCACCGCATCAATCGCAAGCGGCAGCGGCGCCTCCCCGATCTGGGCGCGCACGCGTGCATCGAGATCGGGCCCATCGACGAGCACCAGGTCGCCGCCGAACGCGCGCAGCGGCGCGACGAGCGCCTCGCGTCGCACGACGTTGACGGTCTTCACGCCTGCGAGCTTCGCCAGGCGAATGAGGCAATGACCGACGCCCGAGTTCGCCGCGTTCTGGATCACCCACTGGCCGGGCCTGGGCGCGACGAACTGGTGCAGCATCAGGTAGGCGGTGGGCGGATTCACGCGCAGCATCGCGAGCTGCTTCGGGTCCACGCCCTCCGGCAGCGCGAAGACCGCCCTGCCCGGCGCCTTGAACCTCTCCCGCCAGCATCCCGGGCCGGGCAGCAGGACGCGATCGCCGGGCTTCACATGGCGGACCGCCGACCCCACCTTGGCGACGCGCCCGACGCCTTCGGCGCCGGGGATCATCGGCAGCGGCGGTTGCGTTGCGCCGTACTTGCCCTCCAGGTTGAGAACGTCGGCCGGGTTGATCGGCGCGAACTCGGCGTCGACCGTCACCTCCTCCGCGCCGGGTTCGCCCGGGTCCGGCAGCTCCACGACTTCGACCGCGTCCTCGGGCCGGCCGAACGCCTTGACCTGTGCTGCGAGCATTGTCCCTCCTAGATGGTCGCGCGCATCGGCACGCTCGAGCCCTTGATCTGCGTGCGATGCATGACGCGCCGCGCCTTGGGGTCGAAGGCGTCGCGCCGGTGCATGGTGGTGCGGTTGTCCCACAGGACCAGGTCGCCCAGCGCCCACTTGTGCCGGTACACCGCAGCTTCCACGTAGGACCACACTTCATCGAGCAGGCGCTCGGATTCCTCGAGCCCGAGCCCCACGATGTAGGCGTTGCGGCGGCGGCCGAGGTACAGGGCCTTGGCGCCGGAGACGGGATGCTCGATGACGATGGGATGCGGCGTGCCGACCGATGCCCGGGGATCGTCCGTGGCCTCGAGGCCCTTGCGCAGGTTGCCGCCCGAGTCGTAGGTGCCGTCGTGCTTCACGGACAGCTCCGCGATCCGCGCCCGCAGCGAACGCGGCAGCTTCTCGAGCGCGGCCTTCATGCTGCAGAAGCAGGTATCGCCGCCCACCGGGGGAATCTCCAGCGAGTAGAGCATCGAGGCGTCGGGCGGCCGGGCCGCGTAGCTCATGTCCGTGTGCCACAGCGCCTCGCCGTCGCCGAGCGCGCCGATCGGCTCGCCCTTGTCGTCGCGCACGTTCGAGACGACGTAGATATCCGGGTAGCCCGGCGGCGACTTGCGGCCCGCGCCCTGGTTGGGCGGCGGGTCGAGCTCGCCGAAATGGCGCGAGAAGGCGAGCAGGTCGTCGTCGGTCAGCTTCTGGTTGCGGAACACGAGGACGTCGTGCCGATACCAGGCCTGCTTGATCTGCTCGATCTGCTCTGCACGACCGGAAGCGAGGTCGACGCCCTTCACTTCCGCGCCGACGGATCCGGTGGGAACGATCTGCAGCATGAGCACTAGTCTAACGCTGGCCGAGCGCGGTTCGCACGAAAGGCGTACTACCTGCCGGCTCGGGCATCGTCCAGTTCCTTCTGCGCCTTCGCCACGGCCGCCTCGTTCGCCTTCTGCCGCGCCCAGTACTGGTCGTTCAGGCGCGATCCGCCGCCCGCCGTGCCGGTTCGCTCCCCGGCTTGCGGCTCCTTGCCGTCCGCCAGCTGCTTGCGGGCGAGTTCGAGCCTGGCTTCGAGCGCCTCGATCTTGTCCTGCTGCGCGCGGCGCGCGTCCGC
>DASUFW010000082.1:0-15167 GCA_036274335.1 Burkholderiales bacterium | reverse complement strand
GCACCTCGCGAATCACGACTAAAGCTAACCACACCGCAAAGAGCCGGACTGCTACTGCCAAGGTTTGGTGCGGTGTCATATGAGCGTTCTAACGTTCTCAATCAGCGGCGGGCCAACCGCGCAGACCCGAAATACCGAGCTGCTCGCGGCCCGTCCGCTGCATTGAGGGGTTAGCTGGCACTTTCAACGTCTTCGCTGCGGAAGCTTGCGCCAAGTGTTGGTGCCTCGAATGACCACGTTGAGAAGACACACGCGTACGAATTCGCAACGTCTGCCATGAACTCGACCCAACCAATATGTTGATCGCGAGTTAGCGTGATCCCTTGTGGACGGGTCGTGCCCTTCGCGAGCCAATATCCTTGCTCTCCGGCGGGAACAACCTCCATGCTGTAGTTCTCAGCGAGTTGACCGGCGAGCGCTTCCACGTCGGCCCTAACCTTCCCGAAGTGCACAAAATCAAGCGCCAGCACGGTTGCGTCAGTAACGCCTGCGCGAGTCATGCGGTCCCACAGGATGCCGGCTTCCTCCACGCGCTGCGCTTTCTTGCGGAGGTAGTAGTCGCTCCAGGTCTTCTGAGGGTCCTGCGATTCCATGGGCATCGTTGTGCCAGCTAACTAGTGATTGAACGGCATCCCGCCGCCCGAAAAGGTACCCAGATCTAGAAGCATGTTTCCAATCATAGAAGCATGTTTATGCCGATAGGTACCTATATCTGGGTTCACAAATCTAGATACCTCCCCCCTGCACCGCCACCACCCGGTCCTCGATCCCCAGTCCCTGGACGACCCCCCACGGAAGCTCCCAGACCCTGACCCGCGGCCGCCAGATCGCGCCCAGGGCCTTCATCTTGGCCCGGAGCGCTTCTTCCGCATATCCCACTCTCACGTACACCATCTCGTCCGCCGGCCGGCTGCGCCGGGGCTTGCGCGTGCGGGGAGACCAGGGCGCCTCGGCGACGATCAGCTCGACGGTGGTGTAGCGCTTGCACGTCGCAGGGTCGTAGCGGTAGCGCACGCAAACGAGGCGCTCGCCGAACCGCGCGGCGAGCTTGCGCGTGCCGCGCTCGCCGGGGCGAAGGGTGCTGCGGATCTCCATCCCCGCTCAACGTCTGCTGCGCGGACGCGTTGACCGCCTACCCGCCCGCCTGCGCCTCCAGCCACTGCAGGGCCGGCTCCGCCTCGCGGAACAGGCCGATCGACCAGCCCTCGCCGTGCTGCAGGGCATCGAACACGCGCCCGACGCCGAACACGACGTCGTCGGGCGCGATGACGGCGATGATCTTCGCGCCGCGCCCGGCCTTGTGGGCGGCGAACCACTCGCCGAACTGCAGGAGGTTCTCGGTGCGCAGCGCGGTCCACGCCCCGGCGAAGTTCCACACGGCGCGCTCGACCGCGGCGTAGGCGGGGTCGTGCCAGGCGGCCTCCATGAGCCGGCGCAGGTCGTCGACGACGACTTCGCCGCGGATGTCGACGTGGCCCAGGCCGGTGGCGGGGTCGACGCGGAAGTCGAAGTCCATGCGGCTCAGCCGTCCTTCTGCGCGCGCATCATCTTGCCCGCGTCCTCGGCCGCGCCGGCGGGGAACTTCGACGAGCCGTAGCGGATGACGAGGATCGAGAGCGAGAGGATCAGGATCGCGCCCGTCCCGTAGAGCAGGTTCAGCTCGGGCTGGTGGTGCGACTGCACGTCGCCGATCAGCAGGCGCGTGAGCGCGGTCATCGCCACGTAGATCAGGAAGCGCACCGGCATGTGGTTGGTCTTGAAGTAGATGCCGATCATGGCGCCGAGCTCGAGGTAGATGAACAGCAGCAGGATGTCGTCGATCGAGGCGAGCCCCTTGATGGTCATGTGCAGGAACGCGGCGATCGCGGACCAGACGATGGTGCCGCCGATCGCGAACAGCGCCAGGTAGTGGAAGGCATCGACCAGCAGGGTGCCGGCGCCGTCCGCGAACTCGTGCATCTGCTTGTGCACCGTGACCGTCCAATTGGGCTTCATGGTGTCCTCCTCGCGCCGATTCTGTCACAGGCACCCCGGGGTCCGTCTCGCCCCGCGCGCGCCCGGGCTCGCCGCCACCTAGCGGGACTGGCGCTGGCACGCCGCGCCGGGCAAACTCCGGCGCGATGCATGGCGACTACCTGGACCCCGGGCCCTCGCGCGCCGAAGTGGACGCGCTCGAGGGCCGCGTGCTGCTCGAGTTCGGCCGGCCGACCTGCGGCCATTGCCGGCGCGCGCAGCCGCTGGTCGCCGCGGCGCTCGCCGCGCACCCGGAGGTGCGCCACCTCAAGGTGCTGGACGAGAGCGGGCGGCGCCTCGGGCGCTCGTTTGCCGTGACCCTGTGGCCGACGCTCATCCTGCTCGAAGGCGGGCGCGAGCTCGCGCGCGTCGTGCGGCCGCAGACCCCCGGGGCCCTCGAGGCCGCCCTGCGCCGCTGAAACAATCGGACAACGCCGGCGACATCGCGCCAATACACGCGAACGCCAGACTCCCTCCCGCAGCATTTCCATCAACTGACAGGAGGGAATCACCATGACCGCAGTCGCGGACAAGCAGGTCAACAACGGGGTGAACGTCGAGGCGCTCCTCGGCGCGCGCGAGGCGCTCAGCCAGGCCCCGGCGGCCGCCCGCTTCAACTGGAAGGCCACCAGCAAGTGGGTCGGCGGCACGCATACGCGCACCCACATGAAGAGCTTCTTCGGCCTGGGCCAGGACCAGAGCCACAAGTCGGAGTTCACCTTCGACACGGACCACCCCGAGATCTTCGCGTCCGCCGACAACGGCGCGACGCCGGTCGAGATGGTGCTCACCGGTCTCGCGGGCTGCCTGACGGCGGGCATCGCGGCGGTGGCGCAGAACCGCAAGATCCAGCTGCGCTCGGTGAAGGCGACGCTGGAAGGCTCGATGGACATCCAGGGGATCCTGGGCATCGACAGCGACGTGCGCAACGGCTTCGACGGCGTGAAAGTGCACTTCGACATCGACGCGGACGCGTCCAGGGAGCAGATCGAGGCGCTGGTGGCGCAGTCGCAGAAGCGCTCCGCGGTCTACGACATCCTCACCAACCCGACCGACGTCTCGGTCAGCGTCAACTAGGGACGTGCGCACCGACGTCGTCATCGTCGGCGCGGGTCACGCCGGGCTCGCCATGAGCCGCCGCCTCGCCGAGCGCTCGATCGACCACGTGGTCCTCGAGCGCGGCGAGGTGGCGAACTCCTGGCGCACCGAGCGCTGGGAGTCGCTGCGGCTGCTCACGCCCAACTGGCAGAGCCGCCTGCCCGGCTACGAGTACCGGGGCGGCGATCCCGACGGCTATCGCACGATGCCGGAGACGGTCGCCTTCCTGCAGGACTACGCCAACCTGATCGGCGCCCCGGTGCGCACGCACACGGCCGTGACGTCGGTGCGGCGCGCGGAAGGCGGCTACAAGGTATCCACGACGCAGGGCGAGTGGCGCAGCCGCGCCGTGGTGCTCGCGAGCGGCGCGTGCAACCTGGCGAGCGTGCCGCGCTTCGGCGAGGCGCTGCCCGCCGGGGTGCGCAGCCTCACGGCGCACGAGTACCGCAAGCCTTCGCAGCTCGACCCCGGCGGCGTGCTGGTGGTCGGCGCTTCGGCGACCGGCGTGCAGCTCGCCGATGAGATCCGGCGCTCGGGCCGCCCGGTGACGCTCGCCGTGGGCGAGCACATCCGCGTGCCGCGGCGCTACCGCGGGCGCGACATCCAGTGGTGGATGGACGCCGCGGGCCTCCTCGACCTGCGCTACGACGAGGTGGACGACCTCGGCCGGGCGCGCAACGTGCCGTCGCTGCAGCTCGCGGGCTACGCCGACGGCCGGGCGGTCGACCTGAACGCGCTTGCGGACCTCGGCGTGCGGCTCGCCGGGCGCCTGGCCGGCCTGCGGGACGGCAGGGCGCTGTTCTCGGGATCGCTGCGCAACCAGGCGGCGCTCTCGGACCTCAAGATGAACCGCTTGCTCGATGCGATCGACGCCTGGGCAGGCGCGCAGGGGCTCGACGGCGGGCTGCCGCCGCCCGAGCGCTACGCACCCACGCGCATCGAGGCCTCGCCGCCGTTGTCGCTCGATCTCAAGGGCGGCGGCATCCGCACGGTGCTCTGGGCGACCGGCTTCCGGCCCGACTATTCGTGGCTCGAGGTGCCCGTGTTCGACCGCAAGGGGCGCCTGCGCCACCAGGCCGGCGTGCTGGACGCGCCGGGCCTGTACCTGATCGGCGCGCCGTTCCTGCGGCGCCGCAAGTCCGCGCTCATCGACGGCGCGGGCGAGGATTCGCGCGAGCTGGCGGCGCACCTCGCGGCGCATCTCGACACGGCCGCCCGGCCGCTGCGCGCGGCCGCCTGAGGGCCCGCTAGTCGAGCTTCAGCCCGACGCCGACCAGCCAGCGCTCGTCGGTCCTGACCTTGCCGGGCGCCGGCACGGTCTCGTGGTCGTAGTCGAATTCCACGTTCACGTAGAAGTCGTCGGTGACCTCCAGGCGCACGCCGGTCGCGGTCTTGAGCACCTTGTTCTTCGTGCCGCCGGCGTAGACCAGGTACTCCTCGCGGTGGAAGAACTCGTGCTTGCGCTTGTGGAACTTGTGGCGGAAGTCGAGCTTCCACTGCCAGGCGCCGGTGGCGGACGCCTCGCCCGCGATGCTTTCCTCCACGTACGAGGGGCCGATCGAGATCTTGAAGAAGCGGTAGGCGTCGTCGAAGAACTGGTAGCCGAGGCCCGCGCTCGCCGGGATGCGGTAGTCGATGTCGGCTGCCGGGTCGCGCTCGTAGCCGATCGACATGGTGGTGAACCAGCGCTCGCCGAACAGCCAGTTGTAGTCGTAGCTGGCCGTGGTCTCGTCCTTCTGCGCGACGTTGTCCTTGCTCTGGTAGTCCCGGCCGTAGCGCGCCTCGTGCCGGTGGTCGCCGAAGCGCACCATGCCGTAGGCCTGCAGCCGCAGGTTGGCGGTGTTGGTGTTGCCCGAGGAACGGTCGCCGTTGGCGTCGACGCGCGCCGACCAGTCGAACGGCTCCTCGGGCTCCGCGAGCTCCTCCAGGCGGGCGAGGTCGAACGGCGTCTCCTTGCCGTCGCGCACCAGCACCTGGTTGCCCTGCGCGTCCACGCCCAGCCGGCCGGTGAATTTTTCGCCGTTGTAGAACTCGAACTCGAAGTCGCGGCGCGCGTCGATCGCCTTGATCCTGCCGATGTCGACCTTGATCTCGTCCGCGTACGGCGGCTCGATGTAGACCTCGTTGTCCCAGAGCTTGTGGATCGTGCCGGTGATGCGGTCGCCGTTCTTCAGGATCAGCACGTCCTTGCCCTCGTCGTCGGCGGCGCGCGCCGGCACGCAGAGGGCGAGGAGGAGGGCGGCGAGCAAGGCGGCGAGCCGCATCGAGCCCCTAGCGCGGATACGAGCCGCTGTTCACGTCGACGGTGGTCCCCGAGACATACGCCGGGCTGACGGTGCCGAGCCACACGATCACGTCGGCGACCTCCTCCGGGCTGCAGGCGCGCCCGGCGTGCACCGAGCGCATCACGCCGTCCTTGCGCGACTGCGGCAGCTGCTCGTACATGGCGGTGAGCGTGGGGCCCGGCGCCACGGCGTTCACCAGGACGCCGTGGCGGCCGAGCGCGCCCGCGTAGCTCTTCGTGATGTTGAGCAGCGCCGCCTTGGTGGCGCCGTACCAGAGGTCGGGGTGCCCGGTGAACGCGGCGACCGAGCCCAGGTTGACGATGCGCCCGGACTTGCGCGCGCGCATCTGCGGGGCGACGGCCTCGATCAGCGCGACCGGCGCGCGCAGGTTGACCGCCAGGATCTCGGCGACGTGCGCCTCGGGAATCGCATCGTAGGGATCGCAGTAGAGCACGCCGGCGTTGTTCACCAGCGTGTCCACCGTGCCCAGGCGCTCGATGAGCGCCGGGATGCCGGCCAGACCGGTGAGGTCGTACTCGACGCGCTCGCCGGCGACGTCGGCGCCGAAGCGCTTGTCGAGCGCGAGCACGCGCCAGCCCGCGCGCAAGAAAGCCTTCGCGGTCGCCAGGCCGATGCCGCGCCCGGCGCCCGTGACCAGCGCGACCGGCACGCTAGCCGGCGAGCCCCGGCATGCCGAAGCCGGCCGCCTTCAGTTCGGGAATCAGCGCGGCTTCCTGCGCCGCCGTGAGCTCGACGAGCGGCGGGCGCACCCGCCGCCACTCGGGGTCGTTGCCGAAGTGCGCGGTGATCGATTTCAGCGCCGGGATCATCGGCTGCTTCTGGACGATCTTGCGCGTCGCGGTGATGCCGGCCTGCATGCGGTCGGCCTCGCCCGAGCGCCACTGGCGGAACACCTGGTCGATGGCGCCGGGATTCACGTTGGCGGTGGCGCTGATGCAGCCCGCGCCGCCGTGGCGCATCCCGTCGAGGAGGAAGGTCTCGCTGCCCGGGAACACGTCGAAGCCGTCCTTGGCGAAGGCATCGAGCATCGCCTTCGTGTTCGACCAGTCGCCCGAGGAGTCCTTCGCGCCCGCGACGATGCCGGGGTACTTCGACAGCAGCCGCTCGATCAGCGGCAGCGTGATCGCGACCTGCGAGACGGGCGGGATGTGGTACAGGTACAGGCGCAGCCGCTCGTCGCCCACGCGCTCGATCACCTCCGCGAAGAAGCGGAACAGGCCCTCGTCCGAGACGCCCTTGTAGTAGAAGGGCGGCAGCATCAGCACGCCGCCGCAGCCCATCTTCACCGCGGCCGAGGTCAGGCGCACCGCGGCGGGCAGCGCGCAATGCCCGGTGCCCGGCATGAGCGAGGCGGCCGGCACGCCCCCGCGCGCGAGCGCCTCCAGGAGCGCGAGCTTCTCCTCCACCGCGAGCGAGTTCGCCTCGCTGTTGGTGCCGAAGACGGCCAGCCCGGTGCAGCCGCTCCTGAGCAGCCAGCGGCAGTGCCGCACGAAGCGTTCGGCATCCGGCGACAGGTCGGCCTTGAAGGGGGTGATGACGGGCGAGAGCACGCCTTTCAGGCGGGCGGCGGCCTGGGGCTGGAGGGCGGGGGACGCGGTCGGGGACATGGCGGATCGCTGGGCGAAAGTCGAGCCGACATATTACGCGCCGTCGGGGCGGTCGGTACACTTGCCGCCGTGAACCGCCTGCAGCGCGCCATCAACATCGAGGATCTGCGGCGCATGGCGCGTGCGCGCCTGCCGCGCTCGGTGTTCGACTTCTTCGACGGCGGCGCCGAGGAGGAGTCGACCCTGGCGGACAACCGCGCCGCGTTCCAGCGCGTGCGGCTGCTGCCCAAGGTGCTGGTGGACGTGCACGCGGTGGACACCGGGGTGGAGCTGCTCGGCGTGCGCGCCAACCTGCCGATGGCGATCGCGCCGACCGGCGCCATCGGCGCCGGCCGCGTCGGCGCGGAAGTGATGCTGGCGCGCGCCGCGCGCCAGGCGGGCATCCCGTTCACGCTGGCCACGCCGGCCACCGCGAGCATCGAGGAGGTCGCCGAGCAGGCGGGCGGGCGGCTGTGGTTCCAGCTGTACCTGCTCAAGAACCGCGACTTCCGCATGAAGCTCGTGTCGCGCGCGATCGCCGCGGGCTACGAGGCGCTGGTCGTCACGGTGGACCTGACCACCGGCGGCAAGCGCGAGCGCGACCTGCGCAACGACTTCACCGCGCCCTTCCGGCCGACCTGGCGCAACTCGCGCGACTTCCTCTGGAAGCCCGCCTGGCTCGCCGACATGGCGCGCCACGGCATCCCGGAAATGAAGAACCTGGAAGGCATGACGCAGCGCTCGGCGCGCATGACCGACATCGCGGCTTCCGTCGGGCGCGAGCTCGACGCCTCGTTCGACTGGGACGACCTCAAGCGCCTGCGCGACGCCTGGCCCGGCAAGTTCCTGCTGAAGGGGGTGGAGCGGCCCGACGACGCGGAGCGCGCGGCGGCGGCCGGGTGCGATGGCGTGGTGGTCTCGAACCACGGCGGCCGGCAGCTCGACGGCGCCGTCGCCACCGCCGACGCGCTGCCCGCGGTGGCCCGCGCGGTGGGCGGGAAGATCTCGGTCCTCGTCGACGGCGGCGTGCGGCGCGGCGTGGACCTGCTCAAGGCGCGCGCGCTCGGCGCGAAGGGCGTGCTCACCGGGCGCGCGACGCTCTTCGGCGTGATGGCGGGCGGCGAGCCGGGCGCGAAGCGCGCCATCGAGATCCTCGCCGGCGAGTTCGAGCGGGCCATGATGCTCGCCGGCGTCGCACACGCGACCGACATCGGCGCGGACCTGCTCGCGCCGTGAGCGCGCGTCCGGTCCTGGTGCTGGGCGGCGGCATCGGCGGGCTCGCCGCGGCGCTCGCGCTCGCGAAGAAGGGCCGCCGCGTGCGGCTGTTCGAGCAGGCCACGGAGCTGCGCGAGGTCGGCGCGGGCATCCAGCTCGGCCCGAACGTCTACCGCATGTTCGAAGTGCTGGGGCTGTTCGAGGCGATCGAGCGCTGGTCGGCGCATCCCCACAACCTGATCATGAAGGACGCGCTCACCGGCGACGAGGTGACGCGCATCCCGGTGGGCGGCGCGGCCTTCCGCGAGCGCTTCGGCGGCTATCTCTACGGCGTCATCCACCGCGGCGACCTCTACCAGGTGCTCCTCGAGGCCTGCCGCGCCGAAAGCGCGATCGAGATCCAGGAGCGGCGCAAGGGCGTCTCCTTCGAGGATCGCGGCGAGCGCGTGGTGCTGCGCATGGAGGACGGCGAGGCGATCGAGGGCGAGTGCCTGATCGGCGCGGACGGCCTCTGGTCGCGCGTGCGCGCGCAGATCCTGGGCGACGGCAAGCCGCGCGTGTCCGGGCACATCGCCTACCGCGCCGTGCTGCCGCGCGCCGAGGTGCCGGACGACCTCTGGCAGAACAACGTCGTGCTGTGGGCGGGGCCCAAGACCCACCTCGTGCACTATCCGCTTCGCCGCGGCGAGCTCTACAACCTGGTGGCCGTGTTCCACAGCGACCGGTACGAGGAAGGCTGGGACGTTTTCGGCGACAAGGACGAGCTTGCCGCCAAGTTCCGGAACGAGCGGCCGGAAGTAAGACGGCTGCTGGAGAAGATCAACGTCTGGAAGATGTGGGTGCTGTGCGACCGCGAGCCCGCGCGGCGCTGGTCGAAGGGCCGCGTGACGCTGCTCGGCGACGCCGCCCACCCGACGCTCCAGTACCTGGCGCAGGGCGCCAACATGGCGATCGAGGACGCGGTGGTGCTGGCGGCCTGCGCGGAGCTGGCCGGATTTGACTGGGAGCGCGCGTTTCGCTGGTACGAGGACGCGCGCTACAAGCGCACGGCCCGGGTGCAGATCATGTCGCGGTACTACGGCGACGCCTACCACGCCGCCGGCGTGGTGCGGGAGCTGCGCAACGACCTGCTCGCCCCCCGGCCCGGCGTCGCGCCGGACTTCGAGGCGCTGGCGTGGCTCTACGAGGGCATCCGGGTGCCGGCGGCGCGCACCCCTACTTCTTGACGAAGGCGAGGCACCAGCCCTTGGGGCTGATCGGGCCTTCGACGACCTTGCACTCGCCCATCGCCTTGGCGGTCTTGCCGGGGATGAACTGCAGGCAGTCGTCGCAATCCTGGCCGTCGTGAGGGTGGTCCTGGTACTTCAGTGCGGCCTTGCTCGCCTTTGCCGCGCGCGCGGCGCGCGGCAGTACCGCGATGCCGGCCAGGGCGGCGGCGCCCCCCAGCAGGGCGCGGCGGGTGCGCCCCTTGTTCGCTGCGTTCGACATAGCACCTCCTGCTTGGTCCGGAACACAGGGTAGACCGCCGGCGACACGGAGGGTTCAAGCCGGTGCCTCAGCCGAAGACGTGATCGAGCACCATCGGCTTGAACGCCGAGGCCTCGAGCGCGCCCGCCGGCAGCAGCTCGGGGCGCGAGCTGATCACCAGCGGCCCGTGCGCCGGGTCGTCGGTGAGCCGGCCGTGCGATCCCTTGACGAGCGCCGTGTCCTTCAGGGAAATCACGTCCATCAGCGTACGCAGGCCGAGCTTGCGCTTGGCGAGGCGCCAGGCGCTCGCGAGCTTCGGCGCCGCGATCTCCGGGTCGAAGAACAGCTCGACGGGGTCGTATCCGGGCTTGCGGTGGATGTCCACGGTGCGCGCGAAATCGGGCGCGAGGCGGTCCTCCAGCCAATAGTAGTAGGAGAACCAGCGGTCGGCCCGGGAAACCGCCACCAGCTCACCCGAGCGCGGATGGTCCAACCCGGCGGCCTTCTTGCCGGCGTCGTCCAGCACGCGCTCTACGCCCTCCAGCCGCTCCAGGATGCCCCGCACCTCGCCCAGCCGCGACGGGTCGTTCACGTATACATGGGCGACCTGGTGGTCGGCCACCGCAAACGCGGCGCTCGCCCCCGGATCGAGGATCTCCCGGCCGTGCTCCTCCGGGCGCACGGCGAGCAGGCCCGCCTGGCGCAGCGCGCGGTTGACGTGCACCGCCTCGCCCGACGTCGGCGTGATGCCGTACTCCGAGACGACGATCACCTCGCGCCCGCTCGCCGCCGCCGCGTCGATCAGCTCTCCGCAGACGGCATCGAGCTCGCGCAGATCCTGCTGCAGGCGAGGATGCGCAAGATCGGGCCCGAGGCGCTGCAGGTTGTAGTCGAGGTGCGGCAGGTAGGTGAGCGTGAGCGTCGGGTTGCGCGTGCGCATCACGTGCAGCGTCGCCTGCGCGATCCACTCGGTCGAGCGGATGTCGGTGAGCGGGCCCCAGAACTTGAAGAGCGGAAACGGTCCGAGCTTCGCATCGAGCTCGTCGTGAAGCGCGTGGGGGCGCGCGTAGTGATCGGGGATCTTGCGCCCGTCGGCCGGGTACATCGGGCGTGGCGTCGCGCTCCAGTCGGCGCTGGAGTACATGTTGTACCACCAGAACATCTTGGCGCAGGTGAAGGCCGGGTCGCGGCGCCGGCCCGCCTCCCAGATCTTCTCGCCGGCCACCAGCCGGTTCGACTGCCGCCACAGCCAGACTTCCGCGAGCTCGCGGAAGTACCAGCCGTTTGCCACGATGCCGTGCGCGCCGGGCGGCAGGCCTGTCAGCAGCGTCGCCTGGGCCGAGCAGGTCACTGCCGGCAGCACGGTGCGCAGCGGCCGCGCCGCACCGCGCGCCGCGAGCCGCGCGAGCCGCGGCGTGTGCTCGCCGAGCAGCGCGGGCGACAGGCCGACGGCGAGGATGACCAGCACGGAGCGCACGCGGCGTAGAATAGCAGTCCATGGTGTGCGCATGAGCCAAGCGGCCGGCGTGCTGCTGCACGGCTGGATCGAGCGCCAGCTCGACCCCGCGCGCGCGGGCTGGCTCGACGCGCAGCTCGCCGCGGTGGGCCGCGACGCGAACGACGCTGCGCTCGACATCGCGCTCGGCCTTGTGCCGCGCAAGCTCGGCAAGGCGGCGCTCGAGCTGAGGGACGACGATCTCGCCGAAGCGCGTTCGGTGGTCCCGGGGTGGGACCCGCGCGGCTGGAACGTGACCGACGCCGCGCGCGTGATGCTGCTCGTGGGCGGCACGGGCGGTGCGAAATCCTTCGCCGAGCGCTTCCGGCGGCTGTGCGAGAGCGCGGACGTGGCGGAGCTCGTCGGCCTGTACCGCGGCCTGCCGCTCTACCCGGAGCCGGCCTCGCTCGAAGCCCAGGTGGGCGAAGGCCTGCGCAGCAATATGCGCGTGGTGTTCGAGGCCATCGCGCACCGCAACCCGTACCCGAGGACGAATTTCGCCCAGCACCGCTGGAACCACATGGTGCTGAAGGCCCTGTTCATCGGCAGCCCGCTCGAGCCGATCCAGGGCCTGGACGAGCGCGCCAACGCCGAGCTCGCGCGCATCATGCTCGACTTCGCGCACGAGCGCTGGGCCGCCGGGCGCGCGGTGCCCTTCGAGATCTGGCGCTGCGTGGGGCCGTTCGCCGAAGGCGGCGCACTCGACGACCTCGCGCGCGTGCTCGAGCGCGGCGAGCCGGTCGAGAAGCGCGCGGCCGCGCTGGCGTTGTCGACCAGCCCCGACCGGCGCGCGGCCGAGCTGCTGAACCATGTGCCCGGGCTCGCCCGGGACATCGCGAGCCGGCGCCTCAGCTGGGCGACGCTGCAGTAAACTCCCTTCCTCACCGTGAGGATCCCGCCATGATGCTCATCGACCCGCACGCGCACATGATCTCGCGCACCACCGACGATTACGAGGCGATGGCCGCGGCCGGGGTGGTCGCCGTCATCGAGCCGGCGTTCTGGATCGGGCAGCCGCGCACCAACGTGGGCTCCTACCTCGACTACCTTTCGTCGATCGTGGGCTTCGAGCGCTTCCGCGCGAGCCAGTTCGGCATCCGCCACTACTGCACCATCGGCCTGAACTCCAAGGAAGCCAACAACGAGGCGCTCGCCGAAGGGGTGATGGAGCTGATCCCGCGCTTTGCGCTCAAGGAGGGGGTGGTCGCGATCGGCGAGATCGGCTACGACGAGCAGACGCCGCTCGAGGACAAGTACTTCCGGGCGCAGCTCGAGCTCGCCAAGCAGCTCGACCTGCCGGTGATGATCCATACGCCGCACCGCGACAAGAAGCGCGGCACCTCGCGCTCGATGGACGTGTGCGACGAGCACCGCATGGACCCGACGAAGGTCGTGGTCGACCACAACAACGAGGAAACGGTGAAGGAAACGCTCGACCGCGGCTACTGGGCGGGGTTCTCCATCTACCCGAGCACGAAGATGGGCAATGCGCGCATGGTGGAGATCCTCCGCCAGTACGGCGCGAAGCAGGTGATCGTCGACTCGGCCTGCGACTGGGGCATCTCCGAGCCCCTCGGCGTGGCCAAGACCGCCCGGCTTGCACTGCAGCAAGGAATTCCTGAGGCCGATGTCAGGCTGGCCTGCTACCAGAACGCGCTCGTCGCCTACGGGCAGAGCGGGCAGATGAAGGAAGAGGACTGGCTCAATCCCGTCGCCATCGACCAGCGCGCTGTCTTTGAAGGAAATTCGATCCTGCGCGGCGGGCGTGAGCCCAAGGTGGAGGCCGGCGGCAAGCGGCGCACGATGGACGATCTGATCATCGAGTAGGCGCGCGCGGCGCGCATTGCGCACCGCGACAATCGCGCTCCCCCCCGATCGCCGGGCCTGCGAAACGCGCGCGTGGGGGCGTTTCCCACCCGTAGACAGCGCGTGGCGCGCTCGTATACTCACTCTGCCCGTTGTTCGGGTAGCGGCGGAGGGTCGACATCATGTGGCCGTTCGCCGGGACGCGCCGCGGAGCCCCGGCGGCGCGTCTGGAGGAGGGGCGCGCATATCCAATGGGAGACATTCCGATGAAACCCGCAGCAATCGGTGGGGCGCTCGCGGCCGGTGTTCTGCTCGCATTCGCGAGCGGCGCGGTGACGGCGCAGGAGAAGATCCGGCTGGTGCCGGTGGTGTCGGCGATCAACACGCCGCTCGCCATGGTGCAGCCGGCCGGCGATTCCCGCATGTTCATCATCGAGCAGAACGGGCGCGTGAAGATCCTCGAGAAGGGCAAGATCCGCCCGACGCCGTTCCTCGACATCCGGCACAAGATTCCCGACCTGCACCACGACTTCGACGAGCGCGGCCTGCTCGGCATCGCCTTCCACCCGAAGTTCAAGTCGAACGGCAAGTTCTACGTCGCCTACAGCGCGCATCTGGACTACCAGAGCGACCTGGGGCAGATGCTGTGGTACTCGCACAATGACGTGGTCGAGGAATACACGGTGTCCAAGGGCGACAAGAACGTTGCCGACCCGAGCTCCGCGCGCCGCATCCACACGGTGGCCTGGCCGCAGTTCAACCACAACGGCCACTGGATCGGCTTCGGCCCCGACGGCATGCTCTACATCTCCATGGGCGACGGCGGCTACGCCAACGACTGGGGCATCGGCCACAACCCGGCGACCGGCAATGGCCAGGACATGACCACGCAGCTGGGCAAGATGCTGCGCATCGACGTCGATGCGCGCACGGGCGACAAGCCGTACGGCATCCCCGCGGACAACCCGTTCGTGGGGGACAAGAACGCGCAGCCGGAGATCTGGGCCTTCGGCTTCCGCAACCCGTGGCGCTGCTCCTTCGACATGGGCGGCGACCACATGCTGATCTGCGGCGACGTGCAGCAGAACAGCTACGAGACCGTCAAGATCGTCGGCAAGGGCCAGAACCTCGGCTGGCGGCGCGTGGAAGGCATGATGCGCTGCTTCGACTACCTGAAGCCCGACGACCACCCGGCGAACTGCGACAAGTCGGGCATCACGCCGTCGATCCTCGAGTACAACAACTGCACGGCGAAGCCCGACGGCTGCAAGGGCATCTCGGTGACCGGCGGCTACGTGTACCGCGGCAAGCACAAGGAGTGGGACGGCAAGTACATCTTCGGCGACTGGAGCAAGTCCTTCGCGGAGATGGACGGCCAGATCTTCTTTGCGACCAAGGGCGGCGACGGCAAGTGGAGCATGGAGGTGGCGGAAGTCACCAACATGAAGGGCAAGAAGCCCTACGTGCTCGCCTTCGCGCAGGACGCCGCGGGCGAGGTGTACGCGCTCACATCGATCACCACGGGCCCGAACGGCTCGCTGGATACGATCTACCATATCGTCCCGGCGAAGTAAGGCCATTGCGCAACACGGCCGCCGCCGCGCTTCGCGCGGCGGCGGCGCAGTTTACGGATACGATGGCTGCATGACATGTCTTACGCGCGCCACGGTGCGCCTGCTTTTCGTGCTGTGCTCGGCGGCGCCCCTGTCGGCGCTGTCCGACGATCCTGCGCCGGTGTTCGACAAGAAGTTCCTGTCCAACCCGGCGAACATCGAGACCGGCCGCAAGGTCTGGCAGGCGCAGTGCCGGCATTGCCACGGCGCGCGCGCCTATCCCGGCAAGGCGCCGCACCTGCGCCCCGGCAGCTATGCGCCGGAGTTCATCTACGACCGCGTCACCAACGGCTTCGGCAAGATGCCGTCGTGGAAGGCGGTGTTCTCGGAGGAGGAGCGCCGGGGCGTGGTCGCCTACATCAAGAGCGACGACTTCGATCCCTGATCCGGGTGCTCAGGCCGCGGGCTTGCGCAGCAGCGTGGCGACCAGAACCACCAGCAGGACGCCGAACGCGATCATGACGCCCATGCCCTCGCGGGCCGTTTCCTCGACCCACCAGACGTCCTTGTGCCAGAAGCCGGGCATCGTCGGCCAGTAGAACACCGTCGTGCCCACGCCCGCCGCCAC
>DASUFW010000081.1:0-1285 GCA_036274335.1 Burkholderiales bacterium | reverse complement strand
CGCATGCTCGAGGAGCTCGGCCTCGCGGTCGCGACGCCCGACGACGCGCGCGCCATGCTCAAGCTGAAGGGCGCGAAGCACGTCAACTTCTAGGATGCGCGCGCCCGCCCTCGCCTGCGACTGCCACATCCACGTCTTCGGACCCTACGCGCGCTATCCGCTCGCTGCGGAGCGGAAGTACACACCCGATGAGGCGCTGGTCCCGGACTACCTGAAGGTCGCGTCCGCGCTCGGCACCGGCCGCGTCATCCTGGTGCAGCCGAGCGTCTACGGGACCGACAACGAATGCCAGCTCGACGCCGTGCACGCGCTGCAGGAGCACGCGCGCGGCGTGGCGGTGATCGACCCGGACGTCGAAGATCGCGCGCTCGATCGCCTGTGCGGCGCGGGGTTCGTCGGCGCGCGGCTGAACATGATGCGGGCGGGCTCGCTGGACGACCTGGAGCGCGTCGCGACGCGCGTGGAGCCGCTCGGCTGGCACCTGCAGCTGCACCTCGCCGGCCCGTGGCTGCCGGAGATCGCCGCGCGCCTGCTGAAGCTTCCCGTGGAGTTCGTGATCGACCATTTTGGCCGGGTCGACGCCCGGCTGGGCGTCGACCAGCCGGCCTTCCAGGCGCTCCTGCGGCTGGTCGACTCGGGCCGCTGCTGGGTCAAGCTCTCGGCGCCCTACCTCGCGGACAAGGACGGCGCGCCCTACCGACGCGTGGCGCCGTTCGCGCGGGCGCTGGTGCGGCACAACCCGGAGCGCATGGTCTGGGGGACCAACTGGCCGCACCCGGACCAGGCGGTCGTCCCGGAGAATCCGGGCCTGCTCGACGCGCTTGCCGACTGGGTGCCGGACGAGACGCTGCGCAACCGGATCCTGGTGGAGAATCCGGCCAAGCTCTACCGATTCTGATGAAGTGGCACGTCCAATGGCCCGCCTTCGTGCTCGCCCTGGTGGGCGTGGCGTTCTTCGCCGCCGACCGGCTCACCCGCACGCCCACCGTCGTGCACTCGCAGTCGGGCGGCCGCGCGCAGCTCGAGATCCCGGTGGCCCGCGACGGCCATTACTATGTGAGGGGCGAAATCCACGGCGAGGCACTGACGTTCATGGTCGACACGGGCGCCACCTACGTTTCCGTGAGCCGCGAGTTCGCCAAGGCGGCGCGCCTGCCGGCCGGCATCCCCGGGTACTTCAGCACCGCGAACGGATCCGCCGAAGGACAGCTCCTGAAGGGGCATGACGTCGTGGTCGAGGGCCTGCGCGTCTCGGGCCTGACGATCGCGGTCGCGCCGCTGGACG
>DASUFW010000080.1:0-3882 GCA_036274335.1 Burkholderiales bacterium | reverse complement strand
TGGCGCGCTTGGCCACGGCCATCAGAGCATCCTCGCGAATCTCGAGCTCGACGCCTTCCAGCTTGAGGAGCTTGTGATATTGCTTGGCCAGGGCGTTCTTGGGTTCCGTCAGGATCTGGATCAGTGCACGCTCATCGAGCTCGTCCAGGATCGCCACCACCGGGAGGCGGCCGACGAACTCCGGGATCAGGCCGTACTTGATCAGGTCTTCCGGCTCGACGTTCTTCAGCAGGTCGTAGGTGGCCTTGGAGTTCTTCGGGCTGCGCACTTCCGCGCCGAAGCCGATGCCGGTCTTCTCGGTGCGGTTGCGCACGATCTTCTCCAGGCCGTCGAACGCGCCGCCGCACACGAACAGGATGTTGGTGGTGTCGACCTGGACGAAGTCCTGGTTCGGATGCTTGCGCCCGCCCTGCGGCGGAACGGAAGCGATGGTGCCCTCGATCAACTTGAGGAGCGCCTGCTGCACGCCCTCCCCCGACACGTCGCGCGTGATGGAGGGGTTGTCCGACTTGCGCGAGATCTTGTCGATCTCGTCGATGTAGACGATGCCGCGCTTGGCCTTGTCGACGTCGTAGTCGCAGTTCTGCAGCAGCTTCTGGATGATGTTCTCGACGTCCTCGCCGACGTAGCCGGCCTCGGTCAGCGTGGTGGCGTCGGCGATCACGAACGGCACGTTGAGCAGCCGCGCGAGCGTCTGCGCGAGCAGCGTCTTGCCCGAGCCGGTCGGCCCGATCAGCAGGATGTTCGACTTGGAGAGCTCGACCTCGTCGTTCTTCGACAGGTGCTTGAGCCGCTTGTAGTGGTTGTAGACCGCGACCGAGAGGATCTTCTTGGCCTGGTCCTGGCCGATCACGTACTGGTCGAGGATGCCGCGGATCTCGTGCGGCGTGGGCAGGTCGGACTTGGCGCCCTTGCTGCCCTTATCGGAGGCCGTCTCCTCGCGGATGATGTCGTTGCACAGCTCGATGCACTCGTCGCAGATGAACACCGACGGGCCGGCGATGAGCTTCCTGACCTCGTGCTGGCTCTTGCCGCAGAACGAGCAGTACAGCAGCTTCTCGCCGGAGGCGGGCTTGTCCGACATCTAGACTTGCTCCCGGGATACCAGGACCTTGTCCACGAGGCCGTACTTTACCGCGTCTTCGGCGCCGAGGAAAAAGTCGCGCTCGGTGTCGTGCTGGATGGTATCGATCGACTGGCCGCTGTGCTTGGCCAGGATCTCGTTCAGGCGCCCGCGCAGGTACAGGATTTCCTTGGCGTGGATCTCGATGTCGGTCGCCTGCCCCTGGAAGCCGCCCATCGGCTGGTGGATCATGACGCGCGAGTTGGGCAGGATGAAGCGCTTGCCGGCGTCGCCCGCGGCGAGCAGCAGCGACCCCATGCTGGCGGCCTGGCCGACGCACAGCGTCGACACGTCGGGCTTGATGAACTGCATGGTGTCGTACACCGCGAGGCCCGCCGACACCGAGCCGCCCGGCGAGTTGATGTAGAACGAGATGTCCTTGTCCGGGTTCTCGGACTCGAGGAACAGCAGCTGCGCGACGATCAGGTTGGCGGTCGCCTCGGTGACCGGCCCGACCAGGAACACCACGCGCTCCTTGAGCAGGCGCGAATAGATGTCGTAGGCGCGCTCGCCGCGCCCCGACTGCTCGATGACCATCGGGATCAGCCCGAGGTCCTGCGCGTCCGGCATGTTTGCCTGCCAGTTCATGGATTGCTTCCCATCAGCTCGTCGAAGGGTACCGCCTTTTCGATCACCTTGCTTTTGGCGAGCACCCAGTTCACCACGTTCGCCTCGAGCGCCACGCCCTCCATCTCGGAAAGCCGCTCCGGCTGCAGGTAGAACCATTTTACAACCTCGGCCGGGCTCTCGTAGGACTGCGCCTCGCGCTCGATCAGCGCGCGCACCTCGGCGGGCTTGGGCTGCAGCTTCTCGAGGGGCGCCAGCTCGTTGATGATCAGCGCCAGCGCGACCCGGCGGCGCGCGGTCTGCTCGAAGGCCGCGGGCTCGATGGGCAGCTTCTCCACCTTGAGCCCGCGCGCGCGCAGGTCGGCTGCCGCGCGCTGCATCAGCTCCTGCGTCTCGAGCGCCACCAGCGCCTTGGGCAGCTCGACCGGCGTGACCGAGAGCAGCGCCTCCATGGCCTGGTGCTTGATGCGCGCCTCGATGCGCTTGGCAACCTCGCGTTCCACGTTCTGGCGGACGTCGGCGCGCATCTTGCCGAGGTCGCCGTCGGCGACCCCGAGCTGCCGCGCGAAGTCCGCGTCCAGCGCCGGCAGCTGCGCCTCCTCGACGCGCTTCACGGCCAGTGCGAATTCGGCCGACTTCCCGGCCACGTCCGCGCTGTGATAGTCCGCGGGGAACGTCAGCGGGAAGCGCTTCGACTCGCCTGCGCGCATGCCGCGCGCCGCGGCCTCGAACTCGGGCAGCATGCGCCCCTCGCCGAGCACCAGCGCGAAATTCTCCGCCTTGCCGCCGGCGAACGGCTCGCCGCCGAGGGTGCCCTCGAAGTCCACCGTCACGCGGTCGCCGTCGGCCGCCGCACGCTCGACCGGCGCAAAGCGGGCGCGCTGCTTGCGCAGCAGCTCCAGCGTGCGGTCCACCGCCGCGTCGTCGACCGTCGCCTGCGGGCGCTCGAGGGTGGCCGTGCTCACGTCCCCGATGCGCACCTCCGGATAGACCTCGAAGGTCGCGCTGAACTCGATCGCGCCCGGCGCCTGGCTCTGCTTGGGCTCGATGCGCGGCTGCCCCGCCACGCGCAGGTTCGCCTCGCGGATCGCGTCGGCGAACGCCTTCTGCACCGCATCGCCGAGCACCTCCGAGCGCAGCTGCGGCCCGTAAGTCTGCGCGACCAGCTTCATCGGCACCTTGCCGGGCCGGAAGCCCGGCATCTTGACGTCGCGCGACAGCTTCTTGAGGCGGGTGTCGATCTCGCGCTCGATGCCTTCGAGCGGCAGCGACATCTCCAGCCGCCGTTCCAGGACGCTCAACTGCTCCACGTTCACTGCCATGCCTCGCCGGTTCCCCGAAAAGATGCGTTGGTGCGAAGGGAGGGACTCGAACCCTCATGCCTTGCGGCGTCAGATCCTAAGTCTGGTGCGTCTGCCAATTCCGCCACCTTCGCCACGAAAAAAGCGAATGGAAAGAAAGTATTATACCTGCGCGTGCCGGTCGCCCATTACGAGAACTTTCCCGTCGCCTCGCTGCTGCTGCCGGCCGGCCTTCGCGCGCCCGTGGAGGTGATCTACCGGTTCGCGCGCACCGCCGACGATTTCGCCGATGAAGGCGACGACGCGCCGGCGGTCCGCCTGGCCAAGCTGGATGCGTTCCGCCGCCAGCTTGCCATGCCCGCCGAGCCGCTCCTGCGCGAGGTGCAGCGCATCGTGCGCGAGCATGCCCTGCCGCCGCAGCTCTTCCGCGACCTGCTCGACGCCTTTTCCCAGGACGTCACCAAGGCCCGCTACGCCGACTACGCAGAGCTGCGGGACTACTGCCGCCGGTCGGCCAATCCCGTCGGCCGGCTGCTGCTGCACCTTTTCAAACGGACGTCTGAAACGGATCTGCGCCAGTCGGATGCGATCTGCACCGCGCTGCAGCTGATCAACTTCTGGCAGGACGCGGCGCTCGACTACGCCAAGGGCCGCATTTACCTGCCGCAGGACGAGATGGCGGCTCACGGCGTGGTCGAGGCGCACCTTGCGGAAGCGCGCTGCGATGAGGCCTGGCGCTCGCTGATGCGTTTCCAGGTGGGACGCACACGCGCCCTGATGCGGGAAGGCGCGCCGCTCGGCCGACGACTGCCCGGCCGGCTCGGGCTCGAGATCCGCACCACCGTGCAGGGGGGGCTGCGCATCCTCGACAAGATCGAGCGGGCCGGCTTC
>DASUFW010000079.1:0-1629 GCA_036274335.1 Burkholderiales bacterium | reverse complement strand
GCGTTCCACTTCGTCAGCGGCTTCATGAGCGCGCGCTGGTCGAGCTCGGTCAGCGTGTAACGCCCGCGCGAAGATACCGATACGTCCGTGTTGATCGCGAGCACCGGAATCGAGGACTCGTTCGCCTCGACCAGGCCCGGCAGGATGTACGTGGCTCCGCCGCCCGACGGCCCTTCGCACACGCCGACCCTGCCGGTGACGCGCGCGTAGCCGTCCGCCATGTAGGCCGCATGCCGCTCGTCCCGGGTCAGCACGTGCTTCATGCCGTGCGGCAAGCGGGCCAGCGCATCGTAGAGCGGCAGGCTCGTGTCGCCGCACAGGCCGAAGATGACTTCGACGCCATGGGCCTTCAGCATCTCCACGACGGCCTCGGCGCCGCTCAGGGTCGCCGCGGAAGTCTCGACGGGCTTGTTCATGCGGTTATATTAGCGCGCCATGACCGTCGCCGACCGCCAGCGCCCGCCGCCGGGTTCGCTCTTCCTGGATCACATCTCGCACTTCGTCCCCGACCTGGACAAGGTCGCGCTGCTCCTCGGGCGCCTCGGTTTCGTCGTCACGCCCGTCTCGGTGCAACGCACCCAGGAAGGGCCCGCGGGCACGTCCAACCGCTGCGTGATGCTCGCCGAGGGCTACCTCGAGTTCCTCACGCCGACGATGGACACGCCGAACGCGGCGCGCATGCGCAAGTCCATGCGCCGCTATCGGGGCGTGCACCTCGTGTGCCTCGGGACACCGACCGCGGACGAGGAGCATGTGCGGCTCCAGGCGCACGGGTTCGCCCCGCAGCCGATCGTGCGGCTGTCCCGCAAGGTGCAGGGCGGACAGACGGTGCGATTCAACGTCGTGCGCGCGGCGCCGGGGAAGATGCCCGAAGGCCGCATCCAGTACGTCGAGCAGCTCACCCCGGAGGTGATCTGGCGCGCGCCGTACCTGAAACACCGCAACGGCGTCCTCGGACTTGCCGCCGCCTACGTGGTGGCCGCGGATCCCGTGCGCGCCGCGGCGCGCTGGGCTCGCTTCATGGGCGGCCTGCCGCGGCGAGAAGGAAGATTCGTCACGCTGGAGACCGATCGGGGCAAGCTGCTGATCGGCACGCGAGCGCAGATGAGGAAGCTGCTCGGTGCGGCGCCGCGCTCGCCCGGCATCGCCGGCTACGCCCTCGCCTGCCGCAGCCCCGCCGCGTTCGCGCGTCGCTGCCGCGAAGCGGGCCTGAAGGTCCACCGGAACCTGGCGGTCGCGCTTCCGCCCGCCCTCGGCGGCGCCTGGCGCCTGGTGCGCGCCTAGAGCCGGTAGAAGCGCGCCGCGTTGTCGTGAAACAGCGCGCGGCGCTCCGCCGCGGTGAGCTGCCGGGTCATGCGCTCGTAGTCGTCGAACATCCGGCCGAAGGACACGCGCAGCCCGTCGACGGGGAAGTTGGACGCGAACATGCAGCGCTCGACGCCGAACATCTCGATCGTCTCGAGCACCACGCGGCGATTGGACTCGTACTCCCACGGGCCGTCGCGCAGCAGCAGGCAGGAGAGCTTGCAGTAGCAGTGCGGGCTGGCGGCGAGCGCGCGCATGCCCCGGCGCCACATGTCCAGCCCCGCCTCGCTGCGATCCCACGGAAAGCCGGCGTGGTTCAGCACC
>DASUFW010000078.1:0-11851 GCA_036274335.1 Burkholderiales bacterium | reverse complement strand
CGTCCTGCACGTCTCGCCCGAGGCGGCGGCCGGCGGCCCGCTCGCCCTCGTGAGGAGCGGCGACCGCATCAAGCTGTCGGTCAAGGACCGGCGCATCGACCTCGTCGTGCCCGAGGCGGAGCTCGCGAAGCGCAAGGCCGCCTGGAGGCCGCCGGTCGCCGTACCGGCGCGCGGCTACGCGAGGCTCTACATGGAGCACGTGCTGCAGGCCGAGCACGGCTGCGATTTCGATTTCCTGAGAAAGGCCTGAGGCGCGATGCCGGCCGGCGGGTTCCGGGGCGTGTTCCCGTACCTCGTCTCGCCCGTGCGCGACTCGGGCGAAGTCGACGCGCCGGTGCTCGCGCGCCTGTGCGACGACCTGATCGGCGCCGGGGTGCACGGCCTGACGCCGCTCGGCTCCACGGGCGAGTTCGCCTACCTGAACGCGGCGCAGCGCCGGCGCGTGGTCGAGGTGACGATCGAAGCGGCGCGCGGGCGCGTGCCGGTGGTGGCGGGCGTCGCGTCCACCTCCACCGCGGACGCGGTGGCGCAGGCGCGGGACCATGAGCGCCTCGGCGCGAGCGGCATCCTCGCCATCCTCGAAGCCTACTTCCCGATCGGCGATGAGGGCGTGTACGCCTATTTCAAGGCGATCGCGGAGGCGGTGTCGCTTCCCGTGGTCCTCTACACCAACCCGAACTTCCAGCGCTCCGACCTCTCCCTGCCGGTGATCGAGCGCCTGTCGAGGATCGACAACATCGGCTACCTCAAGGACGCCTCCTCCAATACCGGGCGGCTGCTCTCCATCCTCAATCGCGTCGAGGGGCGCCTGCAGGTGTTCGCCGCCTCCTCGCACGTGCCGGCCTGCGTGATGCTGCTCGGCGGGGTGGGCTGGATGGCGGGCCCGGCCTGCGTCGCGCCGCGCCAGAGCGTCGAGCTCTACGAGCTGTGCCGCAAGGGCGACTGGGCGGCGGCGATGGACAGGCAGCGGCCGCTCTGGGCGCTCAACCAGGCGTTCGCGAAGCACAACCTCGCCGCGTGCATCAAGGGCGCGCTGCAGCTCCAGGGTTACGCGGTGGGCGCGCCGCTCGCGCCCCAGGCGCCGCTCTCCGCGGAGGGCGCGGAAGACGTGCGGCGCGCGCTGGCCGCCCTCGGTGCGCTGAGCTGAGCCGTGGCCTCGGCGCGCGACCTCCTCTACCGGGACGCCGCGAAGGACGCCGGGCTCCTCTATGTCACCGACGGCCTCGAGGGCATCACGCGCAAGCGCGTCGGCAAGGGCTGGGCCTACTACGCCCCCGACGGCACGCGCATCGCCGACCGGGCCACGCGCAAGCGCCTGGACCGGCTCGCCATCCCGCCGGCCTGGACGGACGTCTGGATCTGCCCCGACCCCGCCGGGCATATCCAGGCCACGGCGCGCGACGCGCGCGGCCGCAAGCAGTACCGCTACCACACGTCCTACCGCGAGGCGCGCGACCAGTCCAAGTTCCGGCGCATGCTGGAGTTCAGCGAGGCGCTGCCGCTGCTCCGCGAGCGCGTGGAGCGCGACCTGCGCGGCGGCGAGCTCACGCGCCGCCAGCTGCTCGCCACGGTGGTGCGGCTGCTCGACCGCACGCTGATCCGCGTCGGCAACGACGAGTACGCGCGCGAGAACCGCTCCTTCGGCCTCACGACGCTGCGCCGCCGGCACGTGAAGGTGGTCGGCGACTCGCTGCGCTTTTCCTTCCGCGGCAAGAGCGGCATCGAGCACTCGATCTCGGTGACCGAGCCGCGCCTCGCGCGCATCATCCAGCGCTGCCAGGACCTGCCCGGCCAGGAGATGTTCCAGTACCTGGACACCGACGGCCGGCGCCAGACGGTGACCTCGGACGACGTCAACGCGTACCTGCGCGAGGCGAGCGGGCGCGACGTCACCGCCAAGGACTTCCGCACCTGGGGCGGCACGATGCTCGCGGCGGTCGAGCTGCGCCGCATGGGGCCGGCGGCGAGCAAGCGCGAGGCCGATCGCAACGTCATCCGCGCCATCGACGCGGTCGCCGCGCGCCTGGGCAACACGCGCGCGGTGTGCCGCAAGTACTACGTGCACCCTGCGCTGCTGCACGCCTACCTTCTCGGCCACATCGTGCCGCAGACCCCGGCGATGCCCAAGGGCGCGCAGCGCGAGCCGCGCCGCGGCGGCGCGCTGCGCCGCGACGAGGTCGCGGTGCTGCAGTTCCTGCAGGAGAAGGTCCCCGATTGGAACCCGCCTTCCAGCTCGCCGACGTCAGCGCCGCCCAGTTCGTCCTGATCGGCGGCGTCGCGTTCCTCGCGTCCGTGCTCGGCGGACTGGCGGGATACGGCACGGGGATCATCGTGCCGATCTTCCTCGCGCCGGTGGTGGGCCTGACCAACGTCGTGCCCGTGATGGCGGTCGGCATGCTGATCGCCAATGCGAGCCGGGCGATCGCGTTCTGGCGCGACATCCACTGGCCGCACGCGCGGCGCATCCTCGCCGCCGGCCTGCCGGCCTGCCTGGCGGGCGCCTGGGGCTACACGCGCCTGGACGCACAGTGGGTGGCGCTGCTCCTCGGCGGCTTTTTCGTGGCGAGCGTGCCGCTGCGGCGCTACCTGTCGCGCGCGGGCTGGCGGCTCGAGGGGCGCGGCGTGGCGGTGGCCGGCGCGGGCTTCGGGTTCGTGAACGGCGCCATGACCGGCGTCGGGCTGCTGCTCATCTCGACGCTGATGGCGGCGGGCCTGGAGAGCGCGGCGCTGATCGGCACGGACGCCATCGTCTCGGTGATCATGGAGGTCGCGAAGATCGCGCTCTTCGGCAGCGCTGCGCGCCTGAACGCGGAGCTCGTGCTGGCGGGGCTGCTCATCGGCGCCTGCACCGCGCCGGGCGGATTCGTCGCACGCTGGATGCTGGCGCGCATCCCGATCCGCGTGCACACCGCCTTCATGGAAGTCGTAGTATTGGCGGGCGGCGCCAGCTTCCTGTGGCGCGCGTTCGCATGAGGGACGACTCGCAGGCCATCACCCGCTACGTGGCGCAGGTGCCGGAGGCGCGGCGCGAGCGCGCCCTCGCCCTGCACGGCCTGATCCTGAGCCTGTTTCCCCAGGTCGCGGTGACCCTGGAGCACCGCATGCCGACCTACCGCCTGGGCGGGGAGTTCGTCGCCTGGGCGAGCCAGAAGCGCCACCTGTCGCTCTACACCTGCTCGGACGAGCGCATCGCGGGCTTCCGGGCGCGCCACCCCGAGGTGGACGCGGGCAAGGGGTGCCTGCGGTTCCGCGACGGGGAGCGCTTGCCGCTCGGCGACCTCGCCCAGGTGGTGCGCAACGCCCTCGCCCCGGGCCGGGCGATCCTCGCCCGCGAGCTTGCCAGGGGCCGGCGCTAGGCAGATACTTTAGGCTTGAGATATTCAGGCCTTATGGATTCCGACGTCCTGGACCGGGAGAGCCGCGCGACGGTGGACGACCACCGCGCCCTGCGCCTGTGGCTGCGGCTGCTCACCTGCTCGCAGCTCGTCGAGCGGCAGGTGCGCCGGCGGCTGCGCGAGCGCTTCGCCACCACGCTGCCGCGCTTCGACCTGCTCTCCCAGCTCGAGCGCAATCCGCAGGGCCTGAAGATGGGCGAGCTCTCCCGCCTGCTGATGGTCACCGGCGGGAACGTCACCGGCATCGTCGACCAGCTGGTCAAGGAGGGCCTGGTCGAGCGCGTCGACGACGCCGCCGACCGGCGCGCCTGGCGCGTGCGGCTCACGCGCGCCGGCGAGCGCGACTTCGCCGCGATGGCGCGCGAGCACGAGGCCTGGGTCGCCGGCCTGCTCGGCGGCCTCACGCGCAAGGAATCCGACGCGCTCATGCAGCTGCTCGCGCGCCTGAAGTCAGTCACCCTGGAGAACTCCGCATGATCCAGACCCGGCACTTCCGCTGGCGGCAGGAGGGCAAGGTGGGCTGCATCACGCTCGACCGCCCCGAGCGCAAGAACCCGCTCACCTTCGAGTCCTACGCCGAGCTGAGGGAGCTCTTCCGCCAGCTGAACCACGAGAAGGGCGTGAAAGTCGTGGTGCTCACGGGGGCGGGCGGCAACTTCTGCTCGGGCGGCGACGTGCACGAGATCATCGGCCCGCTCACCAGGATGTCCATGCCGCAGCTGCTGGAATTCACGCGCATGACCGGCGACGTGGTGAAGGCGATGCGCGCCTGCCCGCAGCCCGTGGTCGCCGCAGTCGAGGGCGTGTGCGCCGGCGCCGGCGCGATCCTCGCGCTCTTCTCCGACCTGCGCATCGCCAAGGCCGATGCCAAGGTGGCCTTCCTCTTCACCCGCGTTGGCCTCGCGGGCGCCGACATGGGCGCCTGCGCCATGCTGCCGCGGGTCATCGGGCAGGGCCGGGCCGCGGAGCTCCTCTACACCGGCCGCTCGATGAGCGCCGAGGAAGGCCTCGCCTGGGGCTTCTTCAACCGGCTCGCCGATCCCGCGCTGCCCGCGGCGATGGAGCTCGCGCAGTCGCTTGCCTCCGGACCGACGTTCGCGCACGGCATCACCAAGAAGATGCTGCACCAGGAGTGGAACGCGGGCCTCGACGAGGCGATCGAAATGGAAGCCCAGGCGCAGGCGATCTGCATGCAGACCAACGACTTCAAGCGGGCCTACGAAGCCTTTGCGGCGAAGAAGAAGCCCGAATTCCAGGGGGACTAGCCTTGGATCGTTTTGCGCATTTGACTTGGCCCTTCTTCGATCCACCTCACGCGGCCTTATCGCGTGAGGTGGACACTTGGGCCTCCGCACATTCGGCGCATGCGCACGGCGACGACGCCGACGCGATCTGCCGCAGGCTGGTGAAGGAGCTGGGCCAGGCTGGGTACTTGAACTACTGCGTAAACGAAAAGCCGGACGTCAGAAGCATTGCTCTGATCAGAGAAGTCCTCGCCTACCACGCCGGCCTCGCCGACTTCGCCTTCGTCATGCAGGGCCTGGGCAGCGGCCCGATTGTTCTCGCCGGTACGGACGGGCAGCGAAAGAAGTACCTGCCGAAGGCCGCCGCCGGCGAAGCGATCGCGGCGTTCGCGCTCTCGGAGCCCGACGCGGGCTCCGACGTGCAGGCCATGACCACTTCGGCGAAGCGCGTCGGCGGCGCGTGGGCCCTCACCGGCACCAAGACCTGGATCTCCAACGGCGGCATCGCCGACTTCTACGTGACGTTCGCGAAGGCCGACGAGGGCATCAGCGCGTTCGTCGTCGAAGCGGGGGATGTCGATGCCTCGGAGCGCATCGACATCGTCGCGCCGCACCCGATGGCCACGGTGAGGCTCGACCAGGCGAAAGGGGAGCTCATCGGCGAGGCGGGGCAGGGCTTCAAGCTGGCGATGCGCAACCTCGACGTCTTCCGCACCACGGTGGCGGCGGCGGCGCTCGGCTTCGCACGCCGGGCGCTCGACGAGACGCTGGCGCGCGCCCGGGACCGCAAGATGTTCGGCCAGCGCCTCGCCGACCTCCAACTCACGCAGGCCAAGCTCGCCGACATGGCGACCGGCATCGAGGCGGGGGCGCTGCTCGCCTACCGCGCCGCGTGGCTGCGCGACGTGAAGCAGGTGCGCGTCACGGGCGAGGCCGCCATGGCCAAGATGCAGGCGACCGAGGCGGCGCAGTCCGTGATCGACGATGCGGTGCAGATCCTCGGCGGGCTGGGCGTGATGCGCGGCCACCCGGTCGAGCGGCTGTATCGCGAGGTGCGCGCGCTGCGCATCTACGAAGGCGCCACCGAGGTGCAGAAGATGATCATCGCGCGGGAGCTCCTCAAATGATGCCGGCGAAATCCGCCCATGTGGACAGCTTCGCGCGCGACAACCTGCCGCCGCGCAGCCAGTGGCCCGAGTTCCTGTTCGAGCGCCCCGAGTTCCGCACCCCGCTGCGCCTGAACTGCGCCACCGAGCTCCTCGACAAGATGGTGTCGCGCGGCTTCGGCCACCGGCCCGTGATCCGCGCGCCCGAGGGCTCGTGCACCTACACCGAGCTCTACGCGCAGGCCAACCGCATCGCGAACGTGCTCACGCGCGACATGGGCCTCCAGCCCGGCAACCGCGTGCTGCTGCGCGGGCCGAACAACCCCATGATGGCCGCCTGCTGGTTCGCGGTCATGAAGGCGGGCGGCATCTGCGTGGCCACCATGCCGCTCCTGCGCGCCAAGGAGCTCACCGACATCATCGCCAAGGCCGAGGTCACGCACGCCCTGTGCGACAAGCGGCTCGCCGCCGAGCTGGAGGCCGCGCGCGCGCAGTGCCCCACGCTGCAGGCGGTGAAGTACTGGTACGACGATGCCGTGGACTCGCTCGATGCGCGCTGCATGCGCGCGCCGCAGGTGTTCGCCAATGTCGACACCGCGGCGGACGACACCGCGCTCATCGCTTTCACCTCGGGCACCACCGGCAAGCCCAAGGGCACCATGCACTTCCACCGCGACGTGCTCGCCATGTGCGACGCCTTCCCGCGCTCGATCCTCGGCTCGACGAAGGACGACGTGTTCTGCGGCACGCCGCCGCTCGCCTTCACTTTCGGGCTCGGGGGCATGCTGTGCTTCCCCATGCGCGTCGGGGCGAGCACCGTGCTCGTGGAGAAGCTCGCGCCGGAGTCGCTCCTCGAGACGATCCAGCGCCACAAGGCCAGCGTGTGCGTCACCGCGCCCACCATGTACCGCGCGATGGCGGGCCTCGCGAAGGACTTCGACCTGCGCTCGCTGAAGAAGTGCATCTCCGCGGGCGAGGCGCTGCCCGACGCGACGCGCCAGCTCTTCAAGGAAGCGACCGGCATCGAGATCATCGACGGCATCGGCTCGACCGAGATGATCCACATCTTCATCTCGCACACGCCGGAGCGCGTGCGCCGCGGCGCGACCGGGTACGCGATCCCCGGCTACCGCGCGACCGTGCTGGACGAGGAGGGCCGGCCCTGCATGCCCGGCGAGGTGGGGCGCCTTGCGGTGAAGGGGCCGACCGGCTGCCGCTACCTGGCGGACGACCGCCAGAAGAACTACGTGCAGCACGGCTGGAACGTGACGGGCGACGCCTATGCCCGGGACGAGGACGGCTACTTTTACTACCAGGCGCGCACCGACGACATGATCATTTCGGCGGGCTACAACATCGCCGGGCCCGAGGTCGAGGGGGCGCTGCTCGCCCACCCGGCGGTCGCGGAGTGCGGCGTGGTGGGCGCGCCCGACGCCGAGCGCGGCACCATCGTGAAGGCCTACGTGGTGCTCAAGCCCGGCACCGAGAAGTCGGAAGCGACCGCGAAGCAGCTGCAGGAGCACGTGAAGCAGGCGATCGCCCCCTACAAGTACCCGCGCGCCATCGAGTTCGTGGACGCGCTGCCGCGCACCGAGACCGGCAAGCTGCAGCGCTTCAAGCTGAGAGGGTAGGCAAATGAGCATGATGCAGATCCTGCAACCGCCCGCCTGGGCGAGACCGAAGGGCTTCTCCAACGGCATCGCGGTGAAGGGCGGCACCACCGTGCACATCGCGGGCCAGATCGGCTGGACGGGGCAGGGCGAATGGAAGGAGAAGTCCTTCGCCGGCCAGTTCCGCCAGGCGATCGCCAACATCCTGGAAGTGCTCGCGCAGGCCGGCGGCCGGCCCGAGCACCTGGTGCGGCTCACCTGGTACGTGCTCGACAAGGCCGAGTACCTCGCGTCGCTGAAGGAGGTGGGCGCCGCCTACCGCGAGCTGATCGGCCGCCACTACCCGGTCATGGCGGTGGTGCAGGTGGGCGCCCTGGTCGAGGACCTGGCGCGCCTGGAGATCGAGGCGATTGCCGTGATCCCGGAGGGCTGAGATGAAGATCACCGTGATCGGCGGGGGGCCGGGCGGCCTGTACTTCGCGCTGCTCGCGAAGAAGGCCTGGCCGCGCTGGGAGATCACCTGCTACGAGAGGAACCGCCCGGACGACACGTTCGGCTTCGGCGTGGTGTTCTCCGACCAGACGCTCGACACCTTCAAGGCCTACGACCTCGTCAGCTACGAGCGCATCCGCCGGCGCTTCGCCTACTGGGGCGACGTGGACGTGGTGTACAAGGGCAGGACGCTCCGCTCGGGCGGCAACGGCTTCTGCGGCTGCTCGCGCAACGCGCTGCTCGCCATCCTGCAGGACCGTTGCCGTGAGCTCGGCGTCGAGATCCGCTTCCAGACCGAGGTGGAGAGCCTCGCGCCCTTCGCCGGCTCGGACCTGATCGTGGTCGCCGACGGCATCAACTCGAAGATCCGCGAGCAGCACAAGGACCACTTCCGGCCGGGCGTCGACCTGCGGCCGAACAAGTTCACCTGGCTCGGCTCCACGAAGCCGCTGGATGCCTTCAAGTACTTCTTCCGCGAAACCCCCGAGGGCATCATCCTCGCGCACTGCTACCAGTACGAGGAGGGGCGCTCGACCTGGGTCATCGAGACCGACGAGCCGACCTGGCGCAATTTCGGCTTCGACCGGATGAGCGAGGCCGAGATGCTGCCCGTCCTCGAGCGCGTGTTCGCCGAGGAGCTGGACGGCCACCCGCTGATCGCCAACCGCTCGATCTGGCGCAACTTCCCGACCATCGTCAACCAGACCTGGGTGAAGGACAACGCGGTGCTGGTCGGTGACGCCAAGGCCACCGCGCACTTCTCCATCGGCTCGGGCACCAAGCTCGCCATGGAGGACGCGATCGCGCTGTACGAGGCGCTCAGGAAGGAAGGCGAGGTCGGCAAGGCGCTCGTGCGCTACGACACGGCACGGCGCGAGGAAGTCGAGAAGACCCAGCACGCGGCCAACGTGTCGCTGGCCTGGTTCGAGCACATGAAGCGCTACTGGGGCATGGCGCCCGAGCAGTTCGCGTTCGGCGTGATGTCGCGCTCCAAGCAGATCACCTGGGAGAACCTCGAGCTGCGCGATCCGGGCTACGTGCAGGGCATGCACCGCTGGTTCGCGCAGCAGGTGCGCGCGCAGGGCTTCGACATCGACCTGCAGAACCCGCCAGTGCCGATGTTCACGCCCTTCCGGTTGCGCGACATGGTCGTGGAGAACCGCGTGGTGGTCTCGCCCATGGACCAGTACTCGGCCGTGGACGGCATGCCCACCGACTGGCACTTCGTGCACCTGGGCAGCCGCGCGATCGGCGGCGCGGGCCTGGTCTACGTCGAGATGACCTGCACCTCGCCCGATGGCCGCATCACGCCGGGCTGTACCGGCCTGTGGAACGAGGCGCAGCGCGACGCCTTCAAGCGGATCGCCGACTTCTGCCACGCGAACTCGAAGGCGAAGCTGTGCATGCAGATCGGGCACGCGGGCCGCAAGGGCTCGACCCAGCTCGGCTGGGAGCGCATGGACCATCCGCTCGAGTCGGGCAACTGGCCGCTCGTCTCCGCCTCGCCGCTGCCGTACCTCGAGGGCGAGTCGCAGGCGCCGCGCGAGATGACGCGCGCGGACATGGACCGCGTCCGCGACGACTTCGTGCGCTCGACGCGCTACGCGCACGAGGCCGGGTTCGACATGCTGGAACTGCACATGGCGCACGGCTACCTGCTGGCGAGCTTCCTGTCGCCGCTCACCAACCACCGGAAGGACGACTACGGCGGCTCCATCGAGAACCGCCTGCGCTGGCCGCTGGAGGTGTTCCGCGCCTGCCGCGAGACCTGGCCGAAGGCGAAGCCGCTTTCGGTGCGGATCTCGGCGACCGATTGGGCGCCGGGCGGGCTCTCGGGCGAAGACCTGGTCGCGATGACGCGCCTGCTGAAGGACGCGGGCTGCGACCTGATCGACGTCTCGACCGGCCAGACCGTGCCGCAGCAGAAGCCGGTCTACGGGCGCATGTACCAGGCAAGCTACGCCGACTGGGTGAGGAACGAAGTCGGCATCGCCACGATGACCGTGGGCGCGATCACCACGCCCGACCAGGTGAATACGCTGCTCGCCGCGGGCAAGGCTGACCTCGTCGCGCTCGCGCGGCCGCACCTCGCGAACCCGTACTTCACGCTGCAGGCCTCGGCCTGGTACCAGCACCCGGGCCAGTACTGGCCGCCGCAGTACCTCCCCGGCCGCGATCAGGCCTACCGCAACGCCGCGCGCGAGCGCGCCGAGCTCGTCGACACGAAGCTGCGCGCGCGCCCCGCGAGCCACGAGGTCAAGGACGACCCGAAGGCGGGCGTGAAGCGGGCGGCATAAAATAGGGACAGACCCTATTTTTCACATCGTGGTAAACAGGGTCTGTCCCTATTTATGAAGCGCTGCGGCTGGGCACGGAACGAGTTGTCGATCGCGTACCACGACCGCGAGTGGGGCGTGCCGGTGAAGGACGACCGCGTCTTCTTCGAGTTCCTGATCCTCGAGGGCGCGCAGGCGGGGCTGTCGTGGGACACCATCCTGCAGAAGCGCGCCGGCTACCGGAAGGCCTTCGCCGGCTTCGACCCGAAGAAAGTGGCGAAGTACGACGCGAAGAAGAAGCGCGCGCTCATGGCCGATCCCGGCATCGTGCGCAACCGCCTCAAGATCGAGTCGACGGTGGGCAACGCAAAGGCGTTCCTCAGGGTGCAGAAGGAGTTCGGCAGCTTCTCGCGCTACGTGTGGGCATTCGTCGGCGGCAAGCCGCTGGTCGCGCGGCGGCGACAGCTGCGCGACATACCGGCGCGAACCGCGCTGTCCGATGCGCTGTCGAAGGACCTGAAGGCGCGCGGGTTCCGCTTCGTCGGCACGACCATCGTGTACGCTTTCATGCAGGCGACGGGACTGGTGAACGACCACACGACGGACTGCTTCCGGTGCACGGCGCGGCGCTGATCCTGCTCGCGCTCGCGGCGCCCGCGGGCGCGTTCGACGCGGGCGGCGTGGCGCTGGGCGCGAGCGAAGCCACGGTGCAGAAGGCGTTCAAGACCGCGCAATGCCGCCCGATGGAGTGGAAGACCGACGCCGCCGACCGCCGCTGCGACGACGCGACCGTTCTCGGCGGCGCGGAGGCGCGCATCACGTTCTACCTGCGCCGCGACCGCGTGCAGGCCTTCGACGTGCGCTTCGGCGCGAGCGACGTGGAGCGCATCGCGGCCTTCCTGAAGGGCCGCTACGGCGAGCCGCTCGCCGACGGCATCGAGGTGTTCGACCGCCGCGGCGAGAAGCGCCGGGTCCGGAAGCTCCGCTGGAAGCAGGGCGAGGACCAGGCCGTGCTGTCGGCGCCGGAGGGCCGCAACCGCGCCGAGCTGAACGTCTGGCGCGGCAACTTCGACACCGAGGTCTACAACCTCCGCTAGGCGCGCCGGGGCGGAAACTCCCGCGGCGCGGGGCGTGTCCAACGCCTGTCATTGTCCCTTGACAGCCGCGGGACCCGGAACCAACACTGCGCCGCCATGCCGCTCGCCTCACGCCTGGAGCATCTCCGCTGGCGCCTCTCGGGCGCCGGGGCCGACGCGCGCCGCGCGCTGCGGCTCGCGTGGTACCGCGCCGACCGCGAGGCGATGGCCTTCGCGCTGATGATCGGCGCGGTGCTGGTCGTGCTCGGCTTCGGGCTGCACGCCGTCTTCGACCGCCACCTGCGCACCGCGGCGCTCGCGCGCGAGCAGGAGGCGCGCAACCTGGAGTGCCTCGCGCTCAACGTCTACTATGAGGCGCGCGGCGAGCCCAGGGACGGGCAGTACGCGGTGGCCGAGGTGACCATGAACCGGCTCGCGTCGTCGCGCTATCCGGATTCGGTGTGCGCGGTGGTGCACGAGCAGCGCTGGGACGAGCTGCGCGGACGCTATGTGGCGGCGTTCTCGTGGACCGAGTTCTACTCGGTACCCGAGCCCGAAGGCGAGGCGTGGGTGCTCGCGCAGAAGGTCGCCTCGGACGTCTACCACGGGCGCGCCGCGCCGCGCGCCGAGGGCGCGACCTTCTACCACTCGG
>DASUFW010000077.1:0-6808 GCA_036274335.1 Burkholderiales bacterium | reverse complement strand
GTCGCGCGCTCGCCGTTCGGCCACGTGCTGGTGGCGATCCGCGAGAACCAGCAGCGCGCCACCTTCCAGGGCTATCCGGTCGACCGCTACCGGCTCGGCGCGTTCGTGCTCTCGGCCTCGGTGACCGGGCTGGGCGGCGCGCTGCTCGCTTTCCTGAACTACCTCGTCTCGGCCGAGGCGGTCTCGGTGCAGCTCTCGGGCGAGCTGCTCGCCATGGTGGTGATCGGCGGCATGCACCAGCTGCTCGGGCCCGCGCTTGGCGTGCTGTTCTACATCCTGTTCCGCGAGCTGTTCTCGATCTGGACGCAGAACTGGCTGTTCTGGTTCGGCCTGGTGTTCGTGGGCTTCGTGCTTTTCTCGCCCGAAGGGCTGACCGGCATCTGGGCGAACCTGCGCCGGCGCCTGCGGCCGCCGCCCGAGGAGGCCGCGGCGATGAGCGCCCGGCGCGCCGCGCAGGGCGTGCCGCCGCCGGCGTTCCTGGGCGCGGCGGGCGCCGCCGAGACCGTGCTCGCGCTGCAGGACGTGTCGCGGCACTTCGGCGGCATCCGCGCGGTCGAGCGCGCGAGCCTCGCCGTTCGCGCAGGCCAGATCCACGCGCTGATCGGGCCGAACGGCGCCGGCAAGACGACGCTCTTCAACATCGCCTCGGCCCTGTTCCCGCCGGACGCGGGGCGCGTGGTGCTCGACGGCGAAGAGGTGCAGTCGCTGCCGCCCGAGCGCATCTGCCGGCGCGGACTGGCGCGCTCCTTCCAGATCACGAACCTCTTCAAGGGCCTGACGATCTACGAGAACCTGCGCCTGTCGGTGCAGGCGCGGCACGCCGCGCGCTTCAACGCCTGGCGCGACGTCGACAGCTTTCCCGACATCCACGCCGAGACGCGCGACCTGGTGCGCTTCCTGGGGCTGGAAGGCATCGAGGAGATCCGGGGCGGCGACCTTTCCTACGGCGGCCAGCGCCTGCTCGATGTCGGCATCGCACTGGGCTCCGCGCCGCGCGTGCTGCTGCTCGACGAGCCGCTCGCCGGCCTCGCCGCGGCCGAGCGCGAGCGGGTCTCGGGCCTGGTCCGCGACGTGGCCACGCGCGTGCCGGTGCTGGTCGTCGAGCACGACATCGATCGCGTGCTCGGCTTCTCGCAGGTCGTCACCGTGATGAACCAGGGCGAGGTGCTGATGAGCGGCACGCCGGCCGAGGTGCGCGCCGATCCCCGCGTGCAGGAGGTGTACACGGGCAAGGGCACGCCGCCGGTCAGCGGGCGCGCCGGGGCGGCCGCCGGCGCGCCGCTGCTGCAATTCGAGAAGGTGAACGCCTTCTACGGCAAGAGCCACATCCTGCACGACGCGACGCTCGACGTGCGCGAGGGCGAGATCGTCGCGCTGCTCGGCCGCAACGGCGCCGGCAAGTCGACGCTGCTGAAGACGCTCGCCGGCCTCGTGCCGCCCGCCTCGGGCGCGATCGAGTTCGGCGGCCGCGCGATCGCCGGACGGCCCGCGCCCGAGATCGCGCGCCTGGGCATCGGCTACGTGCCGCAGGGGCGGGGGCTGTTCGCCGGCATGACGGTGGCCGACAACCTGGCGCTCGGGCGCCTCGCGCGTGCGACCGACGGGCGCTCGGGCGTGGTGTGGAGCGAGGAGAAGATCTACGACATGTTCCCGCGACTGAAGGAGCGACGCGACATCGCCGCCGACTATCTCTCGGGCGGCGAGCAGCAGATGGCGGCCGTGGCGCGCGCGCTGTCGGGCAACGTGAAGCTGCTGCTGCTCGACGAGCCCTTCGAAGGCCTCGCGCCGGCGGTGGTGCAGGAGCTCTTCAGCGTTTTCGATCGCCTGCGCGGCGAGTGCTCGGTCGTCATCGTCGAGCACAACCTCGACCTGGTGCTCGCGCTCGCCGACCGCGTGTTCGCGCTCGAGCGCGGCGCCGTGTTCCACCAGGGGCCGGCCGAGCCCCTGCTCAACGACCTCGACTACCGGAAGAAGATCCTATGGCTATGAGCCCCCACCTCCCCCACCCCCTGCTCGCCGGCGGCAAGTGGATTCCCGGGCGCGGCGCGCCGATCGTCGTGATGGACAAGTACCGCCTCGCGCCCGGCGCCGAGGTGAGCACGCCCGACCCGGCGCAGGCCGCGGAAATCGTGGCGGCCGCCCATGCCGCGTTCCGCCGCGGTGCGCCGGGCCCGTTCGAGCGCGGCGCGATCCTCGAGCGCGCCGCGACACTGCTGGAAAAGCGCCAGGACGATTTCGTGCGCGCCATGCAGATGGAGGCCGGCTTCACCGCCACCGACGCGGGCGGGGAGGTGCGCCGCTGCGTCCAGACGCTCAAGCTCTCGGCGGAGGAGGCGCGACGGCTCGCCGGCGACGTGATCCCGCTCGCGGGCGCGCCGCAGCAGGCCGGGCGCATGGGCTTCACCCTGCGCGTGCCGCTCGGGGTGGTGCTCGCCATCACGCCGTTCAACTCGCCGCTCAACACCGTGGCGCACAAGGTCGCGCCGGCGCTCGCCGCGGGCAACGCCGTGATCCTCAAGCCCGCCTCCGCCACGCCGCTCACCGCGTTCAAGCTCGCCGAAGTGCTGCTGGAAGCAGGCGTCCCCGAGGGCTTCCTCTCGGTCGTCCCCTGCACTGCGCAGGCCGCCGACTGGCTGATCACCGACGAGCGGGTGCGCTTCTTCGCCTTCACCGGCAGCACCGAGGTGGGCCGCAGCATCCAGAGCCGCGCGGGGCTGCGCCGCACGCAGATGGAGCTCGGCTCGATCGCCTTCACGATCCTGTGCGACGACGCGAAGCTGGACGCCGCGCTGACCAAGGTCGTGAACGCGGGCTATCGCAAGGCCGGGCAGGTCTGCACCTCGGTGCAGCTGCTGCTCGCGCACCGGACGATCACCGGCGAGGTCGAGCGCCAGCTCGCGCAGAAGGTGAAGGCGCTGAAGTACGGCGACCCGAGCGATCCGGAGACCTTCGTCGGCCCGCTCATCAGCGAGAAGGAGGCGATCCGCGTGGAGGCCTGGATCGAGGAGGCGGTCGAGAAGGGCGCACAGCGCCTGGCGGGCGGCCCGCGCAAGGGCGCCTCGATCCCCCCGACGCTGCTCGCCGGCATCGACGACCGCATGAAGGTCGGTTGCCAGGAGGTGTTCGGGCCGCTGGTCTGCGTCGTGCCGTTCGACACGCTCGACGAGGCGATTGCGCGCGTGAACGCCACACCCTACGGGCTCGCCACCGGCATCTTCACCAACCGGCTGGAGGATGCCTTCCGCGCCGCGCGCCGGCTCGAAGTGGGCGGCGTGCACGTCAACGAGACCTCCAGCTCGCGCGTCGACCTCATGCCCTACGGCGGCTCGAAGGAGAGCGGCTTCGGGCGCGAGGGCCCGCGCTATGCTGTGCACGAGATGACCGAAGAGCGCATCGTCACGTTTACCCTGAGCCAGTAGGAGCAACGCCATGGCACGAATGAAAGGCGGCGAGCTGATCGCCGAATACCTGATCAAGCAGAAGGTGCCGTACCTGTTCGGCATCTGCGGGCACGGCAACGTCGGGATCCTCGATCCCCTGTACGCGGTGCGCGACAAGCTGAAGCTCGTCTCGCCGCGCCACGAGCAGTGCGCAGGCCACATGGCGGACGGCTACTTCCGCGTGAAGCACCAGCCGGTGGCGACGCTCACCTCCACCGGCCCGGGCTCGGCGAACCTCGTCATGTCGCTCGCCACCGCGCTCTCCGATTCGTCGGCCTTCCTCGCCATCACCTCGAACGTGCCGACCTCGCAGATGAACCGCGCGCCGTTCCAGGAGATCTACAAGCACAACCAGGCCGATTTCCCGCAGGTGGTGCGCCCGGTGGTGAAGCGCGCCTTCCAGCCCACGCGCGTGGACATGCTGCCGCTCGCGCTCCGCCAGGGCTTCGACACCATGGTGACCGGCCGCCCGGGCCCGGTGAACATCGACGTGCCCTACAACGTGTACCAGGAGGAAGCCGACGTCGAGCTGCCGCCCGCCTCGCACGTGATGGGCCAGCACCGCCCCGGCGCGTCGGATGCCGACATCGCGAAAGTGGTGGACATGCTCGCCGACGCGGTGCGCCCCGTGATGTTCATCGGCCACGGCGCGACGCTCTCCGAGGCGGGCCCCGAGATCACGCAGCTGCAGCACACCTACGGCATCCCGGTGATCACCTCGCCGAACGGCATGGGCTGCGTGCCGGCCGACGACCCGCTCACGCTCGGCTTCATCGGCCGCAACGGCGCCTACCCGGCGAACCAGGCGGGCCGCCATGCAGACCTCGTGCTCACCATCGGCACGCGCTTCGACGACCGCTCCTCGTCCTCCTGGCATCCGGGCTACTCCTGGAACTTCCCGAAGACGAAGCTCGTGCACGTGGATCTCGACCCGCAGGAGCTCGGCCGCAACTACCCGCCGACGCTCGGCATCATCGCCGACGCGAAGGTGTTCAGCGCACAGCTCCTGAAGGCGATGGGCCTGCGCGAGCAGCGCGGCGCGCCGCCGCTCAAGAAGCAGTACTCCGAGTGGCGTGCCGAAGTCCTGGGCTGGGTCCAGGAGTGGGAGGCCTTCGTGCGGCCCAACTTCTCGAAGCAGACCACGCCGCTGCGGCCCGAGTACGTGGTGGACGCGATGCTCAAGGTCCTGCCCGACGACGCCATCCTCACCTGCGACTCGGGCGTGCACCACAACTGGTTCATGCAGTTCTGGCGGCCGAAGCGCACGCAGTCGATGCTGAACAGCTGGGGCTACTCGTCCATGGGCTTCGGCGTGTGCAGCGTCATGGGCGCGCAGCTCGCGGCGCCCGACCGGCCCTGCATCTCGGTGTGCGGCGATGGCGGCTTCACCATGACGCCCTACGTCGTGGCGACGGCGGTCGAGTACAACCTGCCCTGCGTGTGGATCGTGTGGAACAACTTCAGCTGGGCCGCCATTCGCGACATCCAGGTCGGCATGTTCGGCGGGCGCGAGCTCGGCACCGCGTTCTACCCGGGCGGCCACTACGGGCAGACGGAGGGCAAGAAGTACAACCCCGACTTCGCCGCCTGGGCGCGCGCCTGCGGCGCGGACGGCGTGACCATCACAAAGAGCGGGGATCTTGCGGGCGCGCTGCAGCAGGCGATCAGGAACAAGCGCCCTTGCGTGCTGGACGTGCACGTGGACGCGGAGGTGCGGCCGCCCTCGACCGGCACCTGGGAGCTGCCGCCGACGCCCTACAAGGAGCCGGCGTTCGGCAAGCCGTGGGTGGCCTGAGCTAGCCTTGTCCCGCCAGATGCCGCGCGGCCAGCCAGCCGAACACGAGCGCCGGCCCGAGCGTGATGCCCGGGCCCGGATAGGCGCCGCCCATGATCGAGTTCATGTCGTTGCCGCAGGCGTACAGGCCCGCGATCGGCCGGCCGTCGCCGTCGAGCACGCGCGCGTTTTCGTCGGTCAGGAGCCCTGCCGCGGTCCCGAGGTCGCTCGGGTAGAGGCGCACGGCGTAGAACGGCGGATGCTCGATCGGCCGCATGCAGGGGTTCGGTCCGTGCGTGGCGTCGCCGAGAAAGCGCTGGTAGATATTGCCGCCGAGGTCGAAACGGGAATCGACCCCCTGCCGGGCGTCGGTGTTGTACTGCGCGATCGTGCGCTCGAGCCCCTCGCGGTCAGCGCCGAGGCTCGCCGCGAGATCGCCCGGCGTCGCGCCGGAGGCCAGATAGCCTTGAGCGAGGAAGGGCTCGAGCCGGAGCGTGAACGGCCGCACCGCGCCGAGCCCGTACTGCCAGAGGCTGCGTTTGTCGCACAGCAGGAACGCCGGAATCGCGCCGGCGCGGAACATCGCCAGCCCGAACTCGTGATACGACACGGCTTCGCTCGTGAAGCGCTCGCCGCGCGCGTTCACGGCGATGATGCCCGGCTTGCCCCGGTCGGCGACCGTATGCGGGAACACCGCCGCGGTTCCGTCGGCGCGCCGGAATTTCGACATGGGCGCTCAATAGGCGTTGTGGAGGTTGTCCTGGGCGACGCGCCCGCCGGCAGCCTCGCCAAGGCGCAGGCCGTCGCCCGTGTCGCCTTGGCAGACGGGCGAGGCCACGTCCGTTCCATCAGGCAGCCAGCGCGCGCGCCGCTCCGCGTCGTGCGAGAAGCCGCCCGTCGCGAGCACGACGCCGCGGCGCGCCTCGAGACGCGTGCCGTCGCGCAGCGCCACGCCGCCTCGCACCAGACTTGCGACGTCCACGCGCGTGCGGATCTCCACCCCGAGCAGCCGCGCCGAGCGCAGCAGGCGCGCGACGAGCGCGTTGCCGAGTACGAGGCTGGTGCCGCGCGGCGCGGCGAGCCGCTCCCGCGCGTGGCGCAGGAGCAGGCGCGCGACTCGCGCCATCGAGCGCGGCGAGCGGGTGACCGCACGGAAATGCGGCAGGTCGGCCCGATCGATCATCATGCCGCCGAACAGCGTGAACTCGGGCAGGGGCGGCCGCAGCAGCGCGAAGTCCGCGCCGAGCGCGCGCGCGTCGTAGCCGACGGGCTCGAGCACGCGCCCGCCGGGCGTCGCGCCGGGGAGCCGCGGGTAGTAGTCGGGATAGCGCACCACGGGCTTGAGCCGCAATTCGGTGCGCGCCTCGAGCCAGTCGATCGCGGCCGGCCCTTCGCGCAGGAAGGCATCGACCAGCTCGGGCCGCGAGCCGGCCGAAAGGGTGGCGCCGAGGTAGGCGCGCGCCTCGGCCTCGCTGTCCGAGAGGCCGGCGCCGGCCAGCTTCGAGTTGCCGGGAATCCAGACCATGCCGCCGGAGATCGCCGCCGTGCCGCCGACCCGGTCCGTCTTTTCCAGCAGCAGCACGCGCAGGCCGCG
>DASUFW010000076.1:0-19225 GCA_036274335.1 Burkholderiales bacterium | reverse complement strand
ACCACGCCCAGGTTGTGGGTGATGATCAGCATGGCGACGCCGAGCCGCCGCGACAGGTCCTGCATCAGCTCGAGGATCTGCGCCTGGATGGTCACGTCGAGCGCGGTGGTCGGCTCGTCGGCGAGGATCAGCTTCGGATTGCAGGCGAGCGCCATGGCGATCATCATGCGCTGGCGCATGCCGCCGCTGAACTGGTGCGGATACTGGGTCAGCCGCCGCGCGGGATCCGGGATGCCCACCATGCCGAGCAGCTCGATCGACCTCGCCGTGGCCGCCTCGTGCGTCATGCCGAGGTGGATCTCCAGCCCCTCGGTCAGCTGCCGCCCGATGGTCAGCACCGGATTAAGCGACGTCATGGGCTCCTGGAAGACCATGGCGATGTCGCGCCCGCGCACGTCGCGCATCTGGTCCTCGGAGAGCTCCAGCAGGTTGCGTCCCTGGAACACGATCCTCCCGCCCACGATGCGTCCCGCGGGCTCCGAGACGAGCCGCATGATGCTGAGCGCGGAAACCGACTTGCCGCAGCCGGACTCGCCGACCAGCGCGACGGTCTCGCCTTCCTCGACGTCGTAGGTCACGCCATCGACCGCGCGCACGACACCTGCAGACGTGAGGAACTGGGTCTGCAGGTTCTCGACCTGTAGAAGCTTCGCCACCTTCCTCCTCCTCGTGGAATTATTTGCCGCAGGGTGGCCGCAGGCGGGGCAGTCTAGCACGGCGAATTTGCGCGGTGCCGCGGAGACCCTGCTAGCATCGCGGCGCTGCATCACGAAACGATGAAGAAACGAACGCTCGCCATCTGTGGCGCGGTGCACTCGCTGCACGACGGGCTCGCCGACGTCACCTATGTGCTGCTCCCGCTGCTGGCGAGCGCTTTCGGCCTTTCGCTTGCTCAGGTCGGCCTGATCCGCGGCGCACATCGCGCCGCGATGGCCTCGTTCCAGATCCCGGCGGGCATCGTCGCCGAACGCATGGGCGAGCGCGAGCTCCTCGCGCTCGGCACGCTGGTGGCGGGCGCGGCTTTCGTCGCGCTCGGCTTCGTGCAGGGATTCTGGGCAGTCCTGGCCGCGCTCTTCTTCGCCGGTCTGGGCTCCTCGGTGCAGCACCCGGTCGGCTCCACGCTCGTGTCCCGGGCGTTCCCGGTGGAAGGCCGGCGCGGCGCGCTGGGCACCTACAACTTTGCGGGCGACGTGGGCAAGTTCGCCTTCGGCGGACTCCTGTCTCTGCTGCTGCTCGTCGGCGTTCCCTGGCAGGCGCCGGTGCTTGCCTATGGCGTCGTGGCCTTCGTCGCGGCGGGCGCGGTGTTCGTTTACCTCGGCGGGTCCCCGCGCTCGCACCCGGCGCGCGCCGCGCCGCAAGACGCGCGGGCGGGCTGGGGCATCCGCGACCGCGGCAGCTTCCTTGCGCTCTGCGCCATCGAGGTTCTCGACTCGAGCGTGCGGATGAGCTTCCTGACCTTCGTCGCGTTCCTGTTGATGGCCAAGGGGCTGTCGGCCGGCTGGGCGGCGGCCGCGGTGCCGCTCGTGCTTGCGGGCGGCATGGCCGGCAAGCTCGCCTGCGGCATGCTTGCGGAAAAGCTCGGCGTGCCGCGCATGATCGTGGCGACGGAGATCGCGACCGCGGCGGGGATCCTCGCGGCCGTCGCGCTGCCGGCGCTGGGCGTGGTGCTGCTCCTGCCGGTGATCGGCATCGTGCTGCAGGGTACGTCGTCGGTGCTGTATGCGACGATCGGCGAGTACGTGGAGAGCGACCGGCTGTCGCGCGCCTTCGGCGTGTTCTACACCGTGGGCTCGGTGTGCGGCATCGTGGCGCCCCTCGCGTTCGGCGTGCTGGGAGACCGTCTTGGCGTGTCGGCCGTGATGGTCGCGCTCGGCGCGACGATCCTGTTCACGCTGCTGCTGGTGCCGGGCCTGCGGCCTCAGGCGCGCGAGCGGATCTCCGCCAGTACCGGCCTGAGATAGGTGAGGAACAGCGCCGGGTTCTCGCTCATCGGGAAGTGCCCGAGCTTCGGCATCACCGCGAAGCGGGCGCCGGCGATGCGCTCCGCCGCCTGCCGCGTGTCCTCCGGCGAGACCGAGTAGTCGTACTCGCCCGTGAGCAGGTAGAGCGGGCAGACCGTCGTGTCGATTGCGCCGAGGCGATCACGGATGTCGCCGTCCGCGCCCCGGTAGAAGTACAGGTCGCCTTTGAAGATGCCGGGCCCGCTCTGCATGTAGTGCCAGAGCGTTTCCCAGCGGTCCGCGTCGGGCGAGGTCGGCGACATGAGGCCGGAGACGTAGGCCGCCGAGGCTTCCCCGCCGTGCACCTGCGGATGATGGAACCAGGTGAGCTCGTAGTACGGGTCGATCGAGGCACCCGACTGCAGCCCGACGATGGCGCGGAAGCGCGCCGCGTGCTGCATCGCCAGCACGAGCGCGATGCGCCCGCCGATCGAGCAGCCCATGGCGACGGGCCGCTCCAGCGCAAGCGCGTCGCAGACCTCCAGGATCATGCGCGCATACTCGGCGCTGGTCAGCCGGTATTCCTCGGTCTGCCAGCCCTCCGGCGGCGAGGACTTGCCGTGCCAGGGCATGTCGAAGCAGATAACGCGGAAGTCACGGAGGATCTCCGGGTCGTTCATGACGCCGCGGTATTGCCGCGAGTCCGAGCCCGCCGTGTGCAGGCAAAGCAGGGGAATGCCGCTTCCCGCCTCCTCGATGTACAGGCGATGCGGCCGCCCCAGCACCGCGAGGTTGAGGTAGTAGCCGGTGATCGGCTCGCGCATCGCGTTCATGCGGACGGAGGGCGCAGCAGCGCGAACAGCCGCTTGAGGTAGAAGAGGTAGGCCGACATCAGGCGGATGTCCCCTTCGATCTGGAGGCGCCGGTAGCGCCGCAGCGCGAGCAGGTCGTGGTAGCCGGGCGGCGGCACGGGCGCGAGGAACTTGCTCCAGGTGTCGCTCGCCGCGCGAAGCCGCAGGTCGGTCTTCGGCATGATGAACGGCCCTTTCGCCACGCTCGCCACTTCGCCGCGCTCGATGCGCACCAGCCAGTCAGTCTCGCCGTCGCCAACCAGCAGCGCGCAGTCGAAGTCCATCCCGAAGCGCGCGAGATGGGCGTCGCCGGAAGCGCGCGCTTTCAGCGTCTCAAGCGGCAGGGCCATGGCGGCTCGCACCTTCGCCCAGAACGATCAGCGCGTCAACGCCGACCACGCCTTCCGACTTGACGAGCAGCGGATTGATCTCGGCCTCGTCCACGTCGCTTAGCGCCGCGAGCCTCGAGAAGGCCGCCACCGCCTGAGCGAGCGCCTCGAGATCGCCGCGCGGCGCACCGCGGTACCCCGCCAGGGCAGCGAATCCCCGCACCTCGCCGACCATGCGCCGCGCCTCCTCCACCGTCACTGGCGCCGGGCGCAGCGCGACGTCGCCGTAGAGCTCGGCGAGCGTGCCGCCGGCGCCGACCAGCACGATCGGCCCGATCTGCGGGTCGCGCCGGAATCCGACGATCGCCTCGCCCAGCCCGCGCTGCATGCTGGCGGCGACGACCCCCTCGATGCGGGCCTGCGGGCTTGCGGCGCGCACCCGTGCAAGCACGCGCTCTGCCGCCGCCGTCGCGGCGTTCCCGTCCGGCAGATTGAGCTCGACACCGCCGATGTCACTCTTGTGCGCGATGTCGGGCGAGGCAATCTTGACGGCGACCGGGAACGCGCACGAGATCGGCGTCCGGGCGTCGCGCAGCCACTGGGCGGGCGCCATCGGCACGCCGAGCGCCGAGAAGACCGCGTCGGCGCGCAAAGGCCCCTGCGTGGCGAGCGCGACACGCATGCGCGCCAGCGCGTCCTCCGGAATGGCAGGACGCTGCGCGGGCTCTCGCCAGCGGAAGAAGGCGGACAGCGCATCGGCGCAGCATTCCGGCGCGCGAAAAGCGGCGACCCCGGCGCCGGCCAGCAGGCCGAGCGAAGCCTGCGCCTCGGGCGCGATGAAGACGGCGAGCGGCTTGGTGGCGTGCGCCGCGTGTGCGCGCAGGATCGGCTCGATGGCGATCTGCGGATGGAACTGGCCCGAGGAGCCGACGGCGGCGACGACCGCGTCGCAGTGGTCGGAAGAAAGCAGCGCCTCGAGTACCGGGCCATAGACCGAGCCGCGCGCGCCGGCGAGCGTGAGATCGATGAGCGGTGAATCGCCGACGCGCACCCCGTGCGCGCGGATGCGCTCCGCCACGGCCGCGGGCGGCCCGACCAGCTCGATCCCCTCCGCGCCCAGCGGATCGGCCACCAGTGCGGCGCCGCCGCCGGTCGTCGTCATCATCGCGACGCGCCGCCGCTGCGGGGGCTTCTGCCCGATCGCGAGGAAGGCGGTTTCGATGAGCGCCTCGAAGTGGTGGACCCGCAGCACCCCGTGGGCGCGCAAGAACGCATCGACCGCGCGATCGTCGCCGGCGAGCGCACCGGTGTGCGAGCGCGCGAGCTCGACGCCCGCCGCCGAGCGGCCGAGCTTGTACGCGATCACCGGCTTGCCCGCCTCGAAGGCGCGGCGCGCCGCGCGGGCGAGGCGATCCGGGTCGCGCACCGTCTCGAGAAACAGCAGGATCGCGTGCGTCTGCGGATCATCGACCAGCAGCTCCGCGAGCTCGCCCGCCGACAGGTCGGCCTCGTTGCCCACCGACACGAGCCGCGAGAAGCCGATGCCGCGTGCCGCGCCGCGCGACAGGAACGCGCCGATCAGGCTTCCCGACTGAGAAATCAGTCCGAGCGGTCCCCGCGGCAGGCGCTCCAGCTCGAGCACGGCGTTGACCGAGATCGGCGCGGGCGGATCGGTGCTGATCACGCCGATGCTGTTCGGACCGACGAGGCGCACGCCGGCGCGGCGCGCACGCTCGGCGAGCTGCGCCTGGGCGGCACGGCCCTCCTCGCCCGTCTCGCCGAACCCGTCGGTGAAGATGGTGACCACCGGCACGCGGCGCGCGAAGCATTCCTCGCACGCGGCCAGCACGTCCTGCGGCGGCACCATGATGAAGGCGTGGTCGACCTCGCCCGACACCTCGGCGAGGCTCGCGAAGGCCGGCAGGCCGAGTACCTCGCGGCGCCCCCGGTTGATCGGCGCGATGCGGCCCGTGTAGCCGTGCTTCTGCAGGTAGCGCTGCGGGCGCGCCGTGTTCTTCGTGGCATCCCCCGAGGCGCCGAAGAGCGCGACGCCGCGCGGCGCGAATAGCGCCCGGAACAGCGCCTCGCTCATGAGGCCTTGCGGCCCGGGCGCTGCGAGAAGCTGCGCTCGAAGATGCCTTCCGCGATCCGGTTCTTCATCATCTCGATCGAGCCGCCGGCGATCATCCAGCCGCGGCAGCGGCGCAGGCAGTACTCGACGAGCACCTCCTGGCTGTAGCCCGTGCCGCCCATGACCTGCAGGGCGTCGTTCGCGATCTCGAAGCCCGCCTGGTTGCAGAACGCCTTGGCGATCGCGGTTTCCTGCGCCGAGGGCATGCCGCGGTCGGCATTCGCCGCGGCGCGATAGAGGAGCAGTTCGCCCGCGTCGAGTTTCATCTTCATGTCGGCGAACTTCCACTGCAGGCCCTGGAACTCCGCCAGCGGCCGCCCGAACTGCCGGCGCGTCAGCGCCCACTCGCGAGCCGCGTCGTAGCAGTAGCGGCCGAGCGCAAGGGAGCGCGCGGTGTTGCCGATGCGCTCCACGTTGAAGCCGGCGATCTGCTTCTTGAAACCGCCCGGGCCGAGGAGCACGTTCTCGCGGGGCACGCGCACGTCCTCGAAGTAGATCTGCACCCACTCTTCGCCCGACATGAAGCGCGAGCGCTTGCCGAAGGACACGCCCTTCCAGCCCGGCTCGACCAGCACCGAGCCGATGCCTTCCACCCCGGGACCGTAGCGAACGTAGGCGAGGATCACCGAGGCGTACGGTCCGTGCGTGGAGAACACCTTGCTGCCGCTCACGCGATAGCCGTCGCCGTCTGGGGCGGCGGTGGTCTTGAGGTCGGTGACCGCCGAGCCTGCCTCGGGTTCGCTCATCCCGAGGCACATCACGGCCTCGCCGGCGAGGATGGGCTTCAGGTACTTCGACTTCTGCGCCGGCGTGCCGAACTCGGCGAGCACGCGCACCGGGCCGAAGTTTCCCGCCTGCACCACGTCGGCGCTGCGCGGGCAGGACGAGGCGACCGCCTCGATGGCGATCACGGCGTCCATCAGCGTGCCGCCCTGGCCGCCGTCGGCCTCGGGCATCGTGATGCCGAGCAGGCCCTGGCGCGCCATCTGGCGCGCGACGTCGAAGGGGTGAGCGGGGTCGTGCGCCCGCGCTACGGCGCCGGCGGCAAGGTGCTTCTGCGCGAAGCCGCGGACGCTGTCGCGAAAGGCCCGCTGCTCTTCGCCGAGCGAAAAATCCATCTCATGCGGCGGCGCGTTCGCGCGCCGCGCGGCACGAGACGAGGTAGGCCGCGGCGGCCTGCACGCCCTCGTGGCGGACCGGCACGCCGGCGAGCGCCAGTCCCATCTCGACGCCGGCCAGCGTGCCCATCAGCTGCAGGTCGTTGAAGTCGCCCAGGTGTCCGATGCGGAACACCTTGCCGGCGAGCTTGCCGAGCCCAGTGCCGAGCGACATGTCGAAATGCTCCAGGATCGTCTTGCGCACGCGGTCGGCGTCATGGCTGGCGGGCAGCAGGACCGCCGTGAGCGAGCCCGAGTACTCGGCCGGATTCGTCGCCAGCACCTCGAGGCCCCAGGCGCGGACCGCGCGCCGGGTCGCCTCCGCGTGCCGCTGGTGGCGCGCAAAGACGTTGTCCAGCCCCTCCTCGTCGAGCAGCATGGTCAGCGCCTCGCGCAGCCCGTACAGAAGATTGGTCGCGGGGGTGTACGGGAAATACCCGCTCTTGCCGTTGGCGATCATTTCCTCCCAGCCCCAGTAGCTGCGCGGCAGGCCGGCCGACTTCGAGGCGGCGAGCGCCTTGTCGGAGATCGCATTGAAGGACAGGCCGGGCGGGAGCATCAGCCCCTTCTGCGAGCCGCCGACGGTCACATCGACGCCCCACTCGTCGTGCCGGTAGTCGATCGAGGCGAGCGAGGAAATGGTGTCCACCATGAACAATGCCGGGTGCTTCGCGGCGTCGATCGCCTTGCGCACCTCGCCGATGCGCGAAGTGACGCCGGTCGAAGTTTCGTTGTGCACCACGCACACCGCCTTGATGCGATGCTCGCGGTCCTCCCGGAGGCGCTTCTCGATCGCCTGCGGGTCCGCACCGGTGCGCCAGTCGCCGCCCAGGAATTCAGGCTTCAGGCCGAGCTTGGTTGCCATCTTCTGCCACAGGGAGGCGAAGTGCCCGGTCTCGTACATCAGCACGGCATCGCCTGCCGAAAGGGTATTCACCAGCGCCGCCTCCCACGCGCCCGTGCCCGACGCGGGATAGATCACGACTTGGCCGCGCGTCTTGAACACGCGCTTCATGCCCTCGAGCACCGCCTTGCCGAGCTCGGCGAACGCCGGGCCCCGGTGGTCCATGGTGGGAAAGTCGATCGCGCGCAGCACCCGGTCCGGCACGTTGGTCGGCCCGGGGATCTGCAGAAAATGCCTTCCGGCGTTGCGCGGCATGGTTCCTCCTCGTGGCGGGCGCGGTGCGCCGCGCAGTGTATTCTACGCCGCAGCCATGAGCGTCCAGGCCATCCCGGTTCGCGTCGTGAACTCACGGGCCGGGGACCCGGCGCTCGCCGAGCGCCTGCGCCGTCACGCGGACGCAGAGGTGCTGTTCGACGCCGCCTCGCGCGGGCGCTACTCGACCGACGCATCGATCTACCAGGTCGAGCCGATCGGCGTCGTCGTGCCGCGCAACGACGAGGCGGTGCGCGCCATCCTCGCCATCGCGGCCGAGGAAGGCGTGCCGGTGCTGCCGCGCGGCGCGGGCTCCTCGCAGTGCGGCCAGACGGTGGGCGCCGCGCTGGTGATCGACGGCTCGAAGTACCTCGACCAGGTGCTCGAGCTCGACGTCGACGGCCGCAGCGCGCTGGTGCAGCCGGGCGTGGTCCTCGACTCGCTCAACGCGCAGTTGCGGGCGCACGGCCTGTGGTTTCCGGTCGACGTGTCGACCAGCGCCCAGGCCACGCTCGGCGGGATGGCCGGCAACAACTCCTGCGGCTCCCGCTCCATCGCCTACGGCAACATGGTGCACAACGTGCTCGCCATCGACGCGCTGACCAGCGACGGCCGCGTGCGCCGTTTCGGCCCGATGCGCGACGAGGGAGAGCTCGCGCAATGGCTGCGCGAACTCTACGCGCGCGACCGGGAAGAGATCGCCGCCCGCTTCCCGAAGGTCCTGCGCCGCGTGGCGGGCTACAACCTGGACCACCTCGGGCCGCCCCACGAGAACGCAGCGCACCTGCTGGTCGGCTCCGAAGGCACGCTCGCCTGGTTCGAGCGGCTGCACCTCAAGCTCTCGCCGCTGCCGCCCGCGCGCGCGCTCGGCGTGTGCCATTTCCCGACGTTCCGCAAGGCGATGGAGCTTCCCCAGCACATCGTGCAGCTCGGGCCGTCGGCGGTGGAGCTCGTCGACCGCACCATGATCGGCCTCGCGCGCGCCAACCCCGCGTTCCGCGCGACGGTGGACGCGGCGATCAAGGGCGATCCGGACGCCATCCTGCTGGTGGAATTCTCCGGTGAGGACGCGCTCGAGCAGGCGCGGCACCTGGGCGAGCTCGCGCAGCTCATGGCCGATCACGGACTTGCGGGCGGCGTGGTCGAGATCACCGAGGCGCGCCTGCAGAAGGACGTATGGGAGGTGCGCAAGGCCGGCCTCAACATCATGATGTCCATCAAGGGCGACGGGAAGCCGGTGTCCTTCATCGAGGATTGCGCGGTGCCGCTCGAGCATCTCGCCGACTACACCGAGCGCCTGACCCGGGTCTTCGAAAAGCACGGCACCCGCGGCACCTGGTACGCGCACGCCTCGGTGGGCACGCTGCACGTGCGGCCGATCCTCGACATGCGCACCGGCGGCGCGGCCAAGATGCGCGCCATCGCCGAGGAGGCCTCCGCGATGGTGCGGGAGTACAAGGGCGCGTACTCGGGTGAACATGGTGACGGCCTGGTGCGCTCGGAGTGGATTGCGCCCTTCTTCGGGCCCCGCCTGACCGCGACCCTCGCGGAGATCAAGCGCAGGCTCGATCCGAAGGGGCTCATGAACCCGGGCAAGATCGTGGACCCGCCGAAGATGGACGACGCGCGGCTGTTCCGCTTTCCGCCGGGCTACGCGACGCAGCCGCCGCCGGCCGCGCTCGACTGGAGCGAGTGGGGCGGCTTCGACAAGGCCGTGGAGATGTGCAACAACAACGGCCATTGCCGGAAGTTCGATGCCGGGACCATGTGCCCGTCGTTCCGAGCCACGGGCGACGAGCTGCACCTGACGCGAGGGCGCGCCAACACGCTGCGGCTGGCGCTGTCGGGACAGCTCGGCGAGTCCGCGGACGAGGACGTCAAGCGCGCGCTCGACCTGTGCGTGTCCTGCAAGGGCTGCCGGCGCGAGTGTCCGACCGGCGTGGACATGGCGCGCATGAAGATCGAGTTCCTCGCGCACTACCGCCAGAGCCACCGGCTGAGCCTGCGCGAACGGCTGATCGCCTACCTGCCGCGCTACGCGCCGTGGGTGGCGCGCGCCGCGCCGCTCGCCAACCTCGGCAACCTGCTACCCCGGCTGCGCGGGGCGCTGACCGGCTTCACGGCGCGACGCGCGCTGCCGCGCTGGCGCAGCAACTGGTTCGTGGACCGCGCCTGGCCCAAGCGCGGCAGCCGCGAGGTGGTGCTCTTCGCCGACACCTTCAACCGCTATTTCGAGCCGGAGAACGTGCGCGCCGCGGTGCGCGTGCTGGTGGCCGCCGACTACCGGGTGCACATCGCCCAGCCCGACTTCGACCTGGAAGACCGGCCGCTGTGCTGCGGCCGCACGTTCCTGACTGTCGGCCTGATCAAGGAGGCCCGGCACGAGGCTCAGCGCACGTTCGAGGCGCTGCGCCGCTGGGTGGACCATGGCATCCCGGTGATCGGCCTGGAGCCCTCCTGCCTGTATACGCTGCGCGACGAATACCCGGCGCTGCTGCCCGAAGCCCGCACCCTGGCCCAGCGCGTCATGCTGCTCGAGGAGTTCCTCGACCGCGAGCACCGGGCGGGACGGTATACCCCGGCGTTCAACGCGCTGCCGGGCGACGCGCTGCTGCACGGACACTGCCACCAGAAAGCCTTTGCGGGCGTGGAAGCCGCGGAGCGCGTGCTGCGGCTCGTGCCCGGGCTTCGCGTCTCGACCGTCGAATCGGGCTGCTGCGGGATGGCGGGGGCGTTCGGCTATGAGGCCGAGCACTACGAGATGTCCATGAAGATGGGCGAGCTGGGACTCCTGCCCGCGGTGCGCAAGGCCGACGCCGACACGATCGTGGTCGCGGACGGCACCAGCTGCCGCCACCAGATCGCCGACGGCGCGGGACGGTCGGCCGTGCACGTCGCGCGCGTGCTCGAGCGGGCGCTCGAGGGCTAGCTCAGCGCGGCGGCGCTGCCTTCGCGAGCAGTTCCCGGAAGCTGTCTCCGGGAACGTAGCCGACCCGGCGCAGGATGATCGCGCCCCGCTCGTCCAGGAACACCAGCGTGGGCGTGCCGCGGATCCCCAACTCGCGGGCAAGCTCCTTTTCGCGCATCGTACGGCCGTCGGTCCATTGCAGCTCGCGCTCGCCGAAGGTGTTCAGGGCAACGGCAACGAAGCTCGCACGCGTCGCCGCGACGATCCCGGGATCGGCGAGCGTGGTCTCCTTCATCCGCTGGCAGAACGGGCAGCCGTCCTGCCAGAAATAGAGCATCAGCCGCTTGCCGTCGCGGGCTGCTTCCTTCACGTCCTGGGGAAATTCGAGGAACGACTCGGCAAACCAGCCGGGCACTTCGCGTTCCTGCGCGCGGGGGGCGGTGCACGCCAGCGCCAGGGCGATCGCGAGGAGCAGTCGCAGGGGGATGCGCATCACCGGGCCCTTTGGCTCCAGAGGTACAGGGCGATGCCGGCGAGCATCATCGGCAGGCTCAGCCACTGGCCCATCGACAGGCCGAGCGCAAGCAGGCCGAGGAAATCGTCGGGCTCGCGCGCGAACTCCGCGAGAAACCGGAACGCGCCGTAGCCGATCAGGAACATCGCCGACACGGCGCCGCGGGCGCGCGGCTTGGACGAGTACCACCAGAGCAGCACGAAGAGCAGAACGCCCTCCAGCGCGAACTGGTAGAGCTGCGAGGGATGCCGCGGCATCGCGCCGGCCTGCGGGAACACCATCCCCCAGGGAAGATCGGTGGGCCGCCCCCACAGCTCGCCGTTGATGAAGTTCCCCAACCGGCCCGCGGCGAGGCCCGGCGGGACGCAGGGTGCGACGAAATCCATCAATCGCCACCAGTCGATGCCGCGCTGCCAGGCAAAGAAGGCGGCAGCGGCCAGCACGCCGAGGAAGCCGCCGTGGAACGACATGCCGCCCTGCCAGATCGCGAAGATCTGCAGCGGATGCTCGAGGTAGTACGCCGGCTTGTAGAACAGCACATAGCCGAGCCGCCCGCCGACGATGGTGCCGAGCACGCCGTAGAAGATCACGTCGTCGAACTGCTCGCGCGTGAGCGGCGCCAGGCCGCGCGCGATGCGCAGCCGTCCGAGGCCCCACAGGAAGCCGAACGCCGCCAGGTACATGAGCCCGTACCAGCGGATGGCGAGCGGGCCGACCTGCAGCGCGATGGGGTTGAAATTCGGGTGGACCAGCACGGCCCGCAAGATTAGCGCGCCGCGCGGCGCGCGTGCGCGACGAGTTCGCGACCCGCGGCGCTCAGGCCGCCGCGCGGCCAGGCGAGCCAGAGGTCGAGCCGGGGGTGCGCGTCGGAGATCTCGCGGTACACCACGCCGCGCCGCCCCAGGTTGGCGACCGATGCCGGCACGATCGCGACCCCCAGGCCGCTCGAGACGAGGCTCACGACGGTCTGCATCTGGATCGCCTCCTGCGCGACGCGGGGCGAAAAGCCCGCGCGCGTCGTGAGAAGCGCGACGATATCGTGAAGCCCGGGCGCGATGTCGCGCGGCGCCATCACGAAGGCTTCCTCCGCGAGCTCACGTACCGCCAGGCGGGCGCGGCCGCGGGCAAGTCGATGGCGGGTGGGCAGCGCGATGACGAACCGCTCGCGCTGCACCACGAGATGCTCCAGATCGCCTGCCACGGGCGGCAGCAGCAGACCGAGGTCGAGGTCGCCGGCGGCAAGCGCGGCGGCCTGCTCCGGCGAGAGCATCTCGCGCAGCGCCAGCGCCACGCCCGGGCGCGCGGCCTTGAAGGCCTTGAGCAGCCCCGGCAGCACACCGAAATCCGCGAGCGAGACGAATCCCAGCCGCAGCCGCCCGCCTGCGCCGGCGGCCATGCTGCCCACCTCGAGCAGCGCCCGCTCGAGCTGCGCGAGCAGCCGCTTCGCCTCGGACAGGAAGCGCGCCCCCTCGGGCGTGAGCTCGACCTTGCGCCGGGTGCGCGCCAGCAGCCGGGCGCCCAGGCGCCGCTCGAGATCCTGGATCGAGCGCGACAGCGGCGGCTGGGAGAGGTGCAGCGCCTGCGCGGCCCGGCCGAAGTGCAGGTGCTCGGCGACCGCCACGAAGTATCGGAGCTGCCGGAGCTCTGGGGTATTCATGCGCGGAAGGTATTAAACGGTGCCTTGCATTGTATTGGATTGCAACAGAGCAGTCGCCTAGACTGGCGCGCTCACGGAAGGAGGATCGCCATGGCAGACCCGCAGTCCCCGGCCAACCGCCGCTCCCGCCTCATCACCCAGGGCGTCGCCCGCTCGCCCAATCGCGCCATGCTGCGCGCGGTGGGGTTCCGCGACGGCGACTTCGACAAGCCGATCATCGGCGTGGCCAACGGCCACTCCACGATGAACCCCTGCAACGCAGGCATCCAGCCGCTCGTGGACAGCGCGATGGCGGCGCTGGAAGCCGCCGGCGCGAAGCCGCAAGTGTTCGGCGTGCCGACGGTGACGGATGGCATCGGCATGGGGACCGAGGCGATGAAATACTCGCTCGTGTCGCGTGAAGTGATCGCAGACGCGATCGAGACCTCGGTCAACGGCCAGGCGATGGACGGCGCGCTGGTGGTCGGCGGCTGCGACAAGAACATGCCGGGCGGCATGATGGCGATCGCGCGCATGAACGTTCCCGCGATCTACGTCTACGCGGGCACCATCAAGCCGGGCAGGTGGAAGGGACAGGACCTCACCATCGTGTCGGCCTTCGAGGCGGTGGGCGCCTTCGCCGCGGGGCGCATGAACGAGGAGGACTTCGTCGGCATCGAGAAGAACGCCTGCCCGTCGGTGGGCGCCTGCGGCGGCATGTACACGGCGAACACCATGAGCTCGTCGTTCGAGGCGCTCGGCATGAGCCTGCTCGGGTCCTCGCAGATGGCCTCGCCCGACGCGGAGAAGGCCGACAGCGCGGCCGAGTCAGCGCGCGTGCTGATCGAGGCGGTGAAGAAGAACCTGCGGCCGCGCGACATCATCACGCGCAAGTCGATCGAGAACGCCATCGCGCTCGTGATGGCGACGGGCGGCTCGACCAACGCGGTGCTCCACTACCTCGCGATCGCCTCGGCGGCCGGCGTGAAGTGGACGATCGACGACTTCGAGCGCGTGCGCCGCAAGGTGCCGGTGCTGTGCGACCTGAAGCCGTCGGGGCGCTACGTCGCCGTGGATTTCCACCGCGCGGGCGGCGTGCCGCAGGTGCTCAAGATCCTGCTCGCCAACGGCGTGCTGCACGGCGGGTGCATGACCATCCACGGCAGGACGATGGCCGAGATGCTGAAGGACGTGCCGGCCGAGCCGCGCGGCGACCAGGACGCGATCCGGCCCTGGTCCAGGCCCATGTACAAGGAAGGGCACCTCGCGATCCTCAGGGGCAACCTGGCCACCGAAGGCTGCGTGGCGAAGATCACCGGCCTGAAGAATCCCGTCATCACCGGGCCGGCGCGCGTCTTCGACTCCGAGAACGCGTGCATGCAGGCCATCATGGCCAAGCGCATCAAGCCGGGCGACGTGATCGTGATCCGCTACGAAGGCCCGAAGGGCGGGCCCGGCATGCAGGAGATGCTCGCGCCGACCTCGGCGCTGATCGGCCAGGGACTGGGCGAGTCGGTCGGATTGCTGACCGACGGGCGCTTCTCGGGCGGCACCTGGGGCATGGTGGTCGGCCACGTGGCGCCGGAAGCCTATGTCGGCGGGACCATTGCGCTCGTGAAGGAAAAGGACTCGATCACCATCGACGCGAAGAAGCGCCTGATCCAGCTCAACGTGCCGGCGAAGGAGCTCGCCGCGCGGCGCAGGAAATGGAAGGCGCCGAAGGCGCGCTACACGAGAGGCCTGATGGCCAAGTACATGAAGCTCGTGTCCACGGCCTCGCTCGGCGCCATCACCGATTCAGAATCGTGATCCCGGCATCTTGAGGAATTCGATCTCGGCCGCGGTGCTTTCGCGGCCGAGGAGGCTGTTCCGGTGCGGAAATCTTCCAAAGCGCCGGATGATGTCCCGGTGCCGTTCGGCGTAGTCCCGCAGCTTCGGATCGAAGTCCTTCATCAGATCGCACGACAGGTCCTGGTCGTCGATCGATTCGCTGTGCTCGAACGGCAGGTAGGCGAACAGCCGCTCCGATTCCGTCATGGTCCGGTCCCAGCCCCGCTCGAGGATGACGCGCGCGGCCTCGCGGGCCTGCGAGTCCGTGGCAAAGGCGCGCGCGGTGTCGCGAAACATGTTGCGCGGAAACTGGTCGAGCGCGATCACCAGCGCGAGGCAGGGCCGCGCTTGTGCGCGCCAGGCGGCGAGCCCGCCCGCGGCCGCGAACTCGTGCAGCGGCAGGAACCGGGCCCGGATCTCCTCGTCGAAGGCGGCGCGCTTGACGAACCAGTCCTTCTCGTGTCCCTCGAACCAGAACTCGAGGACCTCTTCTGCGCGCGCAGCGCCGTGATTCGCGGACATTCGATTGCCTTGGCAGCCTTCGCCGGCATTGTAGAGCGCGGAACATTCGCTGGCCGCCTCCGACGGGGGCGCGCGGCCGCGGGAGTGCTTGCAGCACGGCCGTGTTGCGGTAGCATGTCGGTTCGATTCCTCAGGGGAGATCCATGAGACTGGTTGCACTGTGCGCCGCCGTGGTGGCGGTCTCCGCCGCGATGCCGGCGCAGGCGAGCGAGGCGCTCGCCGGCAAGTACGGCTGCCTCGCGTGTCACGTCGTCAAGGGGCCGAAGACGGTCGGTCCGGCCTACGCCGACGTGGCGAAGAAGTACGCCGGGAAGAAGGATGCCGTCGCCCATCTCATGGACAAGGTCAAGAAGGGCGGCTCGGGCACCTGGGGCCCGGTGCCGATGCCTCCCAACCCCAGCGTCCCGGACGCGGACCTCAAGGCCCTCGTGACCTGGGTGCTGTCGATCAAGTAGAACCGTTCGGGGCGCGGCGCCCCGCGCCCGCCGCAGCCGAGATCGAGCCATGGGCTACTTCCTGCAGCAGCTCATCAACGGCCTGACCCTCGGGATGATCTATGGCCTGATCGCCATCGGCTACACGATGGTGTACGGCATCGTCGGCATGATCAATTTCGCGCACGGCGAGATCTTCATGATCGGCGCGTTCATCGCCTTCATCTCGTTCCTGGCGCTCGGGCTGGTCGGGATCGGCTGGGTGCCGCTCGCGCTCCTCATCGTGCTGGTCGCGACCATGCTGCTGACCTCGGTGTACGGCTGGACGCTGGAGCGCGTGGCTTACCGGCCGCTGCGCCGCTCGCCGCGGCTTGCCGCGCTGATCACGGCGATCGGCATGTCGATCTTCCTCCAGAACTACGTGCAGCTGCTGCAGGGCGCGCGCGTCAAGCCGCTGCAGCCGGTGGTCACCGGCGGGATGCGCTTCCTGGAGGGCGGCGACTTCGCGGTCACCCTGAGCTACCTGCAGATCCTCATCATCCTCGTGACCGTCGGCCTGATGGCCGGCTTCACCCTGCTCATCAACCGCACCGCGCTCGGCCGCGCGCAGCGCGCCTGCCAGCAGGACCTCGGCATGGCGGCGCTCGTCGGCATCGACGTCGATCGCACGATCTCGCTCACCTTCGTGCTCGGCGCGGCGCTGGCGGCCGTCGCCGGGCTGATGTTCCTGCTCAATTACGGGGTGATCGATTTCTATATCGGCTTCCTCGCCGGCATCAAGGCGTTCACCGCGGCGGTGCTGGGCGGCATCGGCTCCGTGCCGGGCGCGATGCTCGGCGGGCTGCTGATCGGGCTGATCGAGGCCTTCTGGTCCGCGTATTTCTCCGTCGAGTACAAGGACGTGGCGGCCTTCGCGATCCTCATCATGGTGCTCATCTTCCGGCCGACCGGCTTGCTCGGCCGGCCCGACGTCGAAAAGGTGTAGATGGACGCCGCCGCGCGCTCGAAGCCGCCGTTCGACGTCGCGGGCGCGCTCAAGGACGCGGGCAAGGTGGCGGCCGTGACGGTGCTGCTCACCCTCGCGCTGGTCGGCTTTCACACGCAGGACACCTCGCTCGGGCCGCCGCTCGAGTTCCGGTTCGATGACGTCGCCGCCGCCGCCCTGATCGCTTTCGCCGGCCGCCTGTGCATCGTGGCGCTGGGTGCGCGGCGTGCGCTGCCGGTGCTGGTCGCGGCGCTCGCGTTCGCGCTCGCGTGGACCGGGATCCTGGCGGCCGGCGTCGACGAGACCCTGCTGCCCTTCAAGAGCACCGTGCTCAATGGCACGCTGGCGGTCGCCGGCTGGCTGCTGGCGGCGCGCGCGGGATGGGCCGTGTGGCACGGGGCGAGCGACGCGGGCCGCGAGGCCCGCGAAGCGCGCATGGACCGCCTGGGCGCGCAGGTTCAGAAATGGGCCTGGTGGGCGGGCCCGCTCCTGCTGGGCTTCGCCGTGGCCCTGCCCTTCTTCCCCTGGACGGATCGTCGCCTGCTGGACGTGGCGACCCTGGTCGTCACCTACATCATGCTGGGCTGGGGCCTGAACATCGTGGTCGGGCTCGCGGGCTTGCTGGACCTCGGCTACGTCGCGTTCTACGCGGTGGGTGCCTACAGCTACGCGCTGCTCGCGCTGCACTTCGACCTGGGGTTCTGGATCTGCCTGCCGTTCGCCGGAATCATGGCGGCCTTCGCCGGCATCCTGCTCGGCTTTCCGGTGCTGAGGCTGCGCGGCGACTATCTCGCGATCGTGACGCTGGGCTTCGGCGAGATCATCCGGGTGATCCTGCTCAACTGGTACCAGTTCACCAAGGGGCCCGACGGGCTTTCCGGGATTCCGCGCCCCACGTTCTTCGGGCTGCCCATCGCGCGCGAGGCCGCCGACGGCGGCCCGACCTTCCACAGCTTCTTCGGCCTGGAGTATTCGCCCACCGACCGCCTGATCTTCCTGTATTACCTCGCGCTCGGGCTGGCCCTGGTCACCAACCTGTTCACGCTGCGCATCCGCAAGCTGCCCGTCGGCCGCGCCTGGGAGGCGCTGCGTGAAGACGAGATCGCCTGCAAGAGCCTGGGCGTGCACCCACGCAATACCAAGCTCACCGCCTTCGCGATCGGCGCGATGTTCGGCGGGTTCGGCGGCTCGTTCTTCGCCACGCGCCAGGGATTCATCAGTCCGGAGAGCTTTACCTTCCTCGAGTCGGCGATCATTCTCGCCATCGTGGTGCTGGGCGGCATGGGCAGCCAGATCGGCATCGTGCTGGCGGCGTTGCTGCTCATCGGGCTGCCCGAACTGTTCCGCGAGCTGAACCAGTACCGCATGCTCGCCTTCGGCCTCGCGATGGTCGCCATCATGACCTGGCGGCCGCGCGGGCTGCTGGCGCACCGCGAGCCGACGGTGCGGCTCCCCGTACGAAGGCCGAACGACGCATGAGTCCTCGCCTCTCGGTCGAGCACCTCACGATGCGCTTCGGCGGGCTGGTGGCGGTGGACGACGTGTCCTTCGACGCTCCCTCGCAAAGCATCACCGCGCTGATCGGCCCGAACGGCGCCGGCAAGACCACCGTCTTCAACTGCCTGACGGGCTTCTACAAGCCGGATTCGGGTCGCATGACGCTGCGCCATCCGGCGCGCGGCGAGTTCCTCCTCGAGCGCATGGAAGGGCACGCGATTCCCGCGCGCGCCGGCGTGGCGCGCACGTTCCAGAACATCCGCCTGTTTCCGGGCATGTCGGTACTCGAGAACCTCCTGGTCGCGCAGCACAACGCGCTGATGCGCGCGTCGGGCTATACGGTAGGTGCGCTCCTCGGCGTGGGGGGCTACGCGCTGGCCGAGCGGCGCGCGATCGAGCGCGCGCGCTACTGGCTCGAGCGCATCGCGCTCGTCGAGCGCGCCGACGAGGACGCCGGCAATCTGCCCTACGGCGCGCAGCGGCGCCTGGAGATCGTGCGCGCGATGTGCATCGAGCCGGCGCTGCTGTGCCTCGACGAGCCGGCCGCGGGCCTCAATCCGCGCGAGTCGGCGGAGCTGACCGAGCTGCTGCGCTTCATCCGCGACGAGCACGGCGTCACGCTGCTGCTCATCGAACACGACATGAGCGTGGTCATGGAGATCTCGGACCACGTGGTGGTGCTCGACTATGGCCGGCGGATTGCCGCCGGCACGCCCGAGGCGATCCGCAACGATCCGGCGGTGATCCGCGCCTACCTCGGCGAGGAGGACGAAGAGGAGGCGGCGCGCGCATGACCGTGCTGCGCGTGACCGACCTGCACGCCGGCTACGGGCCCATCCGGGCGCTGCACGGCGTCGGCCTGGAGGTTGCGGAGGGCGAAATCGTCACGCTGATCGGCGCGAACGGCGCGGGCAAGTCGACGCTGCTGATGACCATTTGCGGCAACCCGCGCGCCACGCGCGGGCGCATCGAGCTGGCGGGCGAGGACATCACGCAGCTGCCGACGCACGAGATCGTGCGGCGCGGGGTTGCGCAGGCGCCCGAGGGGCGGCGGCTGTTCCCCTTCATGACCGTCGTGGAGAACCTGCAGATGGGCGCGGTCACCGCCGATCCGCGGCACCTGGAGGCGGACCTGGAGCGCGTGTTCTCGCTCTATCCGATCCTGCGAGCGCGGCGCGACCAGCGGGGCGGCACGCTGTCCGGGGGCGAGCAGCAGATGCTGGCGATCGCGCGCGCGCTGATGGGCCGGCCGAAGCTCCTGCTGCTCGACGAGCCCTCGCTTGGGCTGGCGCCGCTGCTGGTCAAGCAGATCTTCTCCGTGATCCGCGAGATCAA
>DASUFW010000075.1:0-14532 GCA_036274335.1 Burkholderiales bacterium | reverse complement strand
GCGGGCGCGGCGAGCGCCAGCAGGGCGAGGGCCGCGCGCCTCATCCGAGCTGCTTGAGCATCGTGCCCGCGTCGCTCACCTCGAACTTGCCGGGCGCCTCGACGTTGAGCTGCTTCACCACGCCGTCGTCGATCAGCATCGAGAAGCGCTGCATGCGGATCCCCATGCCCACCGAGGTCCGGTCGACGTCGAGACCGAGCGCCTTGGCCCACAGCGCGCTGCCGTCCCCGAGGAAGCGGATCTTGCCCAGGCCCTTCTGCTCCTGGCCCCAGTGCGCCATGACATAGGCGTCGTTGACCGACACGCACCAGATCTCGTCGACCTTCTTGCCCTTCAGCGCGCCGATGTTCTCCACGTAGCCCGGCACGTGCTTCGCCGAGCAGGTGGGGGTATACGCCCCCGGCAGCCCGAACACCACGATGCGCTTGCCCGCCGTCGCGGCGCCGACCTCGACCGGCTTGGGCGGCAGGGCGCAGTGCGTGGCGGTGTCGAACTCCGTGGACTCCATCAGCTTGCCGTCGGGCACGCGATCTCCGACCTTGATGGTCATGGTGTCTTTCCCCCGTTCAGGATTTCAAAAGGAGCGCGGATAATAGCGCGGCAAGCCTACAAAAAGGAGATCGCGATGCAGCGAAAAGGTTCCGCGCTTTGGCAGGGTGGGCTGAAGGACGGCAATGGACAGGTCTCGACCGGCAGCGGGGGCCTGACGAATGCGCCCTACACGTTCGCCAGCCGCTTCGAGTCCGGCGGCAAGACCGATCCCGAGGAGCTGATCGCCGCGGCGCACGCGGCGTGCTTCTCGATGGCGCTCTCGGGCCAGCTGGGGCAGGCGAACCTCAAGGCGGAGCGCATCGCCACCACGGCCACCGTGACGCTGGAAAAGACCGACGCGGGGATGACCGTGACCGCGGTGCACCTGCAGGTCAAGGCCAAGATCCCGGGCGCCGACCAGGCCGCCTTCGACAAGGCGGCGGGCAACGCCAAGGCGGGCTGCCCGATTTCCCGGCTGCTGAACGCGAAGATCTCGATGGACGCGGCGCTGGAGTAGCGCCTCAGCCCGAGAGCGCCGCCCGCCGGCCGCGTTGCACGTCGATGCCGGCGAGCAGCGCGAGGCCGACGACGAAATACGCCCCCACCGCCAGAATGCCCAGGCGGTGGTCGCCGGCGAAGACCCAGGTGACGGCGCCGTAGGTGAGCGGGCCGAAGATCGACGCCGCCTTGACCGCGAGGCCCCACAGGCCGAAGAACTCGGCCTCGCGGGTGCGCGGCGACAGATAGCCGACGATGGCGCGGCCCGCAGCCTGCGACGCGCCCATGCACAGGCCCGCCAGGTTGGCGGCCACCCAGAACGCGGACGCCGTGACCGCGAAGTAGGCGAGCGCGATCATCACGATCCAGCCGGCAAGGACGAGCGCCATCGCGCGCACGTGGCCGATCGCGTCCTGCACGTAGCCGAAGGCGAAGGCGCCCGCCGCGGCGGTGACGTTCACCACCAGGACCAGCACGATGGTCTGCTGCTGGGTGAAGTGCATCGCTTCCTGCGCGTAGATGGCCGCGAGCGCGATCACCGCCATGATGCCGGCCTGGTAGAAGAGGATGCACACCAGGAAGCGCCGCAGGTCCCGGTACTGCGCGGCGCGGTGCAGGGTCTCGAGCACGCGCGCCCAGGCGGCGCCGACCCGCGGTTGCGGCACGGCGCGCTCCCTGAGGTAGAGGAACGTCGGCGTCGCGCACAGCGCGAACAGCGCCGCCGTGATCAGCATGCTCGCCGGCACGAACTGCCCCGCCTCCTGCCCCGCCCCCTTCGCCCAGGTGATGTAGGCGAGCGAGACCGCGAGCGAGACGAGGCCGCCCAGGTAGCCGAAGGCCCAGCCCCAGCCGGAGACGCGTCCCATCGCGTTCGAGTCGGCCAGCTCGGGCAGGAACGCGGCGATCAGGTTCTCGCCGGCCGAGAAGAAGAAGTTGGACAGCACGATGAAGATCACCGCCAGCGCGACGCTGCCCGGCCCGGTCGCCACCAGCGCCGCCGTGAACAGCACGCAGCCCGCGGTCGCCGCGAGCAGCAGCCGCTTCTTCGCCGCGTGCGCGTCGGCCCAGGCGCCGACCCACGGCGCCGTCAGGAGGACGGCGAGATACGACACCGACAGCGCCGCGGTCCAGGCGAAGGTGGCCCAGGGCGCGCGCTCCGCGACCACCGCGACGAAGAAGGCGTTGTACACCGCGGTGATGACGACCGTGGTGTAGCCCGAGTTTGCGAAGTCATACATGCTCCACGCCCAGACTTCACGCAGTTTGACCTCGGGGGCGAGGGCCTTGCCTTTGGGCATGCGGGATTCTAGCGGTATAGTGTTCCGCTCATGGCTCAGCCCGCCGCCAAGACTTCCGCCGAGCATCGGCTCGCGCTCGCGGAGATCGTCGACTGGCTGGTCCAGGACGGCGCGGTGGCAGGCGAGCCCGCCGAGACGCTCAAGCGCGAGCGGCGCTACTGGCGCGGCACCCAGCACCCGCTCACGCTGGTGGCCGCCGAAAGCTGGAAGGACCTGCGGCCGCCGCACAAGCCCCTCACCCTGGACGCCCTCGCCGAGTGGCTGGCCGGGCGGGTGGGGCTCCCGTACCTGCACATCGACCCCCTGAAGATCAACTTCTCGGTGGTCACCGAGGTGATGTCGAGCGCCTACGCGTCGCGCTTCCGCATCCTGCCGGTCGAGCTGACCGCCAAGGAAGTGGTGGTCGCCACCGCCGAGCCCTTCGTGCGCGAGTGGGAGCCCGAGATCGCGCGCCTCGCCAAGCGCGAAGTGCGGCGCGTCATCGCCAACCCGCAGGACATCGAGCGCTGCCAGGTCGAGTTCTACAACCTCGCCAAGTCGGTGAAGGGCGCCAGCAAGGGCGCGACCGGCGTCTCGGGGCTGTCGAACTTCGAGCAGCTGGTCGAGCTCGGCAGCGCCAACAAGGCGCTGGACGCGAACGACGCGCACATCGTCAAGGTGGTGGACTGGCTGTGGCAGTACGCCTTCGAGCAGCGCGCGAGCGACATCCATATCGAGCCGCGCCGGGAGGTCGGGCTGGTGCGCTTCCGCATCGACGGCGTGCTGCACCAGGTGTACCAGATCCCCTCGTCGGTGCTGGCGGCGATGACCAGCCGCATCAAGATCCTCGGGCGCATGGACGTGGTCGAGAAGCGCCGTCCGCAGGACGGGCGCATCAAGACGCGCATGTCGAACGGCGACGAGGTCGAGCTGCGCCTGGCGACGCTGCCCACCGCGTTCGGCGAGAAGCTGGTCATGCGCATCTTCGACCCCGAGGTGCTGGTGCGCGACTTCCGCGAGCTCGGCTTCTCCGACGAGGACCACCGCCGCTGGAAGGACATGGCAGAGCGGCCGAACGGCATCGTGCTGGTCACCGGGCCGACCGGCTCGGGGAAGACGACCACGCTCTACTCGACGCTCAAGAGCCTCGCCACGCCGGAAGTGAACGTCTGCACCATCGAGGACCCGATCGAGATGGTGGAGCCGTCCTTCAACCAGATGCAGGTGCAGGCGAACATCGACCTCGGCTTCGCCGAGGGCGTGCGCGCGCTGATGCGCCAGGATCCGGACATCATCATGGTGGGCGAGATCCGCGACCTCGAGACCGCCGAGATGGCCGTGCAGTCGGCGCTGACCGGGCACCTCGTGCTGTCCACCCTGCATACCAATGACGCGCCGAGCGCCGTCACCCGGCTGCTCGAGCTGGGCATCGCGCCCTACCTGCTCAATGCCACCTTCAACGGCGTGATGGCGCAGCGGCTGCTGCGCACGCTGTGCAAGCATTGCAAGCAGCCGGTGCAGCTCAACCGCGCGGAAGACCAGGCGGCCTGGGATGCGCTGGTCTCGCCGTTCAAGGCGACGCGCCCGGCGCAGATCTACAAGCCGGTCGGCTGCCTCGAATGCCGCATGACGGGCTTCCTCGGCCGGGTGGGCATCTACGAGACCCTCGTCCACACGCCGGCGGTCAAGCAGCTGATCTCGGCGGGGGCCGACCTGGCCGCCGTGCGGGAGCAGGCGATGAAGGAGGGCATGAAGCCGCTGCGCGTCAGCGGCGCCCTCAAGGTCGCCGCGGGGCTGACCACCATCGACGAGGTCCTGAAGGTCGCGCCGCCGGTGCGCGAGTCGCATGCCTGACATCGACAGCGGCATGGACTGGTCGCTGCTGACCGAAGCGCTGCTGCTCATCACGGCGGCGGGCATCGTGTTCGCCGCGTGGATGCAGGCGCGGCTGCGCGACCGGCGCGCCCACCAGGCCCTGCGCGCGAGCGAGGAGCGCTTCCGCAACCTGACCGCGCTCTCGGCCGACTGGTTCTGGGAGACCGATTCCGACCACCGCATCACCTGGCTCACCGGCGGGCCGACGGTGCTCAGCTTCTTCGGCTCGGGGCTCGCCTTCGGCAGGCGCCTGTGGGAGCTGCCGGGCGTCGAGCTCGACGGCCGCGCCTTCACCGCGCACGTCGAGCGCCTCGAGCGGCGCACGCCGTTCTTCGAGCTGGAGCTGGCACGCACCGACAGCGCCGGCCGCCGCCTCGTGCACGTGGTCTCGGGCCAGCCCCGCTACGACGGGCGGGGCGACTTCGTCGGCTACCGCGGCGTGGGACGCGACATCACCGAGCGGCGCCGCTCGGAGGTCGAGCTGGCCTCGGCCAAGGAGCGCCTGCAGCTCGCGCTGGAGGGTTCGGGCGGCATCCTCTGGGATACGGACCTGCAGACCGGCAACGTCTACCTGAGCGAGGGCTGGGCGGAGTTCCTCGGCCTGCCGCGCGCGCCGACGGCCACCACCGTGCAGGAGCTCGTGCGCGGGGTGCACCCCGAGGATCTCGAGCGCGGCCTGCAGATTTCCGTCGCGGCGATGAAGGGCACCCGGGAGGACTACGGCGGCGAGCACCGGTTCCGCGCCGCCGACGGCAGCTGGAAATGGCTCCTGTCGCGGGGCCGGGTGACCGAGCGCGACGCCGCCGGGCGGGCGCTGCGCATGACCGGCATCAACCTCGACATCACTGCGCGCAAGCTCGCCGAGCAGGCGCGCGCCGACGCCGAGGAGCGCTACCGCGCGCTGATCGAGCTGGCGCCGGACGGCGTGGTGGTCTCCTGCGGCGGCATCGTCGAGTACGCCAACCCCGCCATCCTGCGGCTGATCAAGGCGCGCTCGAGCGCCGAGGTCCTCGGCCGGAGCATGGAGTCCTTCGTGCAGGGCGTGCACGTCGATCGATACCGCGAGCGGCTGAGCGAGCTGCAGTCCGGGCCGCGCGCGACCGGCTTCGAGGAGCGGCGCTTGCGCTGCCTCGACGGCAGCGAGATCGTCACCGAGGCGGCGAGCGTGTCGTTCCTGGAGCGCGGCCGCCTTCTCGTGCAATCCGTGGTGCGCGACGTGTCCGAGCAGATGCGGGTGCGCGAGGCGCTGGCCGAGCGCGAGCAGCGCTTCCGCGACGTGGTCGAGGCCTCGGGCGAGTACGTGTGGGAAACCGACGCCGACTGGCGCTACACCTACCTCTCCGCCCGCATCGAGGGCGTGCTGGGCTACATGCGCTCGGAGCTGCTCGGGCGCACGCCGCGCGATTTCATGCCGCTCGGCGAGGGGCGCCAGCTGGACGACTGGTTCGAGCGCAACCGGCAGGAGGGCCTGCCGTTCCGCGACCTGCTGCACCGCTCGATCACCAAGTCGGGCAGGGTGATCTGGCAGCAGGTGAGCGGCATCCCGGTGCGCGACGCGTCCGGACGCCTGGTGGGCTACCGGGGCACCGGTGCCGACGTCACCGCGCGCAAGCAGGCGGAGGAGCGCATCCAGTACCTGGCGACGCGCGACGCGCTGACCGGGCTGCCCAACCGCGCGCTGCTCGGCGACCGCGCCAGCCAGGCGATCCTGGCGGCCGCGCGCAGCCGCGGCATGCTGGCGGTGCTGCTGATCGACCTGGACCGCTTCAAGCTGGTGAACGATTCGCTCGGCCATCGCGCGGGCGATGCGCTGCTCGGCGCGGTCGCCGAGCGGCTCGCCAACACGCTGCGCCGCGACGACACGCTCGCGCGCCCGGGCGGCGACGAGTTCGTGCTGCTGTGGGACGGCCTGAAGGCCGCGCAGGACGCCGCGCAGGTGGCGCGCCGCGTGCAGGACGTGCTGCAGCGGCCCTTCACCATCGAGGGCCGCGCGCTCAACGTGACGGCTTCGATCGGGGTGGCGATCTACCCGGGAGACGGGCGCGACTTCGGCGAGCTGCTGAAGAACGCCGAGACCGCGCTCTACGACGCCAAGGAAGGCGGCCGCAACGCGTTCCGCTTCTTCTCGCCGGAGCTGCACACGCGCGTGGTGGCGCGGCTTGCGCTGGAGAACGACCTGCGCGGCGCGCTCGCGCGCGGCGAGCTGCAGCTGCGCTGGCAGCCGGTGGTGGGGCGCGAGGGCCTGGTGGGCGCCGAGGTGCTGGTGCGCTGGAACCACCCGCAGCGCGGCCTGCTCGGACCGGACGCGTTCATCCCGGCGGCCGAGGAGAGCGGCCTGATCCGCGCCATCGGCGAATGGACCCTCGAGCGCGCGCTGTCGCAGATCGGCGCCTGGCAGGGCGTGCTGCCGGGCGAACCCTGGTTCGCGCTCAACGTCTCGGCGCTCGAGCTCGCGCAGGGGGAGGCCTATGTCGCCCGGCTGCGCGATGCGCTGGCCGCCCATGGCGTGCCCGCGGCGCGCCTCGAGCTCGAAGTCACCGAGCGCGTCCTGATGGCGCACCTTCCCGAGAGCGTCGACACGCTGCGCCGCATCGGCGCGCTGGGGGTGCGGCTGGCGATCGACGACTTCGGCACCGGCTACTCGAGCCTCGCCTACCTGCGCCGCCTGCCGATCGACAAGCTCAAGATCGACCGGGGCTTCCTGCGGGAGCTCGAGTCCTCGAGCGGCGACGCCATGATCGTCGAGACCATCGCCGCGATGGCGCGCGGCCTGAGCCTGCACGTGGCGGCCGAGGGCGTGGAGACCGAGGCCCAGCGCCGCAAGCTCCTCGCGGTCGGCTGCGAGGAGTGGCAGGGTCACCTGTTCAGCGAGCCGCTCGATGCGGCCGCGTTCGAGCGGCTGGCGCGCGCCGGCCGCCTGGCCCGCTCGGCCTAGCCGCCCGGCTGGAAGAACTGCGGGCGCATCGCGGGGTCGTCGAGGGGCGCGTTGGTGTAGCGCGGCGCGAGGTCCTTGGTCAGCACGATCAGGTTGTGGTGGAACGTGACGCTGCCGATCGCCGGATCGAGGCGCGCGGGCGGCGGCTCGAGGAACTCGGGGATATTGACGCTGTCGGCGAGCTCCTTGAACCAGCGCATGCAGGACTTCTCGTAGGCGGGCGTGCCGAGCACGCCGCCGCCGTACGACGGCCAGTAGGAGGTCTGCACGTCCTCGACGATGTAGGCGCCCCCGTCCCGGAGGTGCGGCCAGAGGGTGCCGAAGGTCTGGATCTGGTGCGCGTTCACGTGGCTGCCGTCGTCGATGATGAAGTCGAACGGCCCGTGCGCCTGCGCCAGCTCCGTCAGCTTGGGCGCGTCCACCTGCGAGCACTGGAACACCCGCACGCGGCCGGCGCTGAGCGCCGTCTTGTCGAGCACGTCGATGCCGAAGACCTGCCCGCGCCGGAAATAGCTCGCCCACATGCGCAGCGACTCGCCGCCGAGCGACTCGGCGAAGCCGCCCACCCCGACCTCCAGCAGGCGCACGGGCCGGCGGCGCGAGGCGGCCATCAGGCCCTCGTAGACCGAGGTGTATTCGTGCTCCCCGAACTTGTCGGTGCCGTACAGCGCGGCCAGCAGGTCCAGGCCCGCGCCGAACCGACCGGCGAGCCCCGCGAAGCGCTGCAGGTGCCGATCGAGCGGCGTGCCCGGGCCGATGTTGCGGCGCAGGTTCTGCACGAGGCGGGTGAGGCGGCCGGCCATCAGGCACCGACCGCGCGGAAGGAGGTCATGGGACCCGGGGCTCCAGCAGGAAGACCGGGCGATCTTACTACTTCGCGGTGGCGGCTTCCGGGCGCGGGCCGCGCGGCAGCACGACCGTGGCGACCAGCCCGCCGCCGGGCGCATTGGCGAGCTCGACGTCGCCGCCATGCCAGCGCGCGATGTTGCGCGCGACGCTCAGGCCGAGCCCGACCCCGCCGCTCGCCGGGTTGCGCGACGGATCGAGGCGCACGTAGGGCTCGAACACGCGCTGCAGGTCCGGCTCGGGCACGCCCGGGCCGTGGTCGCGCACCGCGATGCGCAGCTGCGTCTCGCCGTCGGCGACCGTGATCCGCGCGCCGCCGCCGTAGCGCAGCGCGTTCTCGACCAGGTTGTCGAGGCACCGGCGCAGCGTCCGCGCATTGCCGGGGTAGGGCGCGTGCGCCGCTCCGGACACCGCGATGTCCTGGCCCACGTCGCGCCGGTCCTCGACCAGGCTGTCCACCAGCGCGCCGATGTCGACCGGGAGGCGGGGCGGGTCGCCCTCCTGGCCGCGGAAGAATTCCAGCGTCGAGCCGACCATGGCCTCCATCTCGTCCAGGTCGCGCTGCATGCGCGCGCCCACCTCGCGGTCGGCCAGCATCTCGGTGCGCAGCCGCAGCCGGGTGATCGGCGTGCGCAGGTCGTGCGAGATCGCGCCGAGCAGCCGCGTGCGCTCGACGAGGTGCTCGCGCACCCGGCGCTGCATGCGGTTGAACGCGCCGATCACGCGGCGGATCTCGCTCGAGCCCGTTTCCTCGATCGGCGGGCCGTCCGGGTGCGCGCCGAGCGCGTCGGCCGCCCGCGCCATGCGGTCCAGGGACCGGGTCATCGTGTAGACGAGCAGCGCGGCGAGCGCGAAGCTCAGCACCACCACCAGCAGCAGCTGCGGCACCAGGGTCTCGAGGCGGCTGAGCGGCTCCTGCGGCACCACGGCCGTGAACACCGCGAAGCTGCCGTCCTCCAGCTGCACCTGCGCCACGATGGAGAAGGCCGCGGGCAGCAGGAAGTAGTAGCGGCGCGCGAGCCAGGTGGCCAGCGGCCCGCCGGGCGGCTCGCTGCCGGCGGCGGGCGTGATCTCGACGCGCAGGGGCCAGGGCTGGCCCAGCTGCACGCGCAGCAGCTCGAGGAACGCCGTTTCGTAGCGGCCGTGCTCCTCGTAGCCGCCAGGCACCTGCACCGGCTGCGGGCTGATCATCACGCGCAGGTGCCGGCCGTCGATCGACTCGATCACCTTCGGGCGCTCCGCCGGCGGCAGCCGGCTGAGGATGCGCGCGTTCTGCGCGATGCGCGCGGCGATCTGCGTCGCGGTCAGCCGGTAGACGGCCTGGCCGCGGTCGAACAGGTTCAGCGCGAAGCTCGCGGCCTGCGCGAGCAGCAGCCCCGCCGCGAGCACGAGCAGCGTGCGCCCGAACAGCGACGCCGGCACCAGGCGCATCAGTCGAGGCGCTCGACGGCGGCGGCGAGCACGTAGCCTTCGTTGCGCACGGTCTTGATGATCCGCGACTCGCGGCCCTCGTCGCGCAGGCGGGCGCGCAGGCGGCTCACCTGGACGTCGATGCTGCGGTCGAAGGGCGCGCTCTCGCGCCCCTGGGTGAGGTCCATCAGCTGGTTGCGGTCCATCACGCGGTTGGGGTGCTCGACGAACACCGACAGCAGCCGGAACTCCGCCCCGCTGAGGCTGACCACCACCCCGTCGGGCGCCATCAGCTGGCGTGCGGCGAGGTCCAGCGTCCAGCCCGCGAAGCGCACGCGGTGCGCCGGCCCCTGCTCGGGGGGCAGCGCGCGCGAGCGCCGCAGCACGCTGTTGATGCGCGCCAGCAGCTCGCGCGGGTTGAACGGCTTGGCGAGGTAGTCGTCCGCGCCCATCTCCAGCCCGATGATGCGGTCCAGCTCGTCGGCGCGCGCGGTCAGCATGATCACCGGCAGGCGCGAGCGGGCGCGCAGGTCGCGGCACAGGGCGAGGCCGTCGTCGCCCGGCAGCATGACGTCGAGCACCACGAGGTCCGGGCGGCTCTCCTCGAGGGCGCGGCGCATCTCGCGGCCGTCGCGGGCGAGCGACACGCGGAAGCCGCCGCGCTCGAGGTACTCACCCAGCAGCGTGCGGATGCCGGGATCGTCGTCCACGACGAGCACGTGCGCCGGGGGGCGGTCCATGGGCGCGCGTTTATGGCACGCGCGGCCCCCCCCGTCAAGGCGGGATGTATCGCCGTGTAACGCAGGGCGCGCCCGATACGCGCGGCAACGTTGCCGTCGGCCCGCGCAACAAAACGCCGAATCGCGGACACGAGCGCCTTACAACGGCGCGCTGCAATGGCGAGGAGCGCCGTCCGGCGCACGTTCAACGACACGGGAGATCTCGGAATCATGTGGAAGACCAGCCTCGCGGCCGCCCTGGCCGTCACCGTCCTTGCCGCGTGCGGCGAGGAGCCCAAAGCCAAGGCGGCGGCGCCTCAGGCGGCACCCGCTGCGGCACCTGCCGCCGCCACCGCTGCCGCGCCCGCGACGACGGCCGCGGCGCCTGCGCCGGCCGCCGCAGAGGAGAAGAAGGAAGGCGCCGAGGCCAAGCCCGCCGAAGAGAAGAAGGACAAGTAGGACCGCAGTCGCAGCCGATCCCACCCAACGCAACCAAGAGGAACCGACATGAAAGCGATCTTCGCCAGCCTGTTCGCCACGCTGTTCGCCCTGAGCCTCTCGGCCGCGCAAGCCGCGGTCTACGCCACCGACGACAACAAGGACGAAGCCAAGAACCCGACGCCGACCACGGAGAAGAAGGCCGACGACGACAAGGACAAGGAGAAGAAGCCGGAAGGCGACGACAAGAAGTCCTGATCCGTACCCGCACATCCCCCGGGGATCGGGCCATCCCCCTGGCCCGGTTCCCGTTTTTCTTCAGGCGCCGAACTCGGCCCGCAGCCGGCGCGCGGCTTCGGTCATGGCGCGCAGCTTGCCGTCGGCCACCTCGCGCGGCAGGTACTTCATGCCGCAGTCGGGAGCGAGGATGACGTTCTCCCTGGGAACGTAGGGCAGGGCGCGGCGCACGCGCGCCACGACCTGCTCGGGCGTCTCGACCGCCGGGTCGTTCAGGTCGAGGCAGCCGACCATGACCCTCTTGCCGGCGAGGCTCGCGAGCACCCCGCAGTCGAGCCCCGACTGGGCGGTCTCGACCGAGACCTGGCGGCAGCTGCAGCCGGCGAGCTCGGGCAGGAAGGAATAGCCCGAGGGCCGCTGGTGGATGATGGCCGCGTAGCCGAAGCAGATGTGCACCGCGGTCGTTCCGTCGATGCCCTCGAGCGCGCGGTTCAGCGCCTTCAGCCCGAACTGCCGCGCCTTCTCGGGGCGCGCCTGCAGGTAGGGCTCGTCCACCTGCACGATGTCGGCCCCGGCGGCGAACAGGTCGCGGATCTCCCCGTTGACGGCGGCCGCGTAGTCCATCGCCGCCGCTTCCTCGCTCTCGTAGAACTCGTTCTGCGCCTGCTGGCACATCGTGAACGGGCCGGGGACGGTCATCTTCACCCGGCGCGTCGTGTGGCGCCGGAGGAACTTCAGGTCCTCCACCTCTACCGGGTGCTTCCTGCGGATGCGGCCCACGATGCGCGGCACCGGGTTGGGGTGCCCCGAGCGGTCGAGCGCCGTGCCCGGACGGTCGATGTCCACGCCCTCCAGCGCGGTGGCGAAGCGGTTGGAATAGCTTTCTCGGCGGATCTCGCCGTCGGTGATGATGTCGAGGCCCGCGTCCACCTGGGCCTGGATCGCGAGGCGCGTGGCGTCGTCCTGGGCCTCGGCGAGGTACGGGGCGGGGATGCGCCAGAGCTCGCTCGCGCGCACCCTCGGGGGAAAGCGCCCGGCGAGCTTCTGCCGGTCGATCAGCCAGTCGGGCTGCGGATAGCTGCCGACCAGCGTGGTCGGGAACAGCACGCCTATTCGGGAATCTTGTTCAGCAGGAACAGGGCGCGCATCACGGGCTGGGGAGGGCCGAAGCGCCCGAACCAGCGGCCGTAGATGTCGGCGATGCGCCCGGAGCGGAACACCGCGGCCAGCGCGCGGTCCGCAGCGAGCTGCAGGTCGGGATCGCCGCGCGCCATGGCGAAGGCGTAGGGCTCGAAGGAGATCTCGGCGTCGAGCAGCGTCCAATCGGGCGTCTTCGTCTTCGTGGTCAGCACCTGGCCGATCAGCACCGCGCGGTCCCCGGCGTAAGCCTGCACCTCGCCCCGGTCCGCCATCTCGAAAGCGGTCTTGCGGTCCGCCACCGGCACCAGCACGCCGGCAATGCCGCGATCCTTCAGCACGTCCCGCAGGTGCTGCTCGGTGGTGGTCCCGCTGACCACGGCGATCTTCTGGCCGTCCAGGCCGGGCAGGGCGATGATGGCCGAGCCCTTGGGCACCAGCACCCCGGCACCGTCGACGAACACCGTCAGGCTGAAGCCGACCTTGTCTTCGCGCCCCAGCGTGCGCGTGGTGACGCCGCATTCGAGGTCCGCCTTGCCCTGCGCGACCATCTTCAGCCGGTCGGGCGTCGTGGCCGCGACCCACTTGACGTCCAGCTTCTTGCCGACCTGCGCCTGGATGCCGGTCACCACGGCGCGGCACAGCTCGATCGAGTAGCCATCCGGCAGGCCGTCCTTGTCGCGGAACGAAAAGGGCGGCGTCGCATCGGCAAAGGCGACCGTGAGCTTGCCGGCGGCCTTGATCTTGTCGAGCCGGGCGCCCGCGTGCGCGACGGCCAGCGGCGCGAGCAGGGCGAGGATGAGCAGTCCGCGGCTCATTTGGCGAGCTGGCGCATGGCGCGCTCGAGTCCCTGGAGCGTGGTGGGATACATGCGCCCGTTCATGAGCTCCTTCATGATCTGGATGGACTGCCGATACCCCCATATCTCCTCCGGTTCCGGGTTGAGCCACACGCACTTGGAATAGATCTCGCCGACGCGCTTGACCCACACCGCGCCGGGCTCCTCGTTGAAATACTCGATCGAACCGCCGGGCTGCAGGATCTCGTAGGGACTCATGGTCGCGTCGCCCACGAAGAGCACCTTGTAGTCGTGCCCGTACTTGTGAAGGATGTCCCAGGTGCGCGTGCGCTCGGAGTGGCGGCGCCGGTTGTCCTTCCACACGAAGTCGTACAGGCAATTGTGGAAGTAGTAGAACTCCAGGTGCTTGAACTCGGTCTTGGCCGCCGAGAACAGCTCCTCGGCGAGCTTGACGTGGTCGTCCATGGTGCCGCCGATGTCCATGAACATCAGCACCTTGACCGTGTTGCGGCGCTCGGGCCGCATGTGGATGTCGAGGTAGGCCTTGCGCGCCGTGGCGTCGATGGTGCCGTCCAGGTCGAACTCGTCGGGCGCGCCGTCGCGCGCGAAGCGCCGCAGGCGCCGCAGCGCGACCTTGATGTTGCGCGTGCCGAGCTCGACCTGGTCGTCGAGATTGCGGTACTCGCGCTGGTCCCACACCTTCACCGCGCTGCGGTTGCGGCTCTTGTCCTGGCCGATGCGGATGCCCTCTGGGTTGTAGCCGTAGGCGCCGAAGGGCGAGGTGCCGCCGGTGCCGATCCACTTGGAGCCGCCCTGGTGGCGATTCTTCTGTTCTTCCAGCCGCTGCTTGAGCGTCTCCATCAGCTTCTCCCAGCCGCCGAGCGCCTGGATCTGCTGCTTCTCCTCTTCGCTGAGCGTCAGCTCCACCTGCTTGAGCAGCCACTCGAGCGGAATCTGCGCCTCGATGCCGGGGATGGTCTCCACGCCCTGCCAGAACTCGGCGAAGGCGCGGTCGAACTTGTCGAAGTTGGCCTCGTCCTTCACGAGCGAGGTGCGCGAGAGGTAGTAGAAGTCGTCCACCGACGGACCGATCACGCCCTTGTCCATCGCCTCGAGCAGCGTCAGGTACTCCTTGATGGAGACCGGCAGCTTGTGGCTCTTCAGCTTGAGGAAGAAGTCGATGAGCATGTCATGATTGTAGCTGTAGCGCCGGGAACTCGGCGCACGCCGGGGGTTCGAATCGCGCGCAGGCGCTGGCACTGCGCTAGCCCGGCACCCGACCCTTGAGCCGCAGCCACCACCGGAAGAACCGGTGCGCCGGGTCGACCGGCCGGCAATACATGAGAGGACATCCACCCTCGATGGGCTCCACGCCGCGCGAGCGGCACAGCTCGAGCGCCTCGGCCGAGACGCTGCCGTCTCCGAAGGACCTGTGGAACCAGATGTGCCGGATGTTCTCGTCCAGAGCGTCCTTCGCGATCCGGGCAGCCACCGACGGGTGAGTGACGACCATGACGGCTTCGACTCTGGCCGGCAGGGATCCCACGCTGGGGTAGCAGGGCTTGCCCTCGACCTCCGGCGCGTTGGGGTTCACGGCAAAGACGTCGTGGCCCGTCTCGGCGAGGCGGCGGAAGATCGCGTTGGCCGGCGCGTCCCCCGTTCTGGAGACGCCGGCGACCGCGACTCGCGTGCAGGCCAGGAAGGCGGTCACCGGCGGAGGCACAAGGGGCATAGCGAGTCCCGGAAATAGGGGCCTAACGTTGCAATGACGGGTCCGGCCGCCCGCGCTTCGCGACGCGCAAGACCCATCGCAAGGCGAAGCGGTGAGTC
>DASUFW010000074.1:0-4278 GCA_036274335.1 Burkholderiales bacterium | reverse complement strand
CCAGTAGTAGAGCGACCAGAGGGTGATCTCGGCGAGGTGCGCGAACACGCAGATGACCGCGATGCGGATGAACAGCCACCAGTCGTGCAGCAGGGTCGTCGCGGCAGCCGGCGGCCGGCGCGACTGCCACAGCAGCCAGGAAAGCGCGCTGGCATGGATGACGACGGTGAGGGCCACCAGCACGAAGCCGATCACCAGCTGCTGAAGCAGCACGCCGCTTTCCGCTTCGAACGACATCACGGCTCCTTCCCGATCAGGCTCATCGCAGGCCCGCGAGCAACACCAGCGTGCGCTGGATCGTCCAGTATGCGCCGAGCGTTCCCACGAGGTACCCGGGCAGGGTCCCGGCGAAGCCGGGCCAGCGTACCGCGAGCCCGCGGAGCGACCGCTCGAGGAGCAGGAGCACGAAGACGAAGGCGAGCTGCCCGATCTCCACGCCGACATTGAAGAGGAAGAGCGCGAGCGGAATGTCCGCGCGCGGCAGGCCCACCGCCGCCAGCGCGCCGGCGAACCCGAGCCCGTGCAGCAGCCCGAAGGCGAAGGCGACGACCCAGGGATTGCGCAGGGCGAAGCTGGTCTCGCCCCGACGGCCCCTCAGGATCTCGATCCCGAGAAAGAGGATGCTGAGCGCGATGGTGGCCTCGACCGGCGGCGCCGGCACGCTCAGGAAGCCGAGCGTTGCCGCGCCCAGGGTCAGGCTGTGCGCGGCGGTGAACGCGGTGATCGTGCTCACGAGGCGCCAGGGTCCGCGCACGATGAGCATCAGCCCGAGAACGAACGCGAGGTGGTCGAAGCCGAAGAGGATGTGCTCGACGCCGAGGCGCAGGTACGCGCCGGCGCGCTGCCAGACGCTCCTCGCTTCGCCGAACGTGTACGACGGGTTGGCCGGCTTCAGCAGCGCGCTGTCCACGCGTCCATCCGCGTGCTGCACGCGCAGCAGCACGTCGGTGATGGTCGTGCGCAGGCCGTCGATGGCGATCGTCTTCCCGCCGAGGCCGCCGGGGCAGTGCAGCGAGCCGCGCACGATGACGGCGCCGGGCGTCAGCCCCTGGCGCCCCTCCAGGCGGCATTCGGCGGGCATCACCGGCGCGATGAAGATCTCGATCTCGCCGCCCGAGGGTTTCTTCCACAGCAGGGAATAGGTGTCCGGCGCGGTCTCGCGAAGCTCCAGGAACGCGGGGCGCACCTCGTGCGCGACGGCGGCGGACGCACAGAGCGCCAGGAACAGCGCGGCGAGCACGCGCCTCACTGGATCACGACCTCGTACTTCTCCAGCAGGCGCGCGTACAGGGCGTCGAGCGCCTGCTGGCGCCGTTGCGCGAGGACCTCGCGCTCGACCCGCGGCCGGATCTCCGCGAGCGCGGGCAGCCGACCCGCCTTGCGCTCGCGCACCAGCACGAGGTGCGCTCCGTAGCCCGAACGCACCGGCCCGGCCCAGCGGTCCGTCGGGAGCGCTTCCAGCCGCTCGGCGAACTCGCGGCCGAACCGGCGCGCGATGTCCGAGCGCGGCGCCAGCGCGACGTCCTCGGGCAGCATGATCCGGTCACTGCGCGCGACCGGGTCGCCGCCCGCGGCAAGCGCCGCGCGCGCCGCGTCGAGCGACTTGAAGTAGGCCTGGCGGAACGCGGTCTCGGGCTCCTCGCGGAACTGCTCCGCATGCGCGGCCAGGTACGCCTGCAGCTCGGCGTCGGTGGGGGGCGCCGCGTCGACCGTTTCCTCGGCCAGGAATTCGAGCTTCTGCCGCAGCCGCCGCTGGACGACGATGTCGTCGCGGTCCAGGCCGAGCGCGGCGGCCTCGCGCGCCGCAATCTCGGCGCGCACCTGCTCGCCGACGAGGTGCTTGAGCTCGGCTTCGGTCGGTGGGCGCTGCCAGACGCGCTGGAAGCCCGCCGTCAACGACTGGACCTGCCCAGGCGTGATGACGATGCGCTGCGGGCTCGAGCCCCAGACGTGGAAGACGAGAAAGAGAAGCGCGCCGAGCGCGAGGAAATGGACCAGCGGCTCGCGCAGCCAGCGCTTCAGCACTGCGCTGCTACGGCGTGTACCAGATCGGCGCGGTGTAGGCGCGCTCCTGCAGCACCAGGGTGGTGCCGGGCAGCGGCTTCACGCCGAAGCGCACGGCGTCGTACGCGGTCCAGCGCGGCGTCGGGATCTCGATGACGCGCGCGTAGTAGAAGGCGCGCAGCTTCGGGTCGAACTCCGGGTCCTTCCACACCGTGATCAGCTCGGGATCGCCGATGGTGTTGGTCCAGGTGGCGGTGGCCAGATCCACCGTGCTGCCCACGGCGGGGAGCTTGCCGTCGCGCCCGGGCTTGCGCGTCTTCGCATCGCCCCACACCACGTCGTAGACCTTCTCGTGCAGCTTGCCGCCGCCGTCCATCCAGCCCTTGACGACCTGGATGCGGTCGAGGTTCGCGCCGATCGGGTCCTTCAGCGCGGCGACGAGGAAGGTGGGCGCCTTGCCCTGCGGCGCCTTGGCCAGATCGCCGCCCATCGGCACGCCCTTCGCGTAGCCGATCGCCGCCGGCAGCCGGTCGAGCGCGTCGCGCGGCACGAAATCCCAGCCGCCGAAGAAGCGCACGATCATGCGCGGCCCGGTGGTGGCGTAGGTCTCTTTGCGCTGCATCCCGTCCCAGATCGCCGCGCGCGTATTCTCGGTCGCCCACACCGCGGCGTAGCCCGAGGCGGCGACTTCCCAGTCCATGACCTTGACGCCGGTCTGCGGGTTGTCGAAGAACGCCTTCTGCATGCGCTCGGGGCTCGGCTCCTGCGGCACGGTCTTGCCGAAGAAGTTCTCCTCGCGCAGCGCCGACAGGCTGTTGTGTGCGTCGCTGCTGCCGATCAGGCCGAACTTGTAGGGATTGGTGCCGAACGCCGCCTCGAGCTTGAGGCCGTTCTTGAAGGCCGCGCGCGCGTACTCGAACTCGAGCATCTCCTTCTTCTTCGCCACGCTGCCATCCAGATTTCCCTTGTCCCAGAGCTCGAACTTCGCGAACTCGTCGTTCGGCGACAGGAACGGATGTGCCTCCCCCGTGCCCTTGGTCTGGGTGACCTCATAGAGCCGCTCCCACTTCGCGCGCTCCTCGACGTAATCCTTGTCGAGCTTCTTGCCGAACTCCTCGACCATGGGGAACATGAGGCCGTTCGACAGGTTGCCGTTGTGCGCGATGGCGAGCACGCTGCCGCCGGTTTTCGCTTCGTAGGCCGCCATCCATTTCCACAGGTTGACCGGGTTGTCGCTGCCGTAGGGCGGGTAGACGGTGAACGGCACGACCTCGCTCGCCTTGTCGCCGTTGTCCCGGAAGATCACGTTGCGGTGCAGGTTGTTGCCGCCGGTGTTGGAGGTCCACTCGTAGCCGATGAACGCGGTGAAGCGGCCGGGCTCGTTGAACTCCTCGGCCGCCTTGATCGTCTCCATCCAGGCATCGCGGTAGTTGCGCGTGCCCGGGAAGTACATCAGGTCCTTCGGAAACTTGTTGTGCGAGAAGGCGACGATGATCTCGAGCGCGGCTTCCGCCCCCTTGCCGGACTTGATCAGGTCGTACCAGCGCCGGCCGGTGGGGTCGGCGAGCAGCTCGGGCTTCCCGGCGAAGAGATCCGGAAAGAAGCCCATGTTGTCCGAGTGATCCGCGACCACGAGGAAGTCGAGCGGGCGCGAAAGCTTCGCCGGCTGGCCGGTGGAGGAGACGACCTGCTCCCCGCGCGCGAAGCGGTAGGCCTCGCGCGGACCGAGCCGGGCGCCGAAGGCGCCGGCGTCCATCGAGAAGGACGTGTGCAAGTGCGTGTCGCCGAAGTAGGGCTGCGTCGGGAAATTGCGGTTCGCGTAGGGCGAATAGGGCGGCTTCGAGGGATGGACTTTCTCGGCGGTAGCCTTGTCGAGCGTGCCGGCGTCGGAGGCGAGCGCGGTATGGACCAGCGCGGTGGAGACAACAGCAGCGGCAAGCGCGGTGCGTATGGCGTGCATGAAAGAATCCTTCAGATTGTCAGGACTATTGTAAGACCGCCGCGGGCGATCCTCGCGCTATCTCGGATAGAGAAGCGTGACCACGAGCCGCAATCCCCAGTCCGGCCCGCCCGCGGGCGAGTCCAGGTACACGCGCACACCGCCCGTCAGGCTGACCAGCTGGTCGCCGAACCTGGTGACCTTCGAGTACATGAAGTTGACCGGGATCGTCCACTGCTTGCGCTCCCAGTCATAGGTGCTCTCGGTGTTCACCGTGAGCGTGCGGCCCTGGCCGATCCCCTTGGAGAGGAACGGCTGCAAGAACGTCGCGTTCA
>DASUFW010000073.1:0-7869 GCA_036274335.1 Burkholderiales bacterium | reverse complement strand
GAGCGTGATGGTATTGGGCGACGCCGCGGGTCCGATCAGCGCAACCTCGGTGCTGCCGGGAACGTGGCCCAGGCTCCAGTTGGAGCCCAGCGTCCAGCTACCGCTGCCGGCGAAAGTCCACACATTCACCAGGCCGCCGATAGATCCGGACGGACATCCCACCAGGGCTGTGCAAATGATCGATCCGGTGCCCGTGGTAATGGACCCGCCCGTCGTGTCGACCGAGGACGCGTTCAGGATGGCCAGGTTGTGGTTGTTCGTGTCGAGAGGCGCGCTCAGGACGAACGGCCCGGTGGTATCGATCGTCGTGCTTTGATTGCTCACGAACCGCTGGTCGATTTCGATCCCCCCATTGCCGGCCACCAGGGCGACCGAGGATCCGGCGGCTCCGGAAAGCGTGATCGCGCTATTGGCGACGACGTTGGAGATCGCGTTCGCCTTGAGCGTCAGGGCGCCCGAACCCAATCCATTCGTGCCGGCGGTCAGGGCGGTTCCGATCACCAGCGCGCCCGTGCCGCGAAGGTTGGCAAGGCTTCCATCGCCGCCCGAAATCGTCGGATTGCCCAGGATCTGGGTAATCAGGCCGAGGCTGCCGATTCCCAGATCGGCATTGCCGGCAAGCGCCACGTTGATCCCGCCCGCCCCGGCATCCACGTGGTTGCCCGGCGATCCGAAGCTGATCCCGCCCCCGTTGGATATCGAGTCGCCCCCGCCGATCAGCGTGATGTGCCCGCCGTTGGACGATACCTGCGCGTTGATCGCCAGCGTGCCGCTGCCGTTGGCGGCGCCGCTCGTCGAATGCGGCGAATCCGCTTCGAGGTGGATCTGGCCGCCATTGGTGGTGATCGAAGCGTTGACGTTGATGTCATCGCCCGCCTGCGCGACGAAACCCGCGCTCGGCGTCGTCAGGTTGACCGCGCTGTTGATGTTGATGTCGTTGGAGGCCTGGAGCACGACGGTCGTCCCCGCCGCGTTGAGCGTCGTCGGAGAAATGCTGAGCGTGCCGCCGGGATCGGCGAACGCATCGGCTTGCGATGTCGTGGCGCCCCCGCCGTTCGCGACGGTGATGTTGGTCGGATCCAGCAGCAGGGTTCCGCCGCGGCCCAGGGGGGCAGCAGCGTTCACGGGCGACGCGAAGTCGAGGAGGTTCCTGCCCGAAACCTCGACGAAGCCGCCATTTCCACCCTGCGTACCGCCCTGCGCCGAGATGTGGCCGTAGGAGCGCGTGATGTCGTCCGACCAGACGATCACCTTGCCGCCGTCGCCGAGCCGAATCGCATCCGCGCGAATCTCCGCATCCGCCCCGAAATACGTCCGCCACGCGTTCGGCACGTCGGGATTGGCGCCCTTCAGGTCGCCGCCCACCAGCACGGTGCCGCCGCCGGCGTCGCCCGAGGCGTCGATCTTCGCGCCGTCGAGCACCCCCACGCGCCTGCCGAGCACCTGCACGGTGCCGCCGGTGTCGCCGGTCGCCTCGACGCGCGCGCCGGCCTCGAGCATCACGTCCCCGGCGGCGCGGAACACGATCTTGCCGCCCGGCCCGACTTCCGCGCGCGAGGCGGAGACGCGCCCGGATTCGCGCACCAGGGTGCCGAAGATGCCGGCGTAGCCGGAGGAGGCGACGATCTCGCCGGCGTTCACCGCCTCGCCGCCCGCGGTGAACTCGACGCGCACGTCGGGCTCGCGCGAGCCGACCAGCTCGACGGTGCGCCCGGCGGCGATGACCACTTCGCCCTTCGGGCTGGTGATGACCGCCTCGGCGCCGTTGTCGACCTTGGGCGCGACGAGGTAGACGAAGCCGCCTTCGGGCGTGGTGATGCGGCCCGCGTTGCTGAGCGCGCCCTCGCCCCCCGTGCCCTGGAACAGGCGCCGGCCGGCGAGGAAGTCCGAGTCGGACAGGTTGAGCGTCGAGGCGGCGAAGCCGGCGACGTCGATGCGCGCGCCCGCGCCGATGGTGATGCCCGAGGCGTTGATCAGGAACACGCGGCCGTTGGAGGACAGCGTGCCGAGCAGCGCCGACGGGCTGCCGGAGATCACGCGGTTCAGCACCGCGCTGGAGGCGCTCTGCTGCAGGAAGCGCGTGACCTCGTTCTGCTGGATGGAGAACTGCTGCCAGTTGATGATGGCGCCGGGCGAGTTCGTCACCGTGAGCGTGCCGCCGCTCGACGCGAAGCTCGCGCTGCCGTTCACCACGGTGGGCCCGGAGGGGTTCGCGTGGGCGGGAGGCGTGCCAAAGCACAGCGCCACCGCGACGCCGATCAGCGGCTTTCGGAACCCGGGACCTGCGGCCACGCCTTGCTACCCCCTAACTGCCTGAAATATCGGGCAAATGCCCTGTGGCCGCCGTGACTTATTTCACACTGCGATTGTCAGCACTTATTAAAACTCCGCCCGGGCTCAAACCCGGCACCAATCCTTGATCACCGCCTCGTACAAAGCTACCGCCTGGCGCACCCGCTCCATACTGCAGTACTCGTCGGTCTGGTGCGCCATCTGCGGCTCGCCGGGCCCCAGCACCACCGTGGGGGCGCCGGGATACGCCTTCAGCAGGTTGGCCGCGTCGGTCATGTACGCGGCGGTGCGCGGCTCGGCGGATTCGCCCGTGTGCCTGCGCACGATCTCGAAGACCGTGCGCACCCAGGCCTCGTCCGGCTCGGTCCACACCGGGCCCAGGTCGGAGAACACGTCCATCTCGGCGCCCGCACCGAGCTCGGCCTGCAGCCGCGCGCGCAGCGCCGCGTGGTCCATGCCGGGCACGGTGCGCACGTCCACCCCGATGCGCGCAGCGTCGGGCACCAGGTTGACGCCGCTGCCGCCCTCGAAGGTGCCGACGTTGAGCGTCGGCCCGCCCATCACCGGATGATCCGGCACGCCGAAGTCGAACGCGGCCAGCCGCTCGGTGGCGCGCGCGGCCTTGTAGATCGCGTTCTCGCCGAGCTGCGGCATCGAGCCGTGCGCCGAGACGCCGCGGAAGCTCGCGTGGAACTTGAGCGAGCCCTTGTGGCCGACCAGCGGATAGTTGGAGGTCGGCTCGCCGACCACGATGGCGCCGGCGCGGCCCATGAGCTGGGGCAGCGCGGCGAGGTGCCGCGAGCCGACGCAGCCGTTCTCCTCGCCCGCGGTCAGCACCAGCACGATCCCCGGCGTGCCCGCGAGCTTCCCTGCGAACGCCTGCGCCGCGAGCAGCATCGCGGCCACGCCCGCCTTCATGTCGGAGGCGCCGCGCCCGTACAGGCGGTCGCCGTCGGATTCGCCCGCGAACGGGTCGTGCGTCCAGGCGCGGCTGCCGAGCGGCACCACGTCGAGGTGGCCGGTGAGGCAGAGCGGCGCTTTGACGTCGTTGCCGCCCATGCGCGCGATCACGCTCGTGCGACCGTCCTCGAAGTCGTGGTAGTCGACGCGGTAGCCCCAGGACTCGAGCAGCGCCCCGGCGTAGCGCGCGCAATCGCGCTCGCGGCCCGGCGGGTTCACCGTGTCGAAGCGGAGCAGCTCGCGAGTGACCGCGACGGCGTCAGGGGCGTTCATGGACGACCCCATGCTATAACAATCCGCGATGCTGTTCCCCGTCACGCTCGTCGGCAGCCTGCCGCAGCCCGACTGGCTGATCGACCGCCCGGCGCTCGCGAAGGACGTCCCGCCGCGCGTGCGGGCGGCGCGCCTGTGGCGCGTGCCCGAGCCCTGGCTCGCGGCCGCGCAGGACGACGCCACGCGCCTCGCGATCCGGGCGCAGGAAGAAGCCGGCCTCGACATCGTCACCGACGGCGAGATCCGCCGCGAGAGCTATTCCAACCGCTTCGCGACGGCGCTGGAGGGCATCGACCCCGAGCGGCCCGGCGAGGGCATCAGCCGCTCGGGCCGCAAGCAGGCGGTGCCGCGCGTCGTCGGCAGGCTGCGGCGCGCGCGCCCGGTCGAGGTCGAGGACCTGAAGTTCCTCAAGCGGCACACGACGCGCATGACCAAGATGACGGTGCCGGGGCCCTTCACGATGTCGTGCCTCTCGCAGGACGACTACTACGGCGACGTCGCGGCGATGGCGATGGACTACGCGGCCGCGGTGAACGAGGAAGTGCGGGATCTCTTCGCCGCGGGCGCCGACATCGTGCAGATCGACGAGCCCTACCTGCAGGCGAAGCCGGAGGAAGCGCGCCGCTACGGGCTGGCCGCGCTCAACCGCGCGCTCGAGGGCGTCGAGGGCACGACCGCCGTGCACCTGTGCTTCGGCTACGCGATCTACCAGAAGGCGAAGCCCTCGGGCTACTCGTTCCTGTCCGAGCTCGCCGGCTGCCGCTGCGCGCAGGTGTCGGTGGAGACCGCGCAGCCGGGCCTGGATTGCGCGCAGCTCGCGCCGCTCGCCGGCAAGAAGATCCTGGTGGGCTGCCTCGACCTTTCGACGCCCGAGGTCGAGACGCCGCAGGTCGTGGTCGCGCGCATCGACAAGGCCCTGCGCTACGTGCAGCCGGCGGACGTCGTGCTCGCGCCCGACTGCGGCATGAAGTTCCTGCCGCGCGAGTCGGCCTTCGGCAAGATGCGCGCGATGGTCGAGGCGGCGGCGCTGCTGCGCGCGCGCTACTGAGGCGCGCGCAGCCAGGCCAGCGCCTGCGCCTCGTCCTCGAAGATGCGCGCTTCCAGCCCGCGGTTGACGGCCACGTTCTCGAAGAACAGGTTGGCGCGGTAGGCCTCGCGGTCGCCGAGCACGACGAAGGCCATGCGCCGCACGGCGCTGCCGAGGATGCCCGGCACCTGCTGCCCGATCTGGTAGACCTCCGCCGCGGGCACCGGCCCGGTCAGGCGGTTGACGCCCATGACGCGATCCACGCCCGCCGCGCGGCATTCCTCGGCCACGCGCGTCCACACGGCGAGCATTTCTCCCGCCAGCTCGCCCGGCACGCGTTCGCCCGAGACCTCGAAGCGGAGGACCTCGCCGTGCCTGTTGAATGTCAGTCCGAAGGGCATGGCTTTACCCGGGGGAGTTTGCCACGTTCGCCACGCGGCCGCGAACGCGCTAGAGTCGGCGCAGAACCCGCTTCCCCACGTCGGAGATCGCGCATGCTCCCGGATACCCGCAGCGCCGCAGACATCACTTTTCGAGAATCCGGCCGCGCCGACGCCCCCGCCCTGGTGCTGCTGCACGGCATCGGCTCCACGTCGGCGGGCTGGCGGCTGCAGTACGAGCCGCTCGGCGCGCATTTCCGGGTCGTCGCGTGGGACGCGCCCGGCTATGGCGGCTCGCGCCCGCTGGAAGGCGACGCGCCCCCGGCGGAAGCCTACGCGCAGGCGCTCGCGCGCCTGATGGATGCGCTGGGCGTCCGCGAGGCGCTGATCGGCACCAGCTCCTGGGGCACGGCGACCGGGGTGGTGTTCGCGCGCCTGCATCCGCAACGCGTGCGCGGGCTCGTGCTCGGCGGGCCGAGCGCCGGCTGGGGCTGGCTGCCGCGCGAGGAGCGCGAGCGGCGCCTCGCCTCGCGCGTGAAGCGCGTGCGCACGCTCGGCGTGAAGCGCATGCGCGAGGACGACGCCGGCGAGCTGGTGCCGCCCGGCACGCGCGCCGAGGTTCTGCAGTGGATCCGCGGCAGCGAGGGCCTGAGCGCCGAGGGCTACGCGCAGGCGGCGCACATGCTCGCCGCGGTGGACGTGGCGCGCGAGGCCGCCTCGGTGAAATGCCCGGCGCGCGTGGTGGCCGGCGAGCTCGACAAGCGCACGCCGCCCGAGTCGAACGCGCACCGCATCGCCGCGGCGCTGGCGAATGGAAAGCTGGTGATGCTCCCCGAGTGCGGCCACCTGCCGCACCTCGAGTACCCGGAGAAGTTCAACGCGGTGGTGCTCGAGCTCGCTCAGAGCGTCTCGAGCCAGCGCGCCGCGGCGCGGGCGATCTCCTCGTAGGTCTGCGCTTCGCTGCGGCCGGAGGACTTGAGCGTGCGGAACGAATGGTCCGCGCCCTCCAGCCAGTGCATGTCCCAGCGGGTGCGCACCTGTGCCAGGGCCTGCGCCATCAGGCCGCGCGTGCAGAGCGGGTCGCGCGTCCCGTTGAAGCACAGCACCGGCACTGTCAGGCTCGCGAGGTGGGCGGTGCGCAGCTTCTCCGGCCGGCCCGCCGGATGCAGCGGATAGGCGAACAGCAGCAGCCCGTCGCACGCGAAGCCGTCCGCCGCGAGCATGCTCGCCGCGCGCCCGCCCATCGAGCGTCCGCCGAGCAGCAGGCGCCCGGACGCCGCGCGCGTCCGGTCGGCGACCGCGGCGATCGAGGCCTTCAGCACCGGCATGGGATCGGGACGCTTCGAGCCCTGCTCGCGATAGGGAAAGTCGAAGCGCACGACCTCGAGGCATGGCTGCAGCGCCTCGGCGAGGCGCAGCATGCCGCGATCGTCCTTGTGCCCGCCCGCGCCGTGCGCGCAGACGAAAGTGGGCAGCGCGGCCATCACGCGGCGCCGTAGACGGCGAACACCTTGTTCGAGTTGAAGACGTGCGTCTCAACGAAGGCGCTCCACTCGAGGCGCGCGCCGGTCTCCTGCATCGCGCCGGCGAGCGCGAACCAGTTGAGCACTTCCTGCTGCCCGGCCGCTTCCACAGCGGCGAGCGGCGTGTCGCGCCAGGCGGCGTAGTCGCCCGCACACAGCGCCTCGTACAGCCGCCGGTCGGCCGGGGTGTCGGGCCGCAGGCGCCAGGTCGCGTCGCACAGGAACGCGTGCGACCAGCTCGAGGAGGCCACCAGCGCGATGCGCCAGGGGCTCGCCTTCAGCACGCGCGCTGCGGCCGCGCCCACCTGCATGAAGCGCCGCGGCGAAGGCGACGGCGGGTCGAGCTCGAGCGGCGCGTCCATGCGCGTGAGGAAGCCCTTCGCGGAGATCACGCGCCGGCCGTAGCAATTGAGCGGAAAGCAGATGGTCGGGTGCCCGTAGCCGCGCCGGTGGTAGTCGAGGTAGAGCACCGCGTTGGTGAAGGCGTGCGCCACGCTGCCGTGATGCAGCGGCTTGTAGGCATAGGCGACGTCTATGTCCTCGGCGAGCAGGCCCTCGACCAGGTGGCGCGCGATGTCCGGCCGCCCGCGCAGGCGGAAGCTCGTCGCGGCCGGCTCCCCCCACACGTTGGCGCGGCCCTTCATCATCGAGGAGCCCTGCGCGTGGTCCCAGGGGCGCAGCTCGAGGTCGTCGAAGGCGAGCACCGCGAACGGCGGGATCAGGTCCTCCCGGAAGTTCTCGTACTGGTCGTCGCCCCACATGAGCACCGCGTCGGGGCGGAAGGCGTCGAGCGCCGCGCGCACGCGGTCGAAGCCGGCCACCAGCTCGCGCCGGTGCGCGGCGGCGGCGCGCGCGCCGAAATCGTCCGACCATTCGGCGCGCATGGCCTCAGGCCAGCCGGCCGGGTCTTTCTCGCGCGCGGGGATCGATCCGTCCTGCAGCGTCCAGCGCAGGATGCCCGCCATGTCCGCGTCGGGCAGGCACAGCGGCGGGTAGTGCGAGAGGCCGAGTCCGAGGATTTCCGCCATGGGCGCCGCGCCGCGGCTAGCGCAGCGCGCCCGTCATGCAGGTCTTGTAGGCCGCGTCCATGATCTCGTCGGGGCTGGCGTTACGCGTGAAGCAGCCTGGGCAGGCGCCGGTCGAGAGCGCCTTCGAGGCCGCCTCCCGGCAGCGCAGGTCCGGGTAGCGCTCCTCGTAGGACGGGCGCTGCGGGGGCTGCGCGCAGGCGGCGAGCACGACGAGCGGCAGGAGCCCCAGGGCGAGCCTCATGCGCGGATTATCGTCGATTCGAGCCGGGGCGCGGGCGCGCCCGCGGCGGCGCTCACTGCGCCTTGCGCATCGTCCAGAGGTTGCCCTGCGTGTCGCTGCGCTCGCGCAGGCGGCGCCCGTCGTCCTGCCCCCAGCCGTCGATGCT
>DASUFW010000072.1:0-1432 GCA_036274335.1 Burkholderiales bacterium | reverse complement strand
GCGGCATACAGGTCCGACATGTAGTACTGGCCGGTGGGCTTGAGGTCCACCAGCACCGGCGTGGAATCCGAGAGCTGGTTCAGGCGCTGCAGGTCCACGGCGACGCCCGCGCGCCCCGCGATCGCCGTGAGGTGCACGATGGCGTTGGTCGAGCCGCCGATCGCGAGCAGCACGCGCAGCGCGTTCTCGATCGACTTCGGCGTGATCACCTGCGACGGGCGGATCGGCTTCTGCACCATCGCGACGGCGCAGCGCCCGCTCGCCTCCGCGGCGCGCAGGCGGTCGGCGTGCACTGCCGGGATCGCCGCGCTGCCGGGCAGCGCCATGCCGAGCGCCTCGGCGAGCGCCGCCATGGTGGAGGCCGTGCCCATCACGGCGCAGGTGCCCGCGGTGGTCGCGAGGTTGCCCTCGACCTCCGCGATGCCCGCCTCGTCCACCTTGCCCGCGCGGTGCATCGCCCAGAAGCGGCGGCAGTCGGTGCAGGCGCCCAGGCGCTCGCCGTGGAACGACGTGGGCATCATCGGTCCGGCGAGCAGCTGCACGGCCGGCACGTCGGCGCTCGCCGCACCCATCAGCTGCGCGGGCACGGTCTTGTCGCAGCCGCCGACCAGCACCACCGCGTCCATCGGCTGCGCGCGCACCATTTCCTCGACGTCCATCGACATCAGGTTGCGGAACATCATCGAGGTCGGGCTGAGGAACACCTCGCCCAGCGACACGGTGGGAAACTCGATCGGCAGCCCGCCCGCGGCGAGCACGCCGCGCTTGACCGCCTCGATCAGCTCCGGGAAGTGCCGGTGGCAGTTGTTGAAGCCGCTCTTCGAGTCGGCGATGCCGATGACGGGGCGGGCGAGCATCTCGCCCGAGTAGCCCATGCTCTTCGCGAACGAACGCCGCAGGTACAGCGAGAAGCCCGCGTCCCCGTAGTTGGTGAGCCCCCGCGCGAGGCCCTGCGGCTTGCGCTCGGCCACGGACGCTAGCCCTGCACCACCGCTTCCACGTAGATCTCGACGCGCCGGTTCTGGGCGCGGCCGGACTCGGTGGTGTTGGAGGCGATCGGCTGGCTCTCGCCCTTGCCCGCCGTTGCGAGGCGCATGCCGTTCACCCCCTTGCCTTCCAGGTACTCGGCGACCGCGAGCGCGCGCCGCTCCGAGAGCCGCTGGTTGTAGGCCTGGGTGCCCGTGCTGTCCGTGTGGCCGACGACGGTGAGCGTGGTCTTGCCGTAGCGCACCACCACGTCCGCGAGCTTGTTCATCGTGCTGTAGAAGCTGGCCTTGACCGCGGTCGAGTCGACGTCGAACGCGGTCTGGCTGGTCATGGTGACCAGCACCACCTGGTCGGAGAGCTTCTGCACGCGCACCTGCCCCGACTGGATCTCGGGCGCGAGGTTCTTCTCCAGGTCGCGCTTCTGGGCGTCCATGTAGCTGCCCAC
>DASUFW010000071.1:0-2109 GCA_036274335.1 Burkholderiales bacterium | reverse complement strand
ACGCGCGCCTCGGGCACCAACGCCGTGCGCTACGGCACGATGCGCGAGAACGTGCTCTCGCTCAAGGTGGTGCTGGCCGACGGCCGCATCATCCAGACCTCGCGCCGCGCGAAGAAGTCCGCGGCCGGCTACGACCTGACGCGCCTCTTCGTCGGCTCGGAGGGGACGCTGGGCATCATCACCGAGGTGACGGTGAAGCTGCACCCGGTGCAGGCCGCGATGTCGGCGGCGGTGTGCGCCTTCGAGACCGTGAAGGGCGCCGCCGACACCGTGATCCAGACGCTGCAGTCGGGCATCCCGATCGCGCGCAGCGAACTGCTGTGCTCGACCACCATGGCCGCGCTCAACAAGCACAACAAGACGAGCCACCGCGAGATGCCGACGCTGCTGCTCGAGTTCCATGGCACCGAGAAGGGCGTGGTCGAGCAGGCCGAGATGGTGCAGGAGATCGCCCGCGAGCACGGCGGGCTCGATTTCCAGTGGGCCACCAAGCCCGAGGAGCGCACCAAGCTGTGGGAGGCGCGCCACCACGCCTACTTCGCCTGCCTGCAGCTCAAGGCCGGCTCGCGCGCCATCTCCACCGACGTGTGCGTGCCGATCTCGCGGCTCGCCGAGTGCGTGGTCGAGACCGCCCGGGACATCGAGAAGGCCTCGATGCCGGTGCCGCTCTTCGGCCACGTCGGCGACGGCAACTTCCACCTCGTGATCCTCGTGGACCCGAACAGCCCGTCGGACATGGAGGAAGCGAAGGCGCTCAACCTGCGCGTGGTCAAGCGCGCGCTCGCCATGGAAGGCACCTGCACCGGCGAGCACGGCGTTGGCATCGGCAAGCAGGCCTACCTGCAGGAAGAGCTGGGCGAGGCGGTGGACCTGATGCGGGACCTGAAGCGCACCTTCGACCCGGAGAATCTCATGAACCCGGGCAAAGTAGTCTCGCTGCAGTGAGCGCCGAGAAGCGCCTGCAGGCGCTCGGCATCGACCTCGGCAAGGTCTCCGCGCCGGTCGCCAACTACGTGAACGCGGTGCGCACGGGGAACCTGCTGTTCCTCTCCGGCAAGGGCCCGCGCGCGGTGGACGGCGTGCGCCCGAGCGGCAAGGTCGGGCGCGACTACACCGCCGAGCAGGCCTACCAGCACGCGCGCACGGTCGGCCTCGACCTGCTCGCCGTGATGCGCGCCGAGCTCGGCAGCCTCGACCGGGTGAAGCGCGTGGTGAAGCTGCTCGGCATGGTGAACGCGGTGCCCGAGTTCGCCGACCACCCGAAGGTCATCAACGGCTGCTCGGACCTCTTCGTCGAGGTGCTGGGCGAGGCCGGCAAGCACGCCCGCTCGGCCGTCGGCATGGGCTCGCTCCCCATGGGCATCCCCGTCGAGATCGAGTGCATCGTCGAGGTGGGCGGGGCGGCGAAGAAGAAGGCCGCGAAGAAGCGCCGCCGCTAATTGGGGACAGTCCCTATTTTTCTCATCTGCAAATGAGAAAAATAGGGACTGTCCCCAATTAAATCGTCATCATCGTCCGGCGGTAGTACTTCAGCTCCTCGATCGAGTCGAGGATGTCGGCGAGCGCCTCGTGCTTGCCCTCCTTCTTCAGCCCCTTGGCGAGCTCGGGCTTCCAGCGGCGCACCAGCTCCTTCAGGGTCGAGACGTCCAGGTTGCGGTAATGGAACCAGGACTCGAGCTTCGGCATCCAGCGCGCCAGGAAGCGTCGGTCCTGGCAGATGGAGTTGCCGCACATGGGCGACGCGCCCGAGGGCACGTGCTCGGCGAGGAAGGCGAGCATGCGCGCCTCGATGGTCGCCTCATCCAGCGCCGAGGCCTTCACCTTGTCGATGAGGCCCGACTTGCCGTGCACGCCCTTGTTCCAGGAGTCCATCGCGTCCAGCACCTCGTCGGGCTGGTGCACGACCAGCACCGGCCCCTCCGCGACGGTCTCGAGCTGCGCGTTGGTCACCAGCAGCGCGATCTCGATGATGCGGTCGCTGTCGGGAACGAGTCCCGTCATCTCCATGTCGATCCAGATGAGGTTGTTCTGATCCGCGGGCATGCCGTATTCTCTCATGTCACCATGAACGCTTTCTCGTGGCTGTTCGTCGCCGCGCTCGCGGCGGCC
>DASUFW010000070.1:0-13282 GCA_036274335.1 Burkholderiales bacterium | reverse complement strand
GCTCCTGCTCGAGCGTGGCGCGGATCCCGACGCAGTCAACCTGGACGGCAACCTCGCGCTGCACGGCGCGGCCGACGCGGGACGCGAGGACACGGTGAAGCTGCTGCTGCCGCGCACGCGCGACCCGGCGCTGCGCAACCTCAAGGGCAAGTCGCCCAGGGACCTGGCGAGCGAGCGGGGGTTCGACGCGCTCGCCGCCGAGTTGCCCTGAGCCGATCCCGATGGCGCTGAACTACGAGCACCTGATGGGCCTGAAGCGCGAGGGAGAGCGCTTCGCCTACACCGACCGCGACGCGCTGCTGTACGCGCTCGGCATCGGCTTCGGGCGCGATCCGCTCGAGCCGGGCGAGCTCGCCTACGTGTTCGAGCAGCCCGCGCTGAAGACGGTGCCGACGATGGCGACGGTGCTGACGCGCGTGCCGCTGCTCAGGGACTGCGGCTACGACTACTCCAAGGTGCTGCATGGCGAGCAGCGCCTCACGCTGCATCGGCCGCTGCCGCCGGCGGGCGAGCTGGTGGCAAGCGCGAGGGTCACCGAGGCCTACGACAAGGGCGCGGGCAAGGGCGCCGTCATCTATACGCAGACCGAGGTGCGCTCGGCCGACGGCACGCCCCTGTTCACGCTCGGGGCGACCACCTTCGCGCGCGGCGACGGCGGCTTCGGTGGTCCTTCGGGATCGGGCCCCGCCCCGCACCCCCTGCCGGAGCGCAAGCCGGACGCGGTGGCGACGCTCGCCACGCGACCGGACCAGGCGCTGCTCTACCGCCTGAGCGGCGATCGCAATCCGCTGCACGCCGACCCGGCGCTCGCCCGCCGCGTCGGCTTCCGTGCGCCGATCCTGCACGGCCTGTGCACCTACGGCATCGCCTGCCATGCGATCCTGCGCACGGTGCTCGGCTACGACCACACGCGCATCGCCGGCTTCGACGTGCGCTTCTCCGCGCCCGTGTACCCCGGCGAGTCGATCGCGACCGATCTCTGGGTCGACGGCCGCACGGTGTCGTTCCGCTGCCGGGTTCCCGAGCGGGCGGAGGCGGTGGTGATCAACAACGGCCGCTGCCTGCTCGCGTCATGAGCGACCCCCTGCTCCGCGACACGGCCGAGCGACTGTTCGCGGCGCAATGCACGGCGGAAGTGCTGCGAAGCGCAGACCAGGGCAAGTTTCCCCGCGCGCTGTGGGACGCGATTGAGCGGGCGGGCTACGCAGAGTCGCTGGTGCCGGAAGAGTCGGGCGGCCCCGGGCTGGCGATCGCCGACGCGCTCTCGATTCTCGTCTGCGCCGGACGCCATGCGGCGCCGGTGCCGCTCGCCGAAACGATGCTGGCGGCGAAGCTGCTCGCGGCCGCCGGGCTCGAGCGGCCCGCGGGGCCCCTGACGATCGCACCGGTGCGCGCGGGCGACGAAGTGAACGCGCGGCGCGACGGCGCGCGCTGGCGGCTGGACGGCGCCGCGCGGCGCGTTCCCTGGGCGTCGGCCGCCGCCGCGATCGTGGTGGTCGCTCAGGACGACGGACGATCGGTCGTGGCCTGCGTCAGGCCTGCCGACGCGCGCGCGACGGGGGGCGCCAATGTCGCCGGCGAGCCGCGCGAGGACGTGGCATTCGGCGCCGTGACCGCCGAAGGCGTAGAGGCGCCCATCGATGCATCCCAGGTCTTTGCCCTCGGGGCCGTGATGCGCAGCGCGCAGATGGCCGGCGCGCTGCAGCGGGTCCTGGAGGAGAGCGTGCGCTACGCCAGCGAGCGCGTGCAGTTCGGCCGGCCCATCGGCCGCTTCCAGGCGGTGCAGCAGAGCCTCGCGCTGCTCGCCGGGCATGCGGCCGCGGCGACCGCCGCCGCGGAGGCGGCGATGGAGGTCGTGGCCCGCGATCCCGCTTCGCCCGCGATCGCCGCCGCCAAGATCCGCGCGGGCGAGGCCGCCAGCGTCGGGGCGGCCATCGCGCACCAGGTGCACGGGGCGATCGGCTTCACGCAGGAGCACGTGCTCCACCATTTCACGCGGCGCCTGTGGTCCTGGCGCGACGAGTTCGGCAGCGAGGCGCGCTGGTCCGTGATGCTCGGCGGCGCGATCGCCGCGGGCGGCGCCGACCGGCTCTGGCAGACCCTCACGGAGGCGGGCGCGTGAGCGCGCTCGACAGGCTGCGCTTCACGCAGCCGCCGGCGTTCCCGGAGGGCGAGGCCCTGCGCGCCGAGGTGCGCGCGTTCCTCGCCGAGCACCTCCCGCCGCGCGCCATCACCGCGGGCGTGGGCTCCTGGGGCGGCTACGACCTCGAGTTCAGCCGCAAGATGGGCAAGCGCGGGTGGATCGGCATGACCTGGCCGAAGCGCTACGGCGGCCACGAAAGGAACGCGCTCGCGCGCTACGTGGTCCTCGAGGAGATGCTGGCCGCCGGCGCGCCGGTGAGCGCCCACTGGATCGCCGACCGCCAGAGCGGGCCGCTCATCCTCCGGGTCGGGACCGAAGCGCAGAAGCAGGCGATCCTGCCGCGCATCGCGGCGGGCGAGTGCATGTTCTGCATCGGCATGAGCGAGCCGGATTCCGGCTCGGACCTCGCCTCGGTGCGCACGCGCGCGGTGCCGGCGGACGGCGGCTGGCGCGTGAACGGCACCAAGCTCTGGACCTCGAACGCGCACCGCGCCGACTACATGATCCTGCTCGCGCGCACCGGCGAGGCGGGCGAGCAGCGCCACGCGGGCCTCACGCAGTTCCTCGTCGACCTGAAGGGCACGCGCGGCATCTCGATCCGGCCCGTGCACAACCTGGCGGGCGAGCATCACTTCAACGAGGTCTCGTTCCAGGACGCGAGGCTTCCGGCCGAAAGCGTCCTCGGTGCCGTCGGAGACGGCTGGGCCCAGGTGACGAGCGAGCTCGCGTTCGAGCGCTCGGGCCCGGAGCGGTTCCTGTCCTCGTTCACGCTGCTGGTCGAGCTGGCGCGCACGCTCGGGCCCGCGCCCTCGGAGCGCGCGCGCATCGCGCTCGGCCGCATCGTCGCGCACCTGATCGCGCTGCGGCGGCTTTCGCGCTCGGTGGCCGGCATGCTGCAGGCGGGGGAGAACCCGGCGCTGCAGGCGGCGCTCGTCAAGGACCTCGGCACGACGCTCGAGCAGGAGATCCCCGAGATCGCGCGGCAGCTCGTGGAGGAGGAGCCCGACCCGGGCTCGACGCGCGACTTCGTCACCGTGCTCGCGCAGACGATGATGAATTCGCCCTCGTTCACGCTGCGAGGGGGCACGCGCGAAATCCTGCGCGGCATCATCGCGCGCGGCCTGGGGCTGCGCTGACACCGGAGGAAGCTCGCATGGACGCACCGCTCGACTACGCGCAGGACGGCCCCGTCGTCACGCTCACGATCAACCTGCCCGACCTGCGCAACGCGATCTCGGGCGCGGACATCATCGAGGCGCTGGTCGCGGCCTGCGAGCGGATGAACGCGGACCTGAGCGTGCGCGCCGCCATCCTCACCGGCGCCGGCACGGCCTTCTCCTCGGGGGGCAACGTGAAGAAGATGCACGACGGCGGGGGCCTGGGCGGCGGGCTGCCGGCGCAGACGCGGCGCAACTACAAGCTCGGCATCCAGCGCATCCCGCTCGCCTTCGACGGGCTCGAAGTGCCGATCATCGCCGCGGTGAACGGCCCGGCGATCGGCGCGGGCTGCGACCTCGCCTGCATGTGCGACGTGCGCATCGCCGCCGAAAGCGCGCGCTTCGCGGAGAGCTTCGTCAAGCTCGGCATCGTCGCGGGCGACGGCGGTGCGTGGCTGCTGCCGCGCGTGGTGGGTTACTCGAAGGCCTGCGAGATGGCCTTCACGGGCGACCTGCTGAGTGCGGCCGAGGCGCTCGCCTGCGGCCTGGTCTCGAAGGTGGTGCCCGACGCCGAGCTGATGGGCGAGGCGCGCAGGCTTGCCGAGCGCATCGCCGCCAATCCGCCGCATGCGGTGCGCATGACCAAGCGCCTCATCAAGGAGGGCCAGCACGTGCAGCTCGCGACGCTGCTCGAGCTCTCGGCGGGCATGCAGTCGCTCGCGCACGCGACGGCCGACCACAAGGAGGCGGTCGCCGCGTTCCTGGAGAAGCGCAAGCCCGGCTTCAAGGGGGAATAGCCGATGGCGCGCCTGTGCGAGGGAAGGGTGGCGATCGTCACCGGGGCGGGCCGCGGCCTGGGCCGCGAGCATGCGCTGATGCTCGCGGCGCACGGCGCGCGCGTGATGGTGAACGACGTCGGCGCCGCCGTGGACGGCAGCGGGCGCGACGAGTCGTTCGCCGCGCAGACCGTGGCCGACATCCGCGCGGCCGGCGGCGAGGCGATCACGAATGGCGAGGACGTGGCGAGCTTCGAGGGCGCGAAGCGCATGATCGACGCGGCCCTCGGGCAGTGGGGCCGGCTCGACGTCGTCGTGAACAACGCCGGCATCCTGCGCGACCGCATGCTGGTCAACATGACCGAGGCCGAGTGGGACGCGGTGATCCAGGTGCACCTGAAGGGCACCTTCGCGCCCTCGCGCCACGCCGCCGCACACTGGCGCGAGCGCTCGCGCACGACCGGCGAGCCGGTCAAGGGGCGCATCATCAACACGAGCTCGACCTCGGGCATCTACGGCAACGTCGGGCAGACCAACTACGGCGCCGCGTAGGCGGGCATCGCCGCGTTCACCGTCATCGCCGCGCGCGAGCTGAAGAAGTTCGGCGTCACCGTAAACGCGATCGCGCCTTCGGCGCAGACGCGCATGACGGAAGGCTTGCGCGCGCTGACCGACGAGGAGCGCGCGGCGCGCGATCCGAAGTGGGTGTCGCCGGTCGTGACCTACCTCGCGAGCGAGGCGGCGCAGGACGTCACGGGGCGCGTGTTCCAGGCGGGCTTCGGGCGCATCGCCGTGCTGGAGGGATGGCGGCGCGGCGCGGAAACGCCGCAAGTGGACGATCCGCAGGAAGCGGGGCGCCGGATCCGCGAGATGCTGCCCAAGGTCCGGCGCAACGTCGGCATGGACGGCGTCGAGCTCGACTGAGCCCTAGCCGAGCCCGAACGCCCCCGCGAGCAGCTCGTAGGACCGCAGCCGCGACGGGTAGTCGCCCGTGATGGTGAGGGCCATCAGCTCGTCGGCGCCGTAGCGCTCGACGAGCGCGGTGAGCTCGCGCCGGCAGGTCTCGGGCCCGCCGATGACGGCGCGCTCGCGCTGCGCGCGCACGTAGCGGCGCTCCTCTTCGTTGTAGACGTGCCGCTCGGCCTCCTCGAGCGTCGGCACCGGCGTGTCGAGGTTGAGCGCCATGTGCAGGCGGCGCAGGTCGATCGAGGCCGCCAGCCGCTCGGCCTCGGCGTCGCTCTCCGCGCAGATCACGAACACGCAGACCAGCGCGGCCGCCGCGGACTCCCGCGCCGAGGGCTGGTAGCGCTCGCGGTAGGCGCGCGTGACGACGTCGCCGCCGCGCGGGTTGATGAAGTGGGCGAAGGCGAAGCGCAGCCCCAGCTGCGCGGCGAGCAGGCCGCTGTAGTCCGAGGAGCCCAGCAGCCACACCTCGGGCGCGGAATCCCCTCCCGGCTGCACACGCACGTGCCGGTGCGGGTGGTCCTCGGGAAGGGTCCCGTCCAGGTGGCCGACGAGCTCCCAGACCCGCTGCGGGAAGTCCTCCGCCGTCGGCAGGTGCCCCCCGCCCACCGCGTGTGCCGTGCGCGCATCTCCCCCGGGCGCCCGGCCGATGCCGAGGTCGACCCGGCCGGGGTAGAGCGCTTCCAGCATGCGAAACACTTCGGCGACCTTGAAGGCCGAGTAGTAGGGCAGGAGTACCCCGCCCGTGCCGATTCGCATCCGGCGGGTCTCGGCCCCGAGGCGGGCGAGCAGCACCTCGGGGCAGGGGTCGGCGAGCGCGGCGATAGCGTGGTGCTCTGCAAGCCAGTAGCGGTGATAGCCCAGCTGCTCGGTGCGGCGCGCAAGCGCCAGCGTGGCGGCGACGGCCTCGGCCGGGGTCTGGCCGGAGATGACGGGGGATTGGTCGAGGACCGAGAGCTTCAGGGCCACCCCGCATTATCGGGGGACGGGCGTAAGCCCCGGGACCCTCGTTTCGACCCAGGCACATGCGCCTTGCCCTCGCCCTTCTGCTCGCCACCGCCATGACCTCCCTGCAAGCCCAGGAGTGCAAGGCCCGTACCGGTCCGCGCACGACCGCCCTCGTCGAGCTCTACACCTCCGAGGGGTGCAACAGCTGTCCCCCCGCCGATCGCTGGCTGCAGAGCCTGGGCGCCCAGGGATTCGCGCCGGCGCGCGTCGTGCCCCTGTCGCTGCACGTGAACTACTGGGATTACATCGGCTGGAAGGATCCCTATGCCCAGCAGCGCTTCAGCGACCGGCAACGCAAGCTGGCGCAGGTGTGGGGCGCACGCCTCGTCTACACCCCGCAGGTCGTGCTGCAGGGGCATGATTTCCGGGGGTGGGGCGGGAAGGACTTCGAGGCGAGGGTCGGCCGCATCAATGCGCAGCCAGCGCGGGCAAGCATCGCGCTGCAGATCGGGGCCGGACGCCCGGATATGCTCGAGACCACGGTGGAAGCAGCCCTCGCCGACCCCGCGGGGCAGGAGGACGCCGTCCTCTACGTGGCCAGCTACGAGAACAAGCTGGTGTCCCGGGTCCTGGCGGGAGAGAACGAGGGCCGCACGCTGCAGCACGACTACGTGGTGCTCGAATGGGTGGGGCCCATCCCCTTCAAGAGGGGGCAGCTCGTCGAGCGCCGCAGCCTGCCCCTGCTGCCGAAGGCGGTCCGGGCGCACTCCGGGGTTGCGGCGTTCGTCCAGAACCGCCGCTCCGCCGAGGTCCTGCAGGCCCTGATGCTGCCGGCCTGCCCCTCCTAGCCCCCGGGGCGGCCCGCCTGCGGGGCCGGGCGGCCTTCGGTATCATTCCGGCGGACCCGATAGCCGGGGAGGGACTCTTGCTCGCGACGCAGATCCGCCAGAAGGACGGGATTTTCTATTTCGTCAGCTACCCCGCGAAGGAGCTGCTGTCCCGGGTGCGCTTCATCAGCCGCTTCTACGGGGAGGGCGAGCAGATCGCCCCGTCGCGCATCGCCCAGGACGACGACATCGCCCAGTTCATCGCCCGCATCGAGCGCACTGACCACGCCTTCCAGCGGGCCCTCTCGCAGGCCAAGGTACGCCAGCTGCGCAACTTCTACGAGACCGCGGTCACGCAGCCCCCGATCCCGGGCACCGTGCTGCTGTTCACCTCGGAGACGCTGCGCTACCAGTCGGTCCAGGACGGCATGGGGCACCTCGCCGAGCCGAGCTCCAAGTTCCTCATCATCGACGGCCAGCACCGGCTGGCGGCCCTGCACTTCTACCTGCAGGACAAGCCCGCCGAGGCGGCCGGCATCCGCGTGCCGTGCATGATCTTCGACGGCCGGAGCGAGGACTTCTCCACCGAGATGTTCGTCATCATCAACTCGACGCCGACCCGCATCAACAAGAGCCACCTCGTCGACCTGTACGAGAAGGTGTCCTGGGCGGCCCCGGACCGCAAGTTCGCGGCGCGCCTGGTGGACAAGCTCTACAGCGAGGGCGACAGCCCGCTCCGCTACCGCATCAACCGCCTGGGCGGCCGCAGCCAGCGCGACAAGTGGATCCTGCAGGCGGAGCTGTTCAACGAGCTGCACCGCTGGGTGCGCGCCGAGTGGCGCCGCATCCAGGTCTCGGGCGGCAGCGCGAAGAACGTCGACAAGTACTACGCCGCCATCCGCGACTTCCTCAAGGCGGCCAAGGGCGTGTTCGGCGATACCTGGGGCAAGGACAACTACATGGTCACCAAGCCCGTGACCCTGAAGGCCCTGATCCGGGTGTGCACCGCGCTCGCCCGCGAGGACGCGGAGCCGGCGGACGGGCGCGAGCAGCGCTGGGCGCAGCGCCTCGCCCCCTGGGCGGACCTGGTGCGCGAGTTCCGCGAGGAAGGCTTCTACGAGCGCTTCGCCGCCAAGGGCGAGGTGGAGCGCGTGGCGCGCGTGCAGCGGGAGCTCGCGCGCGCGGCCGGCATCGAGCTCAAGAAGTCCTGATCGCGCCGTCGGCCGCGAGCGCGTCGATCTCGGCCGCGGCGTAGCCCAGCTCCCCCAGCACCGCGCGGCTGTGCGCGCCGAGCGCCGGGATGTCGTCCATGCGCGCCTCGAACTCCGACAGGTTGAACGGCGGCAGCGGCGCGCGCACGGCGCCGGCCGGCGAGCCGACCTCGCGCCAGCGGTCGCGCGCGGCGAGCTGGGGGTGGCTCCAGTATTCCTGCATCGAGTTCAGGCGCGCGTTGGCGATGCCCGCCGTCTCAAGGCGCGCCTCGACCTGGTCCGCGTCCAGCGTCCCGAACACGCGCGCGATCTCCGCGTGCATCGCCTCGCGGTTGCGCACGCGCGCCGGGCTCGAGGCAAAGCGCGGGTCCTTCGCCAGCCCGGGCTGCGCGAGCACCTGGTCGCAGAAGCGCGCGAACTCGCGCTCGTTCTGGATGCTAAGGAAGACGGTCTTGCCGTCGCCGGCCTGGAAGGGCCCGTAGGGCACGATGGTCGCGTGGTAGGCGCCGGAGCGCGGCGGCGGCGTGCCGCCGTAGTTGGTGAAGTAGGCGGGGAAGCCCATCCACTCGCCGAGCGACTCGAACATCGTGATGTCCAGCGTGGCGCCGACGCCCTCGCGCTCCCGGCGCAGCAGCGCGGCGAGAATCGAGGACATCGCGTACATGCCGCTCGCGATGTCGGCGACCGGGATGCCGGCCTTGGCCGGCGCCTCGGGCGTGCCGGTCACCGAGAGCAGGCCCGCTTCGCACTGCACGAGCAGGTCGTAGGCGCGCTTGCCCGCGTAGGGGCCGCTCGGCCCGTAGCCGGAAATGCCGCACCAGACGAGCTTCGGATGCCGCGCGCGCAGCTCCGCGGCGCCCAGGCCCAGCCGCTCCACCGCGCCGGGCGCCAGGTTCTGCACGAAGACGTCGGCGCGCGCGAGGAGCCGATCCAGGATCTGCCTCGCCCGCGGGTGCTTCACGTCGAGCGCGAGGCTCTCCTTGGAGCGGTTGGTCCACACGAAGTGCGACGACTGGCCGAGCACCGTGTGGTCCATGGCGCGCGACTGGTCGCCGCTTTCGGGGCGCTCGATCTTGATGACGCGCGCGCCGAGCTCGGCGAGCTGGCGGGTGCAGAACGGCCCGGCGATGACCTGCTCGAGCGCCACCACCGTGACGCCCTCGAGCGGCCGCCTCACGTGAACTTCACCTTCAGCCCCGCGAGCGGCAGCCCCTTGAACGCCGTGCTCCAGGTCTCGCCGGGCGCAACCGGATGGGCGTCGGTGAGCGTGCCGGTGCTGACGATCTCGCCGGCGTGCAGGGACTCGAAGTCCGGCTGGATGGCGAGCACCTCGACGAGGTAGGCGAGCGCAAACAGCGGGCTGTCGAGCACGTTCGCGCCGACGCCCTCGTCGACCTTGCGCGAGCCCTTCTTCAGCACCACGCGCGCCTCGGGGAGCAGCGCCGCCAGATCCGGGAGGTCGTGCACCGGGGTGGGCGGACCGATGACCAGCCGCCCGTGCAGGCCGTTGGCCGTGGTGCAGTCGGGGAGCTTCACCTTCCAGTCGGGATGGAAGCACTGCACGATCTCGATCGAGTGCGCGACCCACTCGATGGCCGCGAGGATGGCGTGCGGGTCGTGCGAGCGGGGCGGCGGGGCCTTCAGCCCGAACAGGATCTCGGGCTCGATGCGCGGCTGCGCGAGGCCGGCGAGCGGCACTTCGGCCTCGCCGGCGGCGGCGCGCACCACGGTCTGCTCGTACACGAACCCCCAGATCGGCTCGTGCACGCCGTAGCGCGGCCAGATCGTGCGGTTGGTGAAGCCGATCTTGCGGCCGAGCGGCTTCCAGCCGATCGTCAACCGGTGCTCATGGAGCCGGCGCATGGCGCGGTAGCCCAGGTCGGGCGTGAGCTTGCGGTAGCGAGTGCTGAACGGCGGCGCGACATGGCCGCTCGCCTCCAGCTCGATCAGCTCTTCCGAAACCTTGCGCAGGATGTGCTCGGCCATGACGAAAATTCTACCCTCGCGCGCATGTTGCACCCCGCCGTTTCGCGTGCCACATTAGCGCGCCATGTCGCCCGCCCTGGTATGGGCGATCGCCGGCCTCGCGCTGGTGATCGTCGAGCTGCTCACCGGCACGTTCTACCTGCTGGTGCTCGGCGTCGCCGCGTTCGGCGCCGCGATCGCGGCCACGGCGGGCCTGGGCTTCGAGGGCCAGGCGATCGCGGCGGCCGTGATCGCGCTGGCCGGCAGCTACCTCGTCCACGCCTACCGGGCGCGCAACGCGGCCCGGCAGATGCGGCCGATCGACGCCGGGCAGCCGGCGAGCTTCGAATCCTGGGTCGACCAGGCCGCCGGCCTCGCGAGGGTGCGCTATCGCGGCGCGAGCTGGGAGGCGCGCGTGGAGGCCGGGGACGGCATGCAGCCCGGCACGATGCTGTACGTGCTCGCCGCGGAAGGCAATACGCTCAAGGTGTCGTCCCGGCGGCCCGCCTGAGGCGCCGGATCGAAGGGGAGAAGAAAAGATGCTCGTGAAGCTCATCGTCGCCGTTGCCCTCGCCGTCGCCACGCTGGTGACGACCCGCACGCCCGCGTACGCCGTCTACGTGTTCCTGCTCGCCGCCGCGGTCGCCTTCGTGCTGGAGGGCGTGCGCGTCGTGCCGCAGCAGAGCGCCTTCGTGGTCGAGCGCTTCGGCCGCTACCACGCCACCCTCGAGCCGGGCCTCAACTTCATCGTGCCGGTGTTCGACCGCGTCGCCTACCGGCACTCGCTGAAGGAGGTGCCGCTCGACGTCGCCGAGCAGGTGTGCATCACCAAGGACAACACGCAGCTGGGCGTGGACGGGATCCTGTACTTCCAGGTCACCGACCCGCGCCTCGCGTCCTACGGGTCCTCGAACTACATCCAGGCGATCTCGCAGCTCGCGCAGACCACGCTGCGCAGCGAGATCGGCAAGATGGAGCTCGACAAGACCTTCGAGTCGCGCGAGGAGATCAACAAGCAGATCGTGGCGGTGCTGGACGAGGCGGGGCGCAACTGGGGCATCAAGGTGCTGCGCTACGAGATCAAGAGCCTCACGCCCCCGGAGTCGATCCTGCGCGCCATGCAGCAGCAGATCACCGCCGAGCGCGAGAAGCGCGCGCTGATCGCCAAGTCCGAGGGCCAGCGCCAGGAGGAGATCAACCTCGCCGACGGCGAGAAGCAGGCCGCGGTGCTCAAGTCCGAGGGCGAGAAGCAGGCGGCGATCAACCGCGCGCAGGGCGAGGCCACCGCGCTGCGCGTGATCGCCGAGGCGAACGCCGCCGCGGTGCGCGCGGTCGGGGAGGCCCTGTCCGAGACGGGCGGCCTGGATGCGGCCAACCTCAAGCTGGCGCAGGAATACGTGAGCGCGTTCGCGCGCCTCGCCAAGGAATCCAATACACTGATCGTTCCAGCGAATGCGGCCGACCTCTCGGGGTTCGTCTCCACGGCCATGACCGTGATGGAGCGGACCCGCCAGTCGCAGACGGCCGCCCGAGGAGCCTGACATGGCCGTGACCGCGATGAACCACTTCACCATCCTCACCGACGACCTGCCGGCCACGCTGGCGTTCTACGAGGAGCACCTGAATCTGAAGCCCGGGGCGCGCCCGCCGTTCAACTTCCCCGGCGCCTGGCTGTACGCGGACGGGGGGCGCGGTTCGGATCCGATCCTGCACGTGATCGCCGGCATCGAGGGCAAGCGCCTCGTGAAGGGCGTGATCGACCACATGGCGTTCAGCGGCGAGGGCCTGGCCGGCGCCGTGGCGAAGCTCAAGAAGAAGGGCATCGGCTACGAGCTGCGCAAGCTCCCCGGCTACGGCACCTGGCAGCTGTTCTTCGACGACCCGAACGGGGCCAAGGTCGAGATCGACTTCGACCCGAAGGAGTCGGCGCCGGCTTGATCTGGCTGCAGCGCATCCTCGGGGCGGCGCTCGGCATCGCCCTTTTCGTCCTCGCGTTCATCTTCGCGTCCGTGATCCTCGCGATCGCCGGCGGCATCGCGCTCGGCGTGTGGGCCTGGCTCGCCTGGAAGACGAGGAAGATCCGCCGGGAGAGGGCGAAGTCGGAAGGCGCCGTGGTCGAGGGCGAGTACCGGGTCGAGCGCGAGACCCGGCGCCTGGACGACGACGCGCGCTAGCCGGCCGGCGCCGCGCTCTCCGCCCGCCGGCGGCGGTCCACCCACTGCGCCGCCACCACGATGCCGAGCAGCGTCAGGCCCACGAGATCGGTGTAGATGCCGGGCTTGATCAGGCAGAGCGCGCCCGCGATCAGCAGGACGCGATGCCAGGCGGCGGCGAAGCCGACCAGCCAGCCGAACAGCCCGCCGGCGAGGGCGATGACGCCGAGCGAGGCGGACACCACGGCCCACACCACCCACGGCCAGTCGCCCGCGTCCTTCACGATCAGCAGCAGGCGCGGCTCGTAGACGAACATGAACGGCACGATGTAGGCGGGCGCCGCCGCGCGCATCGCGTTGAAGCCGGCATGCCACATGTTGGCCTTGGCGAGCCCCGCTGCCGCGAAGATCGCGAGCGCGACGGGCGGGGTGATCGCCGAGAGGATCGCGAAGTAGAACGCGAACATGTGCGCCGCCGGCGTGATCTCCTTCTCGGCGAAGCCGATGTGCATGCCGAGCTTGATCGCCGCCGGCACCAGCAGCGCCACCATCATGATGTAGGCGGGCGTGGTCGGCATGCCCATGCCGAGCACGATGCCGGCCATCGCGGTGAGCACCAGCGCGAGGATCAGCTGGTCCTGCGCCAGCGCGACGACCAGCTGCGTGAAGACGATGCCCAGGCCCGTGATCGTGACGCAGGCGATGACGATGCCCGCGCAGGCGCAGGCCATGGCCACCGCGAGCGTGTTGCGCGCGCCTTCCTCGAGCGCCTCGAAGACGGTCTTCCAGGTGATCCCGGCGCGCGTGGTGCGCCGCAGCAGGGCGAGCGGCAGGCAGGACAGCGCGCCGACCAGCGCGCACAGCGGCGCCGAGTAGCCGGCCATCAGCCCGAACAGCACGATCAGGATCGGCACGAACAGGTGGCCGCGCGCCAGCATCACCTCCCGGAAGCGCGGCAGCTCGCTCGCGGGCACGCCGAGGAGGTTGTAGCGCTTCGCCTCGAAGTGCACCGCGGAGAAGACGGCGAGGTAGTACAGGAACGCCGGCACCAGCGCCCACAGCGCCACCTGCGCATACGGCACGGCGAGGAACTCGGCCATGACGAAGGCCGCCGCGCCCATGATCGGCGGCATGAGCTG
>DASUFW010000069.1:0-18457 GCA_036274335.1 Burkholderiales bacterium | reverse complement strand
GGCGTGGTGAGCCCGGCGGTCTTCGGCTGGGCGCTCGACCTCGCGGGCGGCGCCTCAGGAGGCGCCTTCGCCTGGGGGATCGCCTGGACGACGCTCGGGGTTGGCGCGGCCTTCGGGCCGCTCGCCACCCTGCGCTTTCGCCGCCTGGCTCGGGGCTAGACGCCCAGGTAGCGCTGCAGGAGGTCGGGCTGGGCCTTCAGCTCGTCGGCCGGGCCCTCGTGCGCGATGTGGCCGTTGTTGATGATGTAGACGCGGTGCGCGAGAGCGAGCGTGGCCGCGAGGTTCTGCTCCACGAGCACGATGGTCTGGCCGGCGGCGGCGAGCGCGCGGCAGGCTTCCAGCAGGTCGTGCACGATGACCGGCGCGAGGCCTTCGAACGGCTCGTCGAGCAGGAGGAGCTTCGGATCGCGCACGAGCGCGCGGCCGATCGCGAGCATCTGCTGTTCGCCGCCCGAGAGGTCGGTGCCGCGGCTCGCGCGCCGCGCCTGCAGCCGCGGGAACATCTCGTAGACGCGCGCGAGCGGCCAGCGCGAGCTCGCCGTGAGCCCGGCGAGGATCAGGTTCTCCTCGACGTTGAGGCTGCCGAAGACGCGCCGCTCCTCGTGCACGAGCTGCATGCCGACGCGCGCAATCGCGTGGCTCTTCTGCCCCGCGATCTCCATGCCGTCGAAGCGCACCGAGCCCGAGCGCGGCGCCACCACGCCCATCAGGCTCTTCAGCGTCGTGCTCTTGCCCGCGCCGTTCCTGCCGAGCAGCGCCACCACCTCGTGGCGCTCGACGCGCAGGTCGAGGTCGAACAGGATGTGCGAGTCGCCGTAGTAGCTGTTCAGGCCGGTGACTTCGAGCAGGCTCACGCGGCCCCCACGTTGTGCATGCCGCCGAGGTAGGCTTCCTGCACGGCGGCGTCGCGCTTGATCTCGTCGGGCGTGCCCTCGACCAGCACGCGTCCCTCCTGCAGCACGGTCACGCGCTCGACCAGCTCGAAGAGGGAGTCCATGTCGTGGTCGATGATGATCATCGTGCGCCCCTGGCCGATCGAGCGCAGCAGCTTCACGGTTTCGGCGCGCTCGGCCGGGCTCATGCCCGCGAGCGGCTCGTCGAGCAGCAGCAGATTGGGCGAGGAGGCGAGCGCGAGGCCGACTTCCAGGCGCCGCTTCTCGCCGTAGGCGAGCTCGGCGACGCGCGTGTCCATGCGCCCGGCGAGATTGACCAGCTCGAGCGTGTGCGCGACCTGGGCCTGCAGGCCCCGGATGCGCGCGAGCCGCGACAGCAGGTCGAGCCGGAATGGTCCGCGCCGCTCGGCCAGCGCCGCGATCGTGAGGTTCTCGCCCACGGTCAGCTTGTTGAACAGCTGGTTGACCTGGTAGCTCTTCGTCAGGCCCATCTGGCAGACCTCGGTCACCGTCCGCCCGGTGATGTCGCGGCCCTCGAACAGGATCCGCCCCGCGGACGGCGGCACCTCGCAGGTGAGCATCTTGAAGAAGGTGGACTTCCCCGCGCCGTTCGGCCCGATGATGCCGCGCAGCTCGCCGCGCCGGACGGTGAAGTCGATGTCGGAGTTTGCACGCACGCCGCCGTAGTGTTTGCTGAGGCCGGTGGCCTGCAGGATCGGACCGGTGTACTCGTGCGCCGGGCGCCTCGGGGGCGGGGGCGCGGCGTGCGCGGCCACCGCGCGCACGGCGTCCGCCGGGCTCGTGGCGGGCCGGCCGTTCGGGCCGCGGACGCGCAGCAGCGCGTAGAGGTCGCGCAGCCCGCCGATGATGCCCTGGCGCAGGAAGAACACCAGCACGACGAAGACCAGCCCCAGCGCAAGCTTCCAGGCCGCGCCGAGCTTGAGCGTGTCCTGCAGGAAGTCCTGCAGGAACAGCCACACGGCGGCGCCAACCAGCGGGCCGTACAGCGTGCCGATGCCGCCGATCGCGGTCTGCATCACGAGCTGGCCCGAGGTGTCGAACATGAACGCGTCGGGCGGCATGAAGCCCTGCATCACGCCCAGCAGCCCGCCGGCGAGGCCGGCATAGGCTGCCGCGATCACGAAGGCGGCGAGCTTGTAGCCCTGCACGCTGTGGCCGACCGCCGCCGCGCGCAGCGGGTTCTCGCGGATCGCGCGGAAGATGACCCCGACCGGCGAGCGCACGATGCGCAGCGCCAGCACGATGCCGACGAAGAAGCAGAACGCGAGGAACGGGTAGAGTGACCAGCCCGACTTGAAGTGGATCGTGGCGAAGCCGAGGTAGAGCGTCGGCGCCGGCACGCCGGGCAGGCCGTTCTCGCCGCCGGTCCACTGCGAGAGCGGGTTGAACTCGACGAAGAAGAACATCTCCGAGATCGCCACCGTGATCATCGCGAAGTAGATCCCGGTGCGCCGCAGCGCGACCAGGCCGACCAGGTAGCCGACGGCCGCGGACACGACCATCCCGATCAGCAGCGCCGTGATCACGTGCGGGAAGTGCGCCTGCGTGAGCAGGTAGGCGGCCACCATGCCGCCGGTGCCGTACAGCGCCGACTGCCCGAACGAGAGCAGCCCGGTGTAGCCGAAGAGGATGTCGAAGCCGATGCCGAACAGGCCCCAGACCAGGATGCGGTTGACGGTGTTGGGCGCCGCGTCGAAGTAGGGCAGGAGGAACGGCGCGGCGATCAGCGCGGCTGCCGTGATCGCTTCGACCAGGAAGGGCCGCTGCCGGCTCAGCACGCGCGCGCCCCGCTCATTCGCGCCCGCGCACGCCGAGCAGGCCGTGCGGGCGCAGCACCAGCACCACGGTCATCGCCGCGAACAGCATCACGTAGGCATAGCCGGGATTGAACATCGAGGTGATGCTGATGATCTCGCCGGCGATCAGGCCGCCGAGCACGGCCCCGGGAAACGAGCCGACCCCGCCGATCACGACCACGACGAAGGTCTGCACCAGGATCGACTCGCCCATGTCGGGCGCGAGCGAGACGACGGGCGCATTGACGATGCCGGCGAAGCCGGCGGCCATCGCGCCGATGCCGAACACGAGCATGAATACGCGGTCCACGTTGATGCCGAGCGAGTCGACCATCACCGAGTCCTCGATGCCGGCGCGTACGATCAGGCCGAGCCGGGTCCGGTACAGGAGCAGGTAGAGTCCGAGCAGCGCCAGCGCGACGATGCCGACCACCGCCAGCCGGTAGGTCGGGTAGAACATGAAGCCGAGGTTCGTGATGCCGACGAACAGCTTGGGCGGCGCCACGGTCTTCGACAGGCTGCCGAAGAAGTAGCGCACGATCTCGACGTAGCAGATCGACAGCCCGAAGGTGACCAGCAGCTGGTCCTCGGGCGGGCGCTTGTAGAAGTGCCGGATGATGACGCGCTCCATCACCACGCCGACGAGCAGCAGGAACAGCGCGCCGGCGATCACCGCGACGACGAACGACCCCGTGTGCTGATAGGCGACGAAGCCGGCGTAGCCGCCGAGCATGAACATCGCGCCGTGCGCGAGGTTCAGCACGCCCAGCGTGCCGTAGATGATCGTCAGCCCCGAGGCGATGAGGGCGAGCAGCGCGCCCAGCGCGAGGCCGTTGAACAGCTGCGATGCGAAGTTTGCCCAGGTGATCATGCGAGGCAGGCGCATAGCAACGCCGCAGCCGGCGGGGGCCGGCTGCGGCGTCGTCTCACACGTTCGATGTTATCGCCTTCTACGTATAGTCGCCGAGCTTGCAGCCGAACTCGGTGGGCTTCTGCATCAGCGGACCGCCGGGCAGCACCTCGGTGACCTCCCAGTAGTCCTCCTTGTTGCGCATGTCGCCCGGCTTCCTGCCGCGCACGATGACCACCGGGCGCACGAGCTGGTGATCCTCGGGGCGGAAATGCACCTTGCCGACAGTCGAGTCGAAGGTCTCCGCCTTCTCGTAGGCCTTGATCACGTCCGGCGGGTAGAAGCTGCCGGCCTCCTCGACCATGCGCGCCCAGATCGCGAACTGCATGTAGGCGTTGTTCGCGCCCCACTCGGGCCGGTAGCCGTACTTCTTGTCGAAGGCCTCGACGAACATCTTGGCGAGCGGGTACTGGTCCTCCAGCGTCCACCAGAAGTCGGTGGCGGCGTATACGCCCTGCATGATTTCCGGGCCGACCTCCTTGGCGAGGAACGGGATCTGGTAGGGAATCACCAGGTTCATCTTCGGCAGCAGGCCGAACTGCTTGGCCTGCTGGATCGAGAGCACCGCGTCGCGGCCCCAGTTGACGTTGACCAGCACCTCGGCCCCGGAGTTGGCGATATTGGTGAGGTACGAGCTGAAGTCCGACGTGCCGAGCGGCGACACCTGGTTGGTCACCATGGACCAGCCGCCGTGCTCGGTGAGGTAGTCGTTCACCGACTTGGTCACGGTATGGCCGTAGGTGTAGTCCGGCGTCATGAACGCGGCCTTCTTGCCCTTGCCGAAGGTCTTCACCAGCACGGGGCCGATCGCGTTGGCGGCGGTCTCGCCGTAGAAGCACTGCCGGAAGCTGTAGCGCACGCAGTCCTTGCCGGTGGTGTCGTTCGAGCCCGAGATCGCCACCGCGTAGAGCACCTTCTCGCGCTGCGCGAGCTTGTTCAGGGCCACCGCGACCGCGCTCGAGGTCGAGCCGGTCATCAGCACGATCTTGTTCTCGGTGATGAAGCGCTGCTGGTCCTGCACCGCGTTGTTGGGCTTGGCGCCCGAGTCGGACACGAGGAGCTCTACCTTCTTGCCGAGCACGCCGTGCTTGGTGTGGGGCGCGATGTGCTTGATCAGCGGGTGGCCCTCGTTGATGTGCTCGACGGCGAGCTGCATGCCCTTCAGCTCGTCCTCGCCCTGCGCGGCGTACGCGCCGGTGCGCGGCACCGTGGCGCCGATGTAGACCGTACCGCCCTTCGAGCCGGCCGGCCAGGTGCCGAGCGCCGGGTGCTGCGCCGCCAAGGCGCGCTGGACGTAGCCGGGCAGCGCGAGGCCGCCGGCGATGCCGAGGCCGGCGCGCATCAGCGCGCGGCGTCCCGGACGGGTCAATGCCCTGGGTTTCTCTGGATTCATGGTGCTGCCTCCTCCTTCAGTGATTGCGGCCGCGGAAACCGCCCGGGGTGATCGCGGCCGCCCGTCTCCCCCGAGTCATATCGTTAGGCGATACAAATGACGCAATATCGTAGAGCGATATTACGGCAACGAGTTCCGGGGACGGCCTAGGGAAAACCCTGGTTCGTGGTACAAAGATGCACCGAAACCGGGATTTGCGGACCTTGCCCAGGAAAAACAGGAAGCCCGGCCTGCCGCCGGCGCTGAGCCCGTCCGACTACGCGCGGCTGGCCGCGTTCCGCTACTCGCTGCGCCGCTTCCTGCACTTCAGTGAGGCGGCGGCGGCGCGGGTCGGGCTGACCGGACAGCAGTACCAGGCCATGCTCGTGGTGCGCGCCCGGGCGGCGCCGGTCTCGATCAACGACCTCGCCCGCGAGCTGCTGATCCGGCACCACAGCGCCGTCGGACTGGTCGACCGCCTGGCCGCGCACGGGCACCTCGTTCGCGACCGCGACCGCGCCGACCGGCGCCGCGTGCTGATCCGCCTGACCCCGAAGGGAGAGCGGGAGCTCAGGAAGCTGGTGTCAGTCCACCGGCGCAAGCTTCGCCGCATCGGCCCCGAGATCCACCGGATCCTCGGCGAGCTGGCCGGCGCCTGGCGGGAGGAAGGCTAGCCCTTCAGCAGCGTCATCAGCGCCGTGTTGTCCCAGCGGCCGCGGCCGGCCGTGCTGAGGCGGCCGTAGTACTGCTCGATGAGGGCGGTGCCCGGCATGAACGCGCCGTTCTTCTTCGCCTCCGCGAGCGCGATGTTGAGGTCCTTGCGCATCCAGTCGCTCGCGAAGCCGAAGCCCTCGAACTTGCCCTCGACCATGGTCTTCCAGCGGTTCTCGAGCTGCCAGGACTGGGCCGCGCCCTTGGAGATGACGCCCACGACCTTCTCCATGTCGAGGCCCGCCTGCTTGCCGAAGTTGAGCGCTTCCGCCAGCCCCTGCAGCAAGCCGACGATGGCGACCTGGTTGACCATCTTGGTGAGCTGGCCCGCGCCCGGCGCGCCGATCAGGGCGCACATCTTGGCGTAGACGTCGAGCACCGGCTTCGCCCTGTCGAAATCCGCCTGCTCGCCGCCGCACATGATGCCGAGCTGGCCGTTCACCGCGCCCGCCTGCCCGCCGGAGACGGGTGCGTCCACGAAGCCCACGCCCTTCTCCTTGCACTTCGCGTGCAGCTCGCGCGCCACGACGGCCGAGGCCGTGGTGTGGTCGACGAAGATCGCCCCCTTCTTCAGGCCGGCGAGCGCGCCGGCGTCGCCGTAGGCCACCGAGCGCACGTCGTCGTCGTTGCCCACGCACATCATGATGAAGTCGCAGCCCTGGGCCGCCTCCTTCGGGGTCGGGGCCGACTTCCCGCCGTACTCCTTGGCCCAGGCCTGCGCCTTGGCGGCCGAGCGGTTGTAGACCGTGACCTCGTGGCCGCCCTTCTTCTGCAGGTGGCCTGCCATCGGGTAGCCCATCACGCCCAGGCCGAGAAACGCTACTTTCGCCATCTTTTTGTCTCCTAAAGGGTTTTTTCCGGTGTTTGACAGGGCGGCGTCAACCACCCACAATACATGGACGTTTATACAGTATCCGGTGTTGGCCCAGCGTGCCGTCCAACGAGCGCCTGCCGCAGATGCCGACAACCAGAAAAAGAGGTACAGGAAATGGACGACAACAAGTCTAAGGCATTGGCGGCCGCGCTGTCGCAGATCGAGAAGCAGTACGGCAAGGGGTCCATCATGAAGATGAACTCCGAGGCCATCAAGGACATCCAGGTGGTCTCCACCGGGTCGCTGGGCCTGGACCTGGCGCTCGGCGTGGGCGGCCTGCCGCGCGGCCGGGTGGTCGAGATCTACGGCCCCGAGTCCTCGGGCAAGACGACCCTCACGCTGCAGGTCATCGCCGAGATGCAGAAGATGGGCGGCACCGCCGCCTTCATCGACGCGGAAAACGCGCTCGACCCCGCCTACGCCGCCAAGCTCGGCGTGAAGACCGACGACCTGCTCATCTCGCAGCCCGACACCGGCGAGCAGGCGCTCGAGATCGCCGACATGCTGGTGCGCTCGGGGGCAGTGGACGTGATCGTGGTCGACTCGGTCGCCGCGCTCACTCCGAAGGCGGAGATCGAGGGCGAGATGGGCGAGCCGCAGATGGGCCTGCAGGCGCGGCTCATGAGCCAGGCCCTGCGCAAGCTCACGGCCAACATCAAGCGCACCAACACGCTCGTCATCTTCATCAACCAGATCCGCATGAAGATCGGCGTCATGTTCGGCAACCCCGAGACCACCACCGGGGGCAACGCGCTCAAGTTCTACGCGTCCGTGCGCATGGACATCCGGCGCATCGGCTCGATCAAGAAGGGCGACGAGGTGATCGGCTCCGAGACCCGCGTCAAGGTGGTGAAGAACAAGGTGGCGCCGCCGTTCCGCCAGGCCGAGTTCGACATCCTCTACGGCACCGGCATCTCGCGCGAGGGCGAGCTGCTCGAGCTGGGCGTGATGCACGGGGTGCTGGAGAAATCCGGCGCCTGGTACATCTATGGCGACGACCGGCTGGGCCAGGGCAAGGACAACGCCCGCGAGTTCCTCATGGAGAACCCGGCGCTCGCACGCGAGATCGAGCTGAAGATCCGCGAGAAGGCCGGCGTGGCGGTGCCCACGCTGGAGGCCCCTGAAGCCGCCGAGGACAACAAGGTCGAGCACCTGCCCACGCGCAAGCGCGCCGAGAAGTGAAGGGCGGCGCGCCTGACACGCCCGGGGAATTGAAGGCGCGGGCGCTCAGGACCCTGGCGCGGCGCGAGCACTCCCGGGCCGAGCTGGCGCGCAAGCTTGCACCCCGGGCCGAGTCGCGCGAAGCGCTCGAGCAGCTGCTCGACGCGCTCACGGCGAAGAAGCAGCTGTCCGACGAGCGCTACGCCGAGGCGCGCGTGTACCGGCTCGCGCGCAAGTACGGCGCCGCGCGCATCCGGGCCGAGCTGCGGGCGAAGGGCGTGGAGGAATCCGTCGCCGAACGGGCCTCGCGGGGCAGCGAGCTCGAGCGCGCCCGAGGCATCCTCGCACGGAAGTACCGCATGCCGGTCGCCTCGCCTCTGGAGCGTGCGCGGCGAATGCGCTTCCTGCAGTCGCGAGGCTTTTCCCACGACACGATCCGTGCACTCCTGTCATCCGACGCCGAGGACGACGCGTTAATCCCCTAGCGCGAACGCGCGCGGAAAGGGGGTGAGGTCATGGACCATGCACAGGCACTGGCGATCGTGAGATCGCTGGCCCACGGCGTCGATCCGGAAAGCGGCGAGGTATTCCCGGTGGAGAGCGCCTACCAGCGGCCGCAGACCGTGCGCGCGCTCTACGCCGCCGTGGATTCGCTGGAGCGCGTCGCGCAGTTCGAGCGGCGCAGGCAGCAGCTGCCGGCGAAGACCGGCGAGCCGTGGACGGAGGACGAGGATCGCAAGCTCCTCGCCGCGTTCGACGCCGGGCACGCGCTCGGCGAGCTCGCCGCGGCGCACGAGCGCACGCAGACGGGCATCCGCGCGCGCCTCGTGAAGTACGGCCGGCTCGCGGCCTAGGCCGTTCCAGAGCGCCCCCGGCGCCGGGGGTGCTCCTTTAGAATAGCGGGCCTATGAATTCGAACCGGATCCGCGCGAGCTTCCTCGACTATTTCAAGTCGAAAGGCCACAGCATCGTGGCCTCGAGCCCGCTCGTGCCGGGTAACGACCCGACGCTGCTGTTCACCAACTCGGGCATGGTGCAGTTCAAGGACGTGTTCCTCGGCCAGGACCGGCGCGCCTACTCGCGCGCCACCACCTCGCAGCGCTGCGTGCGCGCGGGCGGCAAGCACAACGACCTCGAAAACGTGGGCTACACGGCGCGCCACCACACGTTCTTCGAGATGCTCGGCAACTTCAGCTTTGGCGACTACTTCAAGCGGGACGCGATCCAGTTCGCCTGGGAGCTGCTGACCCAGGTCTACGGGCTGTCGGCCGACAAGCTCTGGACCACCGTCTACGAGACCGACGACGAGGCCTACGATCTGTGGACCAAGGTCATCGGCGTGCCGAAGGAGCGCTGCGTGCGCATCGGCGACAAGCCGGGCGGGCAGAAGTACCAGTCCGACAACTTCTGGCAGATGGCCGACACCGGCCCCTGCGGGCCGTGCAGCGAGATCTTCTACGACCACGGGCCCGGGATCGAGGGCGGCCCGCCGGGCTCGCCCGGCGCGGATGGCGACCGCTACATCGAGATCTGGAACCTGGTGTTCATGCAGTTCAACCGGGACGAGCAGGGCGCGATGCACCCGCTGCCCAAGCCCTCGGTGGACACGGGCATGGGCCTCGAGCGCATCGCCGCGGTGCTGCAGGGCAAGCACTCCAACTACGAGATCGACCTGTTTCAGGACCTGATCAAGGCGGCAGCGCGCGAGACCGGGCAGAGGCAGCTCAGGAACCCGTCGCTCAATGTCATCGCCGACCACATCCGCGCCTGCTCGTTCCTCGTCGTGGATGGCGTCATTCCCGGCAACGAGGGCCGCGGCTACGTGCTCCGGCGCATCATCCGGCGCGCCATCCGCCACGGCTACAAGCTGGGTCAGAACAAGCCGTTCTTCCACCGGCTGGTGGAGGACCTCGACCGCGCCATGGGCGAGGCCTATCCCGAGCTGCGCAGGGACAAGGCGCGGGTCGCGGCCGTGCTGAAGCAGGAGGAGGAGCGCTTCGCCGAGACGCTGGAGAACGGCATGTCGGTGCTCGAGAGTGCGCTGGCCTCGACCGAGCAGAAGCTGCTCGACGGCGAGACCGCCTTCCGCCTCTACGATACCTTCGGCTTCCCGGTGGATCTGACCGCCGACATCTGCCGCGAGCGCGGCGTGATGCTCGACATGGCCGGGTTCGAGGCGGCCATGCAGGCGCAGCGCGAGCGCGCGCGCGCCGCAAGCCGCTTCTCGGCGGCCGCGGGGCTCGACTACGAGGGCGGCAAGACCCTGTTCCGAGGCTACGAAACGCTCGACGCGCCGGCCAAGGTCGTCGCGCTCTACCGGGAGGGCGCGCAGGTTCAGGCGCTGAAGAGCGGGGAGGAAGGCACCGTCGTCCTGGACCAGACGCCCTTCTATGCCGAGTCGGGCGGCCAGGTGGGCGACCGCGGCGCGCTGGTCGCGGCCGGCGGCACCTTCGAGGTCGCGGACACCCAGAAGATCCAGACGGACGTCACTGGCCACCACGGCACGCTGAAGACCGGCATGCTGAAGATCGGCGACGCGGTCGAGGCGCACGTGGACACCGCGCAGCGCGGCCGCACGATGCGCAATCATTCGGTCACCCACCTCATGCACAAGGCGCTGCGCGAGGTGCTGGGACCGCACGTGCAGCAGAAGGGCTCGCTGGTGGACGCGGACAAGACGCGCTTCGACTTTGCGCACGACAAGGCGATGAGCGAGGACGAGATGCGCCGCGTGGAGGCGCTCGTCAACGCCGAGATCCTCGAGAACACGCCCACGCGCGCGCAGATCATGCCGATCGAGGAGGCCAAGCGCTCGGGCGCCATGATGCTGTTCGGCGAGAAGTACGGCGACGAGGTGCGGGTCCTCGATATCGGCAGCTCGCGCGAGTTCTGCGGCGGCACGCACGTCGCGCGCACGGGCGACATCGGCCTGTTCAAGATCGTGGACCAGTCGGCGGTGGCGGCGGGCGTGCGGCGGGTGGAGGCAAAGACCGGCGAGGGGGCGCTCGCCTGGGTGCAGGCCCAGGAGGCGAAGCTGCGCCAGGCGGCGGCGATGCTGCGTGCGCCGGCGGACGACCTCGGCCCCAAGATCACGCAGGTGCTGGAGAACGTGAAGGCGCTCGAGCGCGAGATGGCGAAGCTCAAGTCGCGGCTCGCCTCCGGGCAGGGGACCGATCTGGCCGGCCAGGCCATCGACGTGAAGGGCACAAAGCTGGTCGCGGCGACCCTCGACGGGGCCGACGCGAAGACGCTGCGCGAGGCCGTGGACCGGCTCAAGGGCCAGCTGAAGAGCGCCGCCATCGTGCTCGGCGCGGTCGCCGACGGGAAGGTGGCGCTCATCGCCGGCGTGACGCCCGACCTCGTGGGCAAGGTGAAGGCCGGGGAGCTGGTGAACTTCGTCGCCCAGCAGGTGGGCGGCAAGGGCGGCGGACGCCCCGACATGGCGCAGGCGGGCGGCACCGAGGCTGCAAAGCTGCCCGAGGCCCTTCAGTCGGTGAAGAGCTGGGTTGAGCAGCGCCTATAGGTACTGCCCGGCGTGCGCGGCGCCGCTGGCGGCGCGCACGGAGGATGCGCGCCTCGCCTGTGCCTGCGGTTTCGTGCACTGGGACAATCCGGTCCCGGTCGTGGCGGCGATCGTGGAGCACGAAGGCGCCGTGATTCTTGCGCGCAACCGGGACTGGCCCGAGAAGATGTTCGGCCTCGTGACCGGCTTCCTCGAGAAGGACGAGACGCCCGAGGAGGGCGTGCGCCGAGAGGTGAAGGAAGAGCTCGACCTCGAGCCCACGGCCGCGCACTTCGTCGGCCTGTACCCCTTCCCCCGGCGCAACGAGCTCATCATCGCGTACCACGTGCCCGCCGCCGGGATCGTGCGGCTGAACGAGGAGCTCGCGGACTACAAGCGCATCGTGCCGGAGAAGCTCCGACCGTGGGACTTCGGCACCGGGCTCGCGGTGGCCGACTGGCTGCGGCACAGGGGACGCGCCGCAGGGTCGTGAGCGCCCTGGCCGCTGCGATTCAGGAGTCGCGCTGGCTGGGCCCCACGGCCTTTGCCATGCATCTGGCCGGCGTCGCGCTGCTCCTCGGCACTATCTCGGTCGTGGACCTGCGCCTGCTCGGACTGTGGCGCCGCATGCCGGTGCGCCGGCTCACGGCGCGCCTGCTGCCCTGGACCGCGGCGAGCTTCCTGCTCATCGTCCCGGCAGGGCTGCTGATGTTCCTGGCGCACGCCGACGTGCTCATCGACAGCGGCGTGTTCGCGCTGAAGATGGGGCTCATCCTTGCCGCCGGGGTGAACGCCGCGGTGTTCCACACTGGCGCCTATCGAGGCGCGGCCGCATGGGACGTCGACCGGATGCCGCCGCCGGTGGCGCGGCTCGCTGGCGGCTTGTCGCTCGCGCTCTGGCTGTCCGTCGTCGCCTGCGCGCTTTCGCTTCCCCACGGCTGATACAAAGGGGCAACACCGCGGGCACACTCGGAAATTCCGGGGATACCCTGCCTGCCTAACCTGTCGTCACCGGCGCAAGGCCATGTGGCCCGCCCAACAGGCTCAGGAGAAACAACATGCAGGCGAACACCAACACCCGGCAGCTCCGCTCGCGCGTCAGCGCGGCGTTCCGCAAGATGGCGCAGGGCGCGCGCCGCAAGTCCGCCTACGCCAGCACGGTGGCCTTCTACCGCGCCACCGGCCACGCCTGGACGAAAGCCTTCGCCTACTAGAAGCCGATGCGCCGGCGCGCGGCACGCGCGTCGGCCACGTCCTCCGGGGCAAGCGCGCAGCGGCCGGCGACCTTGGCGTTGCCGAACGCGGCGAGCGCGGCGCGGCGCATCTCGCGGGGCGAGAGCGACGCGAGCCTGTCCAGCACCGCTTCGGCGGGGGCCTCGGGAAACCGCCGGCCCCAGTCGTGCGCGCCGCGGATCTCGCGGTAGATGTTGAGCGCGATGCGCCGCGCGCCCGCGTCGTCGGGCGCCTCGATCTCGTAGACGTGCATGCGGTTGAGGATGGGCTCGGGAATGCGCGCCGCCTCGTTGGCGGTCGCGAACCAGACCGCGCCGGAGGCGTCGATCGGCACCTCGGCGAACTCGTCCACGAAGCGCGTCGCGGTGTCGATTTCGAGCAGGCCATAGAGCGCGCCGAGCGGGTCGTAGTGGCCCTCGGCGCTCGCCTTGTCGATCTCGTCCACCACCATGACGGGATTCGCGTACTCGCCGTTCAGGAAAGTCTCGAACACCTTGCCGGGCTTCGCGTTCTTCCATTGCGAGGACGCGCCGCCCAGGATCCAGCCGGCGGTGAGCGAGCTCATGGGCACGAAGCCGAAGCCCGTGCCGAGGAGCTGCGCGATGCGCCGCGCAAAATGCGTCTTGCCGATGCCCGGTGCGCCGAGCAGCAGCATCGGCGGCAGCTCGACGGGATCCTCGGAGTCCAAGCACAGGGCGAGCTGCCGGCGGATGTCCTCGAGCACCGCACCGAAATTGGGCAGTTCCTCGAACAGCTCGTCCAGTTGGGGCATGGCCGAGGGCTTCACGGTGAAGCGCTGTCCACCCATGCGCAGCATCTTGTCGTAGAGCGCGCGGAGCGCCTCGTTCGCCGTAGCGGGCAGCTCGCTGAGCGCCTTCTCCACGGTCGGGACGTCGTACACGTCCTTGAAGCCCGCAATCGGAATAGCCACGTTCGCCGACATGAGTGCCTCCTTGCTGCTGTTCTTCTCGCCGGTGCTGCTACCCGAGCGAAAACGTTAGCAGACACCCTGTGAGCGAGCAAACTTCGCGCCAGAGTTCTGGCAGTCCGGGGGGGCGAGTGCCAGGGGCGCCTGAATTGCGGACGTAGTTGCCGTGGGCGGCGCCCGGCGCGCCGAGGCCCTTGCGAACCCTGACCTGCCGATCGGCCCGGGGCCGCCCCGAGGGGGCACCGCCCGGCGCCCAAGTGGACAATTCTGGTCACCCATGCTTCAATCCCTGCCCATGACCCGCTGGTATGTCGGCTTCTTTTTCTACTTTCCGCGCCCTCTGGCGGAGGAAATCGGCTAGCCGCGACCCCAGCGAACCACCGACAAGACCGCCAGAGCAGAGATGCCTGGCGGTTTTTTTTTGAACTGGACCCGTGACCATGACGACGCCCGCAGAATCCTTCCTCGGCACCGTGCCCCTGGACAAGACCTCGCTCACCGACGACGAGCGCATCGAGAACATCGTCCCGCTGCCGCCGCCGGAGCACCTGATCCGCTTCTTCCCGATCCAGGGCACGCCGGTCGAATCGCTGATCAGCGAGACGCGCCGCAAGGTGCGCGACATCCTGCACGGCAAGTCCGACCGGCTGCTGGTGGTGATGGGCCCGTGCTCGATCCACGACCCCAAGGCGGCGCTGGAGTACGCCGGGCGCCTCGCGGCCGAGCGCCGCCTGCATGAAGGCGAGCTGGAGCTGCTGATGCGGGTCTACTTCGAGAAGCCGCGCACCACCGTGGGCTGGAAGGGGCTGATCAACGACCCCTACCTGGATGGCACGTTCCGCATCAACGAGGGCCTGCGCATCGCGCGCGACCTGCTGCTGCGCATCAACCAGGCCGGCGTGCCGGCGGGCTGCGAGTTCCTCGACGTGATCTCGCCGCAGTACATGGGCGACCTGGTGAGCTGGGGCGCGATCGGCGCGCGCACCACCGAGTCGCAGGTGCACCGCGAGCTCGCCTCGGGCCTGTCGGCGCCAGTGGGCTTCAAGAACGGCACCGACGGCAACGTCAAGATCGCGGTGGACGCGATCCAGGCCGCCGGCCAGAAGCACCACTTCCTCTCCGTGCACAAGACGGGGCAGGTCGCCATCGTGCAGACGCGCGGCAACGACGACTGCCACATCATCCTGCGCGGGGGCAAGGCGCCGAACTACGACGCGGCGAGCGTCGCCGCGGCCTGCGCGGAGCTCGCCAAGGCGAAGCTGCCCGAGCGGCTGATGATCGACTGCTCGCACGCCAATGCCGCCAAGCAGTTCAAGCGCCAGCTCGACGTCGCGCGCGACCTCGCCGGCCAGATCGCGGGCGGCGAGCGGCGCGTGATCGGCACCATGGTGGAGTCGCACCTGGTGGAAGGGCGGCAGGACCTCGCGCCCGGCAAGGCGCTGACCTACGGCCAGAGCGTGACCGACCCCTGCCTGGGCTGGAAGGACTCGCTCGAGCTGCTCGAGATCCTGGCGGGGGCCGTGAAGGAGCGGCGCAAGCAGGCGAAACGACGCGCCTAGGCAGACGATAGAATTCCCGCCGTGGTGACCCTCTCGCCGCGGCAATGGTTCTGGGGCGCGCTGGCCGTCTCGCTCGCCTTCCGGCTCTGGTTTTCCGGGGCGCTGCCGATGACGGTCGACGAGGCGTACTTCGTCCTCTGGGGCCGCGAGCCCGCGCTCGGCTACTACGATCACCCGCCGATGGTGGGCTGGCTTCTCGCGCCGCTCGTGCAGGTCTCGGAGGCGCCCTGGCTGGTGCGGCTGCCCTCGGTCCTGCTGCCGGTGGCGCTGGCGTTCCTCGTCCGGTCCGCGGTCGCACGCTGGCGCGACGCCGACAGCGCCGACCTGGCGGGCGCGGTCGTGCTGCTCGCACCCCTCGATTTCTGGAACGTGCTGATCACCACCGACACGCCGCTGGTGCTGTTCTCGGTCGCCTCGACGATCGCGTTCGCGCGCCAGCGCTTCTTCCTCGCCGGGGTGCTGCTCGGCCTCGCGTTCCTGTCGAAGTACTTCGCCGTGCTGCTCGGCCTGGGCTACCTCGTGTGGGCGTTCACGGCGCGGCGGCCTTCGGCGTTCGGTCTCGCGTTCCTCGGCGCGCTGCCGGCGGGCCTGCTCAACCTCTACTGGAACTGGCAGGCGTGCTGGTGCAACGTGATGTTCAACGCCATCAACCGGAACGAGGACGCGGCGGTCTCCTGGAAGACGCCCGCGCTGTACGCGATTTCGCTCGCCTACCTCGCGGCGCCCCTGCTCTGGCAGGCGTGGAAGGGGCGCGCGCAGCTGCGCGCGGCGGCGGCGCGCCCGGAGGTCGGCGCGATGCTCGCCGCCTGGCTCGTGCCGTTCGCCGTCTTCGCGCTGCTTTCGCCGGCCAAGCGCATCGGCCTGCACTGGCTGATGGCGTTCGTGCCGGCGATCGCCATCAGCGTGGCGGTGGTGCTCGAGCGCCGGGCGCTGGTGGCCTCGCTGCGGTGGTTCGCCGCGCTGGCGGTGGTCCACGCGCTGATCTTCGTCGCGATCCTGACGGTGCCGATCGAGCGCTGGCAGGCGCCGCTCGAGCGCTGGGCGAAGCCCGGCACCTACGAGCGCCTGCGGCAGCAATGGGTGCTCCTCGACCGGCCGCAGGCCGTCCTCCAGCCGATGGCGCCGCTGCTGGCCCGCTACCGGCTGGCGGGGGAGAGCTACTCGACCGCGGCGCTGCTCTCTTACGACACCGGGCGCCACGTGCCGGTATTCGGCGCCGGGTCCTCGCACGCCCGGCAGGATGACCTGCGCACCGATTGGCGGCGGTTCGACGGCAGCGATCTCTTCATCTTCCGGAGGGAACCGCCGGAGCTGGCGCGCTACCGGCCGTATTTCCGCGAGGTCGAGGCGCGCGAATTCGACGGCGGCGGCACGCGCCATTACGCGGTGCTCGGTCGGGGATTCGACTATGCGGCCTACCGCGAGGGGGTGCTGACGGAGATTCGCGAGCTCTGGTACCGCATTCCGGAACGCCTGCCGGTCGGCGCCTGCTACTTCTTCGAGCGCTACGGCTTCCGGTGATCGCGCTCGAGCTCGCCCGGCTCGTGCGTCCGCATCACTGGACGAAGAACGGCTTCGTGCTGGCGGGGCTGCTCTTCGGGCACGCGTGGCGCGAGCCTGCGCTGGTCGCGGCGGCGCTGATCGCCACGCTCGCCTTCTGCCTCGCCTCCAGCGCGGTCTATGCCTTCAACGACGCGCTCGACGCACCGCGCGACCGCGAGCACCCCGAGAAGCGGCGCCGGCCGGTCGCGCGGGGCGCGGTCAGCCCGGCGCTCGCCCACGGCTTCGCGGCCGCGCTCGCGGTGCTCGGCCTCGCGGCGGCCGCCTGGGCGGGCGCGGGCGTGCTCGCCAGCGTGGCCGCCTACCTCGTCCTGAATGCCGCCTACAGCCTCGGCCTCAAGCGCATTCCCGTGCTCGACGTGTTCATCATCGCGGCGGGCTTCATGCTGCGCATCCTGGCGGGCACCTGGGGCATCGGCATCGAGCCGTCGCGCTGGCTGCTCGCCTGCGGATTCCTGCTGACGCTGTTCCTTGGATTCGCCAAGCGCCGCGCGGAGCTCGCGCGCCTCGCCGAGGACGCCGGCCAGCACCGGCCCGTGCTCGAGGCCTACAGCGCGGACTTCCTCGACCAGGCGGTCTATGGCAGCGCGCTCGGCATGGTGCTGTGCTATGCGCTCTATACGGTCGCCGACAGTACGGTCGTCCTGCACGGCACCGACCGGCTGATCTGGACCTTGCCCTGGGTGCTGCTGGGCACCTACCGCTACCTCTTCCGGCTGCGCAAGCGCGGCGGCGGCGGCGATCCCGCACAGGAGCTGCTGCGCGACCCGCTGCTCGCCGCATCCGCGCTCGGCTGGGTGGCGACGGTGGCGTGGCTGATCGGCTAGAATGGCCCGCTCCGCATGAACGACCGCCCGCCGCAGCTGGCGCACCTCGAGCACCTCGGCGACGCCACCCGCTTCGCCGCGCAGCTGCACGCCCTGATCCCGAAGTGCTCCCTGCTCGAGAACTTCACGGCCGGCGAGGTGCGCGCGCTGGCGCAGTTCATGGAGGTGTATCGCGCGATGGAGGGCGAGGAGGTGATCCGCGAGGGCGACGGCGGCGACTTCATGGTGATGGTGATCGAGGGCCGCATCGAGGTGAACAAGCGCGACCGCTGGAACACCCCGCAGCCCATCGCGACCGTGGAGCCGGGCCGCATCCTCGGCGAGATGTCGATGATCGACGGCGCCGCGCGCTTCGCCACCTGCGTGGCGGTCGGCGGCCCGGCGCTGGTGGCCGTGCTGGGGCGGGAGAGCCTGGCGCGGACCATCGTCGAGCAGCCGATGCTCGGCGCCAAGATCCTCATGGAGCTGGTGCTGATGCTCTCGCAGCGCCTGCGCGTGACGAGCGACCGGCTCATGCAGGTGCTCGAAGAGCAGGGGCTGCACGCCGCCGGACCCATGTAAGCCGCGCGGCGGCCGGCACGACCAAGCCCGCGTGAACCGCTCCCGCCTCGCCGTCGTGCTGCTCGTTGCCCTGCTGGTGGGGCTGTTCTTCGCCGTCGACGGGCAGCACTACCTGACCTTCGACGCGCTCAAGGGCCAGGTCTCCGCGGCGCAGGCCTACTACGCGCAGCACCCGATGGGGACGGTGGCCGGCTACTTCCTGCTGTACGTCCTCGTCACCGGCCTGTCGCTGCCGGGCGCGGTGCCCCTGACGCTGGCCGGCGGGGCGTTGTTCGGGCTGCTGTGGGGCACGGTCATCGTCTCGTTCGCCTCGACGATCGGCGCCACGCTCGCCTTCCTGGTGAGCCGCTTCCTGCTGCGCGATTTCGTCGAGGCGCGCTTCGGCGGCTACCTGCGCACCGTGAACGAGGGCGTGGCGCGCGAGGGCGGGTTCTACCTGTTCACGCTGCGGCTGATTCCGGCGATCCCGTTCGTCGCCATCAACGTGGTCATGGCGATGACCACGATGCGCGCGGTCACGTTCTACTGGGTGAGCCAGCTCGGCATGCT
>DASUFW010000068.1:0-7114 GCA_036274335.1 Burkholderiales bacterium | reverse complement strand
TTGATCCGGCCCTTGACGTAGTTCTTCGGCAGCACGGGCTTGATGATCTGCTCGATCACCGCTTCCTCCAGCGGCTTGCCGTTCATCTCGGGCGAGTGCTGCGTGGAGAGCACCACGGTGTCGATCGAATCCGGCTTGCCGTTCACGTACTTCACGGTGACCTGCGACTTGGCGTCGGGGCGCAGCCACGGCAGGCGCCCGTCGCGGCGCAGCTCCGACTGGCGCTCGACCAGGCGGTGCGAAAGGTAGATGGCGAGCGGCATGAGGCCCGGGGTCTCGTCGCAGGCGTAGCCGAACATCAGGCCCTGGTCGCCCGCGCCCTGGTCCATGTCGACCTGGCGGTTCACGCCCTGCGCGATGTGCGGGGACTGCTCGCCGTAGGCGACCACCACCGTGCAGCCGCGCGCGTCGAAGCCGATCTCGGGGTCGGTGTAGCCGATGCGCTTGATGGTGTTGCGCGCGACTTCCTGGTAGTCGACGTGCGCCTCGCGCTTCTTGGTGATCTCGCCCGCGAGCACCACGAGGTTGTCCTTCACCAGCGTCTCCGCCGCGACGCGGGCGCTCTTGTCCTGGCTTAGAATCGCATCGAGAACGGCGTCGGAAATCTGGTCCGCCACCTTGTCGGGGTGCCCCTCGGAAACCGATTCGGAAGTGAAAAGAAAATCGCTCATGGGACTCGCCTGAAAAAAATCGGCTGCAAGGATAGCAGATGATGGCCCTGGTGGCGCGCCTGCCGCTGCGTGCGGCGCACGCGCTCGGCGTCGCGCTCGCCTGGATCATCTACGCGGTGGCGCCGCGCTGGCGGGCGCGGCTGCGCGCCAACCTCGAGCAGGCCGGCTACCGCGACGCGCGCCACCGCCGCGCGGCGGTCTCCGAGATGGGCAAGATGGTGGCCGAGGCGCCGAAGATGTGGCTGCGCCCGGCCGCGGAGCTGCGCGCGCTGCTGCGCCGCGTCGAGGGGCTGGAGCGCGTGCGCGCGGCGCGCGCGGCGGGCAAGGGCATCGTCTTCTTCACGCCGCACTACGGCTGCTTCGAGATCACCCCGCTCACCGTCTCGGCGGAGATGCCGCTCACGGCGCTCTACCGCCCGCAGAAGAAGGCGCGCCTGCAGCGCATGATCGTCGAGGGCCGCGAGCGCATGAACATCGCGCTCGCGCCGGCGAGCACCGCGGGCGTGCGCCAGCTCCTCGCCGCGCTCAAGCGCCGCGAGTCGATCGGCATCCTGCCCGACCAGGTGCCCGGCAAGGGCGAGGGCGAGTGGGCCGAGTTCTTCGGGCGCCCCGCCTACACCATGACGCTCGCGGGCAAGTTCGTCGAGCGCGAGAACAGCGAGTCGTTCCTCGTCATGTGCGAGCGGCTGCCGCGCGGCGCGGGCTTCGCGGTGCGCTTCCTGCCGCTCGCCGCCGCGCAGCCGGGCGAGACCCCGGCGCGGCGCATCAACCGCGCGATCGAGGAAGCGATCCGCGAGAAGCCCGAGCAGTACATGTGGAGCTACAACCGCTACAAGCGCCCGGAAGGCGCGCCGCCCCCGCCGTCGTGAGCCGCCTGGCGATCGGCCTGGTCTGGCTGCTGCACTTCCTGCCCCTCGGCGCGCAGGCGGCGCTCGGCAACGCGCTCGGCAACCTGCTCTACGCGCTCGCCGCCTCGCGCCGGCGGGTGACCCTGCGCAACCTCGAGCGCTGCTTCCCGGAGAGGGACGGGGCCGCCCGCCGGCGCCTCGCGCGCGCGCACTTTCGCGCGCTGGTGCGCGCCTTCCTCGAGCACGGCCTGCTGTGGTGGGCGCCGCGCGAGCGGCTGGAGCGGCTGATCCGCGTCGAGGGCCTGGAGCACGCGCGCGCGCTGCGCGGCGAGGCGGCGGTGTTCCTGGTACCGCACTTCGTGACGCTGGATGCCTGCGCGACGCGCCTCACCATGGAGCTCGACATGGTCGGCATCTACGCGATGCAGAAGGACCCGCACTTCGCGCGCCTGCTCGAGCACGGGCGCACGCGCTTCGGCAGCCAGCGCGCGGTGTCGCGCCAGGAGGGCGTGCGCGCCATGATCTCCGCGATGCGCCGCGAGAAGCGCTCCTCGTTCTACCTGCCCGACCAGGATCCCGGCGACAAGAACGCCGTGTTCGTGCCCTTCTTCGGCGTGAGCGCGGCGACCCTGCCGGGACTGTCGCGCATCGCGCGCCTGACCGGCGCCCCGGTGCTCTCCGCCGTGGTGCGCATGCTGCCCGGCGGGCAGGGCTACGTGCTCCGGATCGGGCCGCGGTGGGAGGACTTCCCGACCGAGGACCTGGAGGCCGACACGCGGCGCATGAACGCCTGGATCGAGCAGGCGGTGCGCGAGGCCCCCGAGCAGTACCTGTGGTCGCACCGGCGCTTCAAGACCCGGCCGCCGGGCGAGGCGCCGTTCTACGGGCGCGACTAGAATGCCGGGCGTGGCGAAGAAGAAGCTGCGCGCGGCGGTGATCGGGGTGGGCTACCTCGGCCAGTTCCATGCCGAGAAGCTGGCCGCCGCGCCGGGCGTGGAACTCGCGGCGGTGGTGGACGCCGACCCGGCGCGCGCCCGCGCGATCGCGGCGAAGCACGGCTGCGCGGCGCACGACGACCCGCGCGCGGTGCTCGGCGAGGTCGACCTCGTCAGCATCGCGGTGCCCACCGCGCGGCACCACGAGGTGACGCTGCCCTTCCTCGAAGCGGGCGTGCACGTGCTGGTGGAGAAGCCCATCGCCACGACGCTCGCCGAGGCCGACGCGCTCATCGCCGCGGCGAAGAAGGGCGGCGCGCTGCTCGCGGTCGGCCACCTGCAGCGCTTCAACCCGGCCTTCCGCGCGCTCGCGGACGCGGTCGGCAAGCCGCTGTTCATCGAATGCGAGCGCCTCGCGGGCTTCAAGAGCCGCGGCCTCGACGTCGACGTGGTCCTCGACCTGATGATCCACGACCTCGACCTGGTGCTCGCCCTGGCGAGGAGCGAGCTCGCGCAGGTCTCGGCTTGCGGCTTTCGCGTGCTCACCGACTCGATCGACATCGCCAGCGTGCGCCTGGAGTTCGCCGACGGCTGCGTCGCCAACCTTTCCGCGAGCCGGGTCAGCCAGCAGCCGGTGAGGAAGCTCCGCGTGTTCCAGGCCGACGGCTACGCGTCCGCCGACCTGCAGGCGGGAAAGCTGCGCGTCGTCCGGCGCGACGCGCGCGGCGGCGGCGTCGCCGAGGACGCCTCCGACTTCACCGACCGCGACGAGCTGCGCGCCGAGATCGCCAACTTCGTGGCGGCGGCCGCGGGCGGCCGCCCGCCGCTGGTGGGCGGGGAGGACGGGCGCCGCGCGCTCGCCCTCGCGCTCGAGGTGGGGCGGCTGGTGCAGGCGCGGCTCGAGCGCTTCAGGGCGACCGCATGAAGGTGCCGATCCTCGACCTCGCCGCCGAGCAGGCGGAGCTCGGCGCCGACATCCGCGCCGCCGTGACCCGCGTGCTCGACTCGGGGCACTTCATCCTCGGGCCCGAGGGCGCGGCGCTCGAGAAGGACATCGCCGCGCTCGCCGGCGTGCCGCACGCGGTGGCCTGCAACTCCGGCACCGACGCGCTGCACCTGGCGCTTCGCGCCGCGGGCATCGGTCCGGGCGACGAGGTGGTCACGCCCGCGTTCACCTTCATCGCGACGGCCGAGGCGATCGCCTACGTGGGCGCGAAGCCGGTGTTCGCCGACATCGACCCCGCCACCTTCAACCTGACTGCGGCGACCCTGGAGCGCGCGCTCACGCCGCGCACGCGCGCGGTGATCGTGGTGCACCTCTTCGGCCAGTGCGCGGAGATGCCGCCGATCGCCGGGCTGTGCCGGCAGAGGAAGCTCGTGCTGGTCGAGGACTGCGCGCAGGCGATCGGCGCGGACTGGGAAGGCCGCGCGGCGGGCGCCTGGGGCGAGTACGGATGCCTGTCCTTCTACCCGACCAAGAACCTCGGCGCGTACGGCGACGGCGGCATGGTGGTGACGCGCGAGGCCGCGCACGACTCGGCGCTCAGGATGCTGCGGCACCACGGCAGCCGGCAGACGTACCTGCACGAGGCGATCGGCCTGAACAGCCGCCTGGACGAGATCCAGGCGGCGATCCTGCGCGTGAAGCTGCCGCACCTCGCGCGCTTCACCGCGGCGCGCCGCGCGCACGCCGCGCGCTACCGCGAGCGCCTCGCGGGCGCGAAGCTGCAGCTGCCCGTCGAGCACGGCCGCGGCGTGCACGCCTACCACCAGTTCACGGTGCGGGTGGCGAAGCGCGACGAGGTGAGGAAGCGCCTCGCTGAAAGCGGCGTCGCGAGCGGCGTGTACTACCCGATCCCGCTGCACCGGCAGCCGGTGTTCGAGAAGGCGTTCGGCGGCGTGAAGCTGCCCGCGGCCGAGGCCGCGGCGCAGGAGGTGCTGTCGCTGCCGATCTATCCGCAGCTCGCCGAGGCGCAGATCGCGCACGTGAGCGACACGCTGCGCGCGTGCCTGTAGTCGCCTTCACCAAGATGGAGGGCGCGGGCAACGACTTCGTCGTGCTCGACGCCACGCGCGCGCCCTTCGCGCTCGACGCCGCGCAGATCCGGCGCCTCGCCGACCGGCACTTCGGCGTGGGCTGCGACCAGGTGCTGGTGGTCGGGAAGCCGCGCCAGCCTGAAAACGATTTCGGCTACCGCATCTTCAACGCCGACGGCGGCGAAGTCGAGCAGTGCGGCAACGGCGCGCGCTGCTTCGTGAAGTTCGTGCACGCGAAGGGCCTGACGAACAAGCGCGAGATCCGCGTCGAGACCCTCGGCGGGCTCATCGTGCCGCGGCTGGAAGACGACGGCGAGGTGAGCGTGGACATGGGCCCGCCGGCGCGCGAATCGCCGCTCGTGCAGCCGCTCGAGGTGAACGGCGAGCGCGTCGAGCTCGCGATCCTCTCCATGGGCAACCCGCACGCGGTGCAGCTGGTCGCCGACGTCGACCTCGCGCCGGTGGCCGCGCAGGGCCCGCAGCTCGAGCACCACGCGCGCTTCCCGGGGCGCGTCAACGCGGGCTACATGCAGGTCGTCGACCGCCACGCGCTGCGCCTGCGCGTCTGGGAGCGCGGCGCCGGCGAGACGCTCGCCTGCGGCACCGGCGCCTGCGCGGCCTCGGTGGCGGGCATCGCGCGCGGGCTGCTCGAGTCGCCGGTGCGCGTCGAGACGCGCGGCGGAACGTTGACCATCGCGTGGGCGGGCGGCGACAATCACGTCTGGATGAAGGGCCCCGCGCGCACGGTGTTCGAGGGGACCATCGACCTGCAAGGGCCGCCATGACCGCAGAAGAAGTCGCCCAGTTCTTTCGCACCCACCCGCAGTTCTTCGACCAGCATCCCGAGCTGCTCGAGTCGATCTACGTGCCGCACCCCTACGGCGGGCGCGCGATCCCGCTCGCCGAGCGCCAGATCCTGTCGCTTCGCGACAAGGTCAAGGCGCTCGAGGCGAAGCTGAACGAGCTGCTCAAGTTCGGCGAGGACAACGACGCCATCAGCGAGAAGGTGCATCGCCTGGCGGCGGGCATGGTCGCGGCGCGCGACTTCCCCGCGGCGTCGCAGGCGCTGCAGTTCCACCTGCGCGAGGACTTCAGCGTCCCGCACGTGGCCCTGCGCCTGTGGGGCCGGCCGCTGCCCGCGGGCGCGCCCGAGGGCGAGGGCGTGACCGAGGCGCTGCGCGCCGCCGCCGAGGCGATGGGCGCGCCGCAGTGCGGGCCGGCGGCGGGCAGCCCGTTCCTGCCCTGGTTCGGGGAGGCGCGCGAGCACATCCGCTCGCTCGCGCTGGTGCCGCTCGGCCAGACGCGGCCCTTCGGCCTGCTCGCCCTCGGCAGCGAGGACGCGCAGCGCTTCTACGCCGAGATGGGCACCCTCTACCTGCGCCGCATCGGCGAGCTGACGGCGGCCGCGCTCGCCGCGCGGCTCTAGGAGCCGCCACGCACCCGGACCGGGACGCGGTCCAGGAATACCTCGGCGCGCTCGCGCACCAGCGGCGCCTCTCGCCCCGCAGCCTCGACATCTACGGCCGCAACCTCGAGGCGCTGCTCGCGCTGCTGGAGGGCCGCCGGCTCGCGGCGCTGGAGACCGCGCAGGTGCGCCGCTTCGTCGCGCAGCTGCACGGGCGCGGGCTCGCGCCGCGCACGCTCGCCAGCCTGCTCTCGGCGTGGCGCGGGCTGTACCGCTGGCTCGCGCGCCACAAGGGGGGCTACGCGGCGAATCCGGTCGAGGGCGTGCGCGCGCCCAAGCCCGGCCGCCGCCTGCCGAAGGCGCTCTCGGTCGAGCAAATGGGGCGCCTGCTCGAGCCCGGCGCGGACGGCACGCCGGCGGCCGCGCGCGACGCGGCGATGTTCGAGCTGATGTATTCCTCGGGGCTGCGGCTGGCGGAGCTGGTCGCGCTCGACCTCGGCGACGGGCGGCTCGACCTCGCGGCGGGCGAGGTGACCGTCACCGGCAAGGGCCGCAAGACGCGCACCGTGCCGGTCGGCGCGCGCGCCCGGCGGGCGCTCGAGGCCTGGATCGGCGTGCGCGCGCAGCTCGCGGCGGCGGACGAGAAGGCGCTCTTCGTCGGCGCGCGCGGCCGCAGGATCGCGCCCGGCGTCGTCGAGCGCCGGCTCGCGGGCCTCGCCGCGCGCCAGGGCATCGCCGGGCGACTGCATCCGCACATGCTGCGCCACTCGTTCGCCTCGCACGTGCTGCAGTCCTCGCAGGACCTGCGCGCGGTGCAGGAGATGCTCGGGCACGCGAGCATCGCCACGACGCAGGTCTACACGCACCTCGACTACCAGGCGCTCGCGCGCGTCTACGACGCCGCGCACCCGCGCGCCCGCAAGAAATGAGCGCGCTCGTCCTCAAGAAAGGGCGCGAGAAGTCGCTGCGGCGGCGCCATCCGTGGATCTACTCCGGCGCGGTGGAGCGCGTCGCGGGCAAGCCCGCGCCCGGCGAGACGCTCGAGGTGAAGAGCGCGCCCGGCGCGGTGCTCGCGCAGGCGGCCTGGAGCCCGACGTCGCAGATCCGCGCGCGCGTCTGGAGCTTCGACCCGGGCGAGGCGATCGACGCGGCGTTCTTCCGCCGCCGGGTGCGCGCGGCTGTCGCGCTGCGCGCCGGGCTCGCCGCGGCGAAGCACAC